>NZ_JBVHWM010000007.1:0-198586 GCF_055564375.1 Streptomyces sp. NPDC029138
CCCCCCCCCCCCCCCCCCCCCCCCCCCCCCCCCCCCCCCCCCCCCCCCCCCCCCCCCCCCCCCCCCCCCCCCCCCCCCCCCCCCCCCCCCCGCCCGGCTCGCTCATCGCGCGTACATCGGCGGTCATCCGGGATTGACCGCCTGTCGAACCGCCTTTGCCACCCTTGGTCTCCGGTCAGGTCATGCGGAGGAACCAGTGACGGTGGACGGGGGCGAAGCCATGCTCATGCAACACCCGGTCGGTGAGGCCGGTGCACGCGCCTCCCGCAGGGACCGTACCGGCCCCGACGGACGGGCCCGGGCACCGGAGAGCGGCGCGATCCCCCCGCCGGCCGAGCCGGGCGAACCGCAGCCGGTGCGCGATCCACAGGACGTCTTCTTCGAAGTGCTGGGCCCGGTCGCCGTCGTACGCGGGACACAGCGCGTCCACGTGGCCTCGCGCCGGCAGCGGGTGGTCCTCGCGGCACTGCTGCTGTCCGCCGATCGCGTCGTGTCGCTGGAGACGCTGATCGAGGCCATCTGGTCCGAACGGCCGCCGGACACCGCCCGCAACCAGGTGCACACCTGCGTGTCGGCGCTGCGGCGCCTGCTGGCGCGGATGGGCGCGCAGACCCCCATCGAGACCCTGCCCGGCGGATACCTGCTGCGGGTGCCGTTCGACCAGGTCGACCTCCAGCTGTTCCGGACGTCCTCGGCGAAGGCGGCGGAACTGGCGCGCCAGAGCCGCTACGAGGAGGCCATCGCCCTGATGCGGCAGGCGCTCGCCCACTGGAAGGGCCCCGGCTGCGCGGACGTGGACAGCGAGGTGATCCAGAGCAGGGTGGTGCACCTGGACGAGGAGTTCCAGCGCGCCATGGACCACTGCATCGAATGGAACCTCGCGCTCGGCCGGCACAGTGAGGTGATCGGTGAGCTGATCGAGCGGGTGGCCCGTCATCCGCTGCGCGAACTGCCCCGGCTCCAGCTCGTCCAGGCGCTGCACCGGTCGGGCCGTACGGCCGAGGCGCTGGACGTCTGCCGGCGCGGACGACGCGAGTTCGTGGAACAACTGGGGCTGGAGCCGAGCGAGGAGATGGCCCGCCTGGAGGCACGCATCCTCGCCCGCGACCCCGCCCTGGACTGGCCGGGCACCGCGGTCGTGACCGAGACCGCGACCCGGACGGCCGTACCCCGGCAACTCCTGCCCGGCATCGGCGACTTCGTCGGACGACGCAAGACGCTGGCACTGGTCACGGAGGCCTGTGTCACCGGCCGGGGCGGTGGCCGGCACGTGCCGGTCGTGTGCCTGGCCGGGGCGTCGGGAACGGGGAAGACGGTCACCGCCCTGCGGGTGGCACACGAGCTGTCGCACAGTCACTTCCCGGACGGGCAGCTCTTCGCCGACCTCGGCGGCAGCGCCTACGCGGCACCGCCGGACCGCATCCTGCGGCGCTTCCTGCTGGCACTGGGCGTGCCCGCGGCGGACGTACCGGCCGGCACCGAGGAGCGCGCCGCGCTCTACCGGAGCCTGCTGGCCGACCGGCGGGTGCTGGTGTTCCTCGACCACATCGCCACCCAGGCGCAGATCCGTCCCCTGCTGCCGGGCGGCTCTTCCTGCGGCGTCCTGCTCACCTCCCGCCGCCGGGCCGCCGTCCCGCCGGGAGCCGTACTGGTGCAGCTCGGACCCCTGGACGCGACCGAGTCCCTGGAACTGCTGGGCGCCACCGTCGGATGGGAGCGGGTCCGCGCCGAGCCCACGGCGGCGCACCGGATCGCCGAGCTGACCGGCGGTCTGCCGATGGCGCTGCGGATCGTCGGCGCTCGGATGGCGGGCCGTCCGTACTGGTCGCTGGAGACCATGGCGGCCCGGCTGGCCGACCCCCGGCGCCGGCTCGACGAACTCGTGCACGGCGAACTGAGCGTGCGCACCGGCATCGAGGCCGCCTTGTGCCAGTTGCCCACGGAGCACCGGACGCTGCTGCTCGCGCTCGCCCGTACCGTCGCGGACCCGTTCCACGCGAGGTCCGCGTCCCGGGTGCTGGGCGTCGACCGCGGCACGGCCGGGAAGCTGCTGGAGGATCTCGCGGACGTCTATCTCATCGAGCATCTCGGGGGGTCCGCGGACGCCGACGACTGGTACCGGATTCCCACACTCACCGCGATCCACGTCCAGGAAGCCGCCGAACTGGCGGAACCCGGGCGATCGACGGCCGCGGAGATCGGCCGTTGACGCCGCGTCGATGCGGAGTGTCTAGAGTGGTTCCGCCGACCACGGACCGCGTTGCCGACCGGGAGGTGAGGGGAGTGCGGAGGCCGTCCGTGCCGGGCCCGCAGTCGTCCCGTACCGACAGTCGCAGGTGTACGCACCCGTGATCTTGCCGTCCGGAAACCAACCATGTGGACGCCGTCGTCGGGTGACGAGACGGCGAAAGGTCTGAGTGCGGGATGACAACGAGGGAAGCTGTCGACGTCCAGGGGTACTTCGCGCAGAAGGCGAGGAGCTATGACGAGCGAGGAAGAGGATTCTTCGGCGAGCTGAGCGACGAACTGCTGTGGACCACGCTGGAGCAGTCCGTGCTCACACGGCTGCCCCCGGGATTCTCCTTCCTGGAGCCCGGCGGAGGTACCGGCAAGTGGAGCTGCCGCCTCGCGGTCGAGCGGCCGGACGCCACCGGCGTGCTGTACGACATGACGCCCGAGATGCTGACGCTGGCCGAGGGCCGCAGCGCCCGGCACGGCTACGCGGACCGGGTGGCGCACGGACTGGGGAGGGTGGAGACGGCCGCCGAGCACTTCGGCCACCGCCGGTTCGACCTCATCCTCAACACCCACCACGTGCTCGGCTTCGTGGACGATCCCGCCGCCGTGGTCCGTTCGCTCGCCACGCTCCTGACGGAGAACGGGGTGATGGCCTCGTTCCTGCCCAGCCGCTGGTACGCGGCCTCCCTCGACCTGGCCGCCGGGCGGGTCGAGGACGCCGAGATCAGCCTGACCGGTGAGCGCTGGGTCCGCGCGGCGGAGCCCTACCGGCACCTGTTCACCCCGGGCGAGATCCGGGCGATCCACTACGCCGCCGGGCTCACCGTCGATCTGCTGGTCGGCTTCCCCAGCCTGGTGCTGCCGGACCCGCGCCCGGGCCAGGCGACCGGCGGACCCTCGACCGAGGAGTACCTGAGCGATGTCGCCGTCTTCCGCCGGGTGCTGAACATGGAGAAGGAACTGCTCCTGGACCCGGACTCCGCCGCCCGGGGCGCGAACCTGTTCGTCGTCGCCTCGCGCAGCCCCTGGCGTGCGGTGCAGCGGCGCGGCCCGGCCGCCACCGCACGCCAGATCCCCTTCGAGGAGTCCCTGCCCGGGTGGTTATCGAGCTGAGGTGACCACCCCGGCCCCGGTCACGCCCGGGGTGCCCCGGCCGGCCGCGGGAGACGTGCTCTCCGGGCCGGCCGGGGCCTTGCCGTCGGGCGCCAGCCCCAGCCGGGCGAACATCTCCTGCGCCCGGGTCCGGGACCGCTCCGCCTCACTCGGGTCACCGAGCCGCTCGTGCAGCGCGCTCAGCACCAGGAGTGCGTGCGCCTGGTTCCGGGTGTCGCCGATCCTCTCGCACAGGACGGCCGCGGCGGACGCCTCCTCGAAGGCGCGTTGCAGCGATCCGACGGCGAGCAGCGTCTTCGCCAGCCGGAAGCGGGCGTTGGCCTCGTGGCCGCGCAGGCCCAGCAGGGTCGACATGGCCAGAGACGACTCGTAGTGCCCCACGGCCGTGTCGAAGTCCTCCAGGGTGTGATGGGCGAATCCCAGCACGTACTGGGCGTAGGCGATGCTCGCGCTGTCGTGGTCGGCGAGCCGGTCGCGCAGCACCCGGTCGCAGATCTCCACGGCGTCCGCCGGCTGCCCGTTGTAGACCCGCACCAGCGCGCTGTTGATCACGGAGGTCGCCTCGCCGGAACGGTGCCCCAGTTGCCGGGCCAGGGTGACGGCCTCGTCGAAGCAGGCGATCGCCTCCTCGTAGCGACCCTGCAACTGCCTTACCAGACCGAGGTCGTTGAGCGCCTGCCGCTGGATGACGACGTCGTCGGTGGCCTGGCACTGCTGGATTGCCAACGTTGTCTCGTGCTCCGCCTCGGCGATCTGGCACGTGGCCAGAGCGTTGTTGCCGCTCAGGAAGTGCGCGCGGGCCTCGGCCGTCAGGTCGTCGCAGTGCGCCGCTGCCGCGGTGAACAGGCGGGACACGCCGGCCCAGTCACAGGCGTGCAGGTCCGTCCGGAACGGGCTGAGGGCGATGCAAAGGGAGACGGCCGAGCGCAGCAGGTCGCCGCCGAGCGGGCTGCCGTCCGCCTCGGCGGCGGGCCGGGACAGGACCGCGCCGGCGATCTGGCCGGCCAGCAGCAGCGCGCTCTCGCCCTCGGCCACGGCCCACGACCGGGCCTGCTCCGCCGAGGTGAAGCGCAGTCCGGTGGCCTCGCGCGGCTGGAGCGCGCCGCGTACCGGGTCGCCGGCGACGACGTGCTCGAACGCGGAGAGCGCGGAGTCCAGTTGGAAGGCGACCAGCGGGCGCAGCAGGGGGAGGACGTCACCGGTGACCTTGCGCCGTGCGAAGGCCCGCAGCAGATCGTGCAACCGGTAGAACCCGGGGGCCGGGGACTGGAGCATGCCGACGTCCACGAGGCCTTCGAGGAGTTCCTCCGCCTCCGGCCGGCCGGCACCCAGCAGCGCGGACGCGGCGCTCGCGGAGAGGCTGGACGTCTCCACGGTGGAGACCAGTTGCAGGACCCGGGCCTGCTCGCCGGTCAGCTGCCGGTAGCCCACCTCGAAGACCGCGTCGACGGTGAGTTCCCCGACCCTCAGCTCGTCGATGCGCCGGTGCTCGTCCGCGAGGCGCTGGACGATCGAGGCGATCGACCAGTTCGGCCGGGCGGCCAGCCGGGTGGCGACGATCCGCACGGCGAGCGGCAGCAGGGAGCACTGGGAGACCAGCGTGACGGCGCTGTCCTGCTCGGCGTCCACCCGCTCGCGGCCGATCATCAGGGCCAGCAGGTCCAGAGCCTCGTCGGTGGAGAAGGGCGGCAGTTCGGTCTGTACGGCCGCGGGGAGCCCCGCCAGCCGGGTGCGGCTGGTGATCAGCACCCCGCACATGGCCGTCCCGGGCAGCAGCGGGCGGACCTGCGCGGCGTCCCGGGCGTCGTCGAGCACGACGAGGATACGGCGCCGGTCGGTCATGGTCCGGAACAGGGCCGTCCGGGCCTCCACGCCCTCGGGGATCGCCACGGGCGCCAGTCCGAGGGCGGTCAGGAACCCGGCCAGTACCGTCTCCGGGGCGGCGGGCTCTCCGGCGCCCCGGAGATCGGCGTACAGCTGGCCGTCCGGGTAGAAGTCCCGCACCCGGTGGGCCACATGCAGGGCGAGGGAGGTCTTGCCCACACCGCCCATGCCGACCAGGGCGACGATGGGCAGGAAGGCCCGGGTCGGCACGTTCAGCGCCGAGCACAGGGTCACCGTCGAGTGCGCCCGGCCGGTGAAGTCGGCCGGGCCCGGGGGAAGCTGGGCGGGTACGGGGGTCGGTGCCCGGAAGGGCGCGGCGGCCGCGTCCCCGGCCGGGACGGGCACCAGGCCGACGCCCGTACGGCCGGTCTCGTCCTCGGCGGTCCGCAGGAGAGGGTCGGTGATGGTGCCGGTACCGGTGCCGGCCGCCGCGGTGTCCGGCGGGTGGAGCGGGACGGCCCTGGTCGGCGCGGCGGGCCGTTCGTCCAGGCTGCCCTGGAGGATCGCGTCGTGCAGCGCCTTCAGCTCGGGACCGGGGTCGATGCCGAGTTCGTCGATGAGGAGTTGACGGGTACGCCGGTAGGCGGCCAGCGCCTCCGCCTGCCGTGCGGACTGGTAGTGGGCGCGCATCAGCAGCCCGACGAGCCGCTCGCGCAGCGGATGCGCCTGCACCAGGGAGACGAGTTCCGCGGTGTGCTCAGGACCGCGGGCCATGGCCAGCGCCGCGTCGATCCGCTCCTCCTGGAGGCGCAGCCGGAACTCCTCGAAACGTTCCCGCTCGCGCTCGGCGAACGGACCAGGGACGGCCGTCAGCGGGGTCCCGCGCCACAGCGCCAGCGTCTGCTCCAGCCGCTGGAACGCGCCCTCGACATCGCCGGACTGCCGCAACCGCCTGGCTTCGTGGGCCAGTTCCTCGGCCTTGAGGAAATCGGCCGTGGAACCGGTGAGGTCCAGCCGGTAGCCGTCACCCAGCGATAACAGAACACGGGGCGTCTTGCTGTCGTTCTCCAGCGCCTTCCGAAGCCGCCAAGCGTAGGTCCGCAGGGTGGTAATGGCCGAATGCGGACCATTGTCCCCCCACAGACCGCTGAGCAGGTCGGTGGCCGTGGCCGTCTGACCGACGCTCAGCAGCAACACGGCGAGCATGGCCTGCTGCTGGGGGCTGCCCACGCGCAGCTCTGTTTCGCCGCGGTATGCCCGGACTTCACCCAGCAGAGAAAAATGGAGCGACGCGTTGGTCGGGGGCAGGCCAATCATTCGGTCGGCTCCTAGCGGGTGGTTGCCGGAGTGATATGCGCAGTCGGCGGGTAAGCTACCACGGCCTCGGTTTGGAAAAGAGACTTGCATAAAATAGTTTTACCGGCGATAACTTGCGACGCGGCGCGCCGGAGCGCCGCCCGGTCACTTCGCTCCGAACGGCCGGCCGGAACCGGCGGCCACGTCGACCCGGATCCGGTCGCCCACCGCGCAGTCGAGGCCGTGCAGCCCCGCCGCGCGGACCTGGCCCAGCTCGTGCAGCCCCAGCGAACTGCCCGGGTAGACCACCCAGGTGCCGTCGGCCAGCTCCATCATCCGCTTCCAGTAGACCGCGTCCAGGACACGGTCACCGACGCGCACCCGCAGCCGGTCGCCGAACCGTAACGCGCCCGCGTCGAGCGGGAACTTGGCGTTGCCGAAGTTGTCGACGTGCACGACGGTCCCGTCCTGCGGCAGCAGCCGGCGGATGCGGCCGGCCGGGAAGGGACGCCCCAGCCGCGCCAGGGGCGTCCCGGCCGCCAGCGCGCCGACGGCCGGCGCGTGGACGTACTTGCCGCCGAAGGGCACGAACCCCGGGTCGGTCAGCTCGTAGCACTCGCGCACGCCCAGGTCCGCCGCCAGCCAGCCCAGGGCACCGGTGTTGGCCCCGGTGAAGATCAGGTCGCCGCGTTCGGTACGGCCGACGAGGCGCTCGGTGCGCTCCGGCCGGCTGTTGACCACGACCATGAGCACGGTCCCCGGGGCGGCCGACTCCGCGATCAGCCGGGTGAGGAACGCCGTGTTGAGCACCGAGTACGACCGCACCGGGACCAGCGGACCGACCTGCACCGACAGGGTGGGGTCGGTCTCCCACACCGCCCGGTCCACGGCCAGCTGCAACTCGGCCGCGGCCACGTCCGTGCAGTCGGAGAAGATCACCACACGGCGGGTCACCGGAGCGTCCCCCCGTGCCGGGCGGCGGACTTCCCGGCCCGGCGGACCCGCTGGAAACCGAGCCGGTCCAGCAGCGCGCCACCGGCCCGCCACGACGGCACGGCCACCTCCACGCCGGCACCGCCCGCGCGGCCGGCGAAGCGGACCCGGGGGGCGCCGGCGACCGACAGCAGCACGGCGCGGCTGTCGGCGAAGGCGGACATGTGCCGGTCCGCCAGCCAGAGTTCGGCCCGCCCGGCCGCCCGTCGCCGGGCCGTGGCGGGCGGCCGGCGGTGCCCCACCGACTGACGGCGCCGGCCGGCGCGCAGCGGCGCCGGGTACGGAGGTGTGCCGGCCGGTGCCGGCCGGAGTCCGGCGCGGAACTGGACGGCCGCGACCGCCGCCGCCCGCTCGCGCGGTGGCAGCGCCGACAGCGGTGCCGCCGCGCCGGCCACCGCGTCCAGCAGCACCGGTCCCGCCCAGTCGCCCGGCAACCCGCCGGGAGCGAGCGCGACCGGCAGCCGCGCCTCCCGGCACAGGGCCCCGGAGTGGGAGAGCACGTTGCCCGCGCGGACGACCAGCCCCGCGGCCCGCCGCAGCCCCTCCAGTTCACCGGCCGTCGGCAGCACGGGAAGCCGCACGATCGAGCCCGGCAGCGCCGGTCCCTTGGAGGCCGGTACCGGCACGCCGACGGCGTACCCGCGGCCGAGGGGAGTGACCGGCAGCGCCGTCGAGGGCGGCCGAGGGCGGTGCCGAGCCGCCGGCACCGGGCCCTCGGGGGTGAGCGGGCGGGCCTGGAACACCCACAGGCGCTGCCCGTCCTCGCCCCACTCCACGTCCAGGGGACCGCCGAACTCCCGCTCCAGCACGCCGCCCAGCCGCCACAGCAGGTCCGGCAGCGGACGGCCGTCCAGCTCCCAGGACGACGGCTCGGCGCCTCCCGCCGAGGCCGGCGGCAGGACGTAGGACTCCTCGCAGCCCCGCCCGGCGACCACCGGGACGCTCGTGCCCCGGCTCGACTCCACCAGCATCCCCGGCTCGTCCGACACCGGGTCACGGGTGTAGAGCACCCCCCAGCTCCGGCAGCCGATCATGCGCTGCACCAGCACGTGCACCCGGCTGCCGCCGCTGCCGTGCCGCATCCTGCGGTAGGCCCGCGCGTCCGCCTCCCCCCGCGCGGCGCGCACCCAGCGGACGGCCGCGACGATCTCCTCCGGGGTGCGCCGGTCCAGATGGCTGCGGTACACCCCGGCCCCGGTCGCCAGCGGCACGTCCTCGTTCTCGGCCGAGCTGCGCACGACCGCCGGGGCGCCGCGCAGGGCGGTGTCCACCAGGGCCCGCGCCCCGGCCCGCAGGCACCCGTCCGAGGTCCGTTCCAGGAGGTCGTCGGTGATGACCCAGGTCTCGGGGACCGGCAGTCCCGCCGCGATCAGACGCCGCAGTCCCGCCGCCTTGCCGCCGGCCGGGCCCGCGAACCGGGCGAGGGGGACGAAAGGCCGGCACCCGCATTCCACTGCTCTTGCCTCCGGTACATGTGAGATTTCCGGCAGAGCGGAACCAGGAATTCCGCCGGGGCGGGGAACGCATGTGAAAACTACCCTGTCACCCGGCGGGAATGGTTATGTCACACCCGGGAAGGCCGGTCAAGCACGGCGGTCGACACCCGCCACCGGCCGGCCTGTCGAACCGTCGTTTATCGGCCGTCCAGTGCGCGACGGATCAGCCGTTGATCAGGGCCTGCTTCGATTTACCCCGTCGCTGCATACCGGATTCCGCAGGAACCCGGCGAAAGGGGAGTCGATGAAAATCACGCAGACGGCGGGTGACGAGCGCACCCAGCCCCTCAGCCCGCGCGAGCTGGAGATCCTCAGGTGGCTTCCCAGCGGTGGCACCTACGACGCCATCGCGCGCGGTCTGGGCATCAGCAGGCACACGGTCGACACCTACATCCGCAGGATCCGGGCGAAGGTGGGCGCCGCGAACCGTACCCAACTGGTCGTTCTGGCCCTCCGGCTCGAAGAACCGCACACCACCGTCAGGGACCTCCAGGACGCCTGAGGAGCGGGCCGGCTGTCCCGTGTTCTCGGGACTGTGGGGCCGGCCGCCGGCCCGGCACGATGACGGACATGCGCGGCGCTCCACGCGGACCAGGCCCACGGGTCCGTGTGGTGCCCGCCGGAGAACCCGATGAGGAGGCCCCGGTGCACGCACCGACACTCGCCCGGTGGGTCGGTGACCCCGACACCTTCTTCACCTCGTACTGGCGCCGCCGGCCGGCGGTCTTCCGGCCGGCGGGCGGGGGCCGCAGCCCGTTCGGGCTCCAGGACGTCGACGACGCCCTGGCCAGCGGCTTCCTCCGCGAGCCCTACATCGAGATGACGAACGCCGAGCAGCCGCTCGGGGCCGACTCCTACACGTCCGCCCGGACCGTCAACCGCTCGGTGCACCGCGGCTTCGCCGACGAGGCGAAGATCCGGGCGCTGCTGGACGACGGCGCGACCCTGCTGCTGCGCTGCCTCGACCAGTGGCACCGGCCCACGGGTGCCGTGCTGGCCGAACTGGCCATGGAGCTGCAACGCCCGGTGGAGGCGTTCTTCTTCGTCACGCCGGCCGGGCACCAGGGCCTGCCGCTGCACCGCGACGACGCGGACGTCCTGGTCGTCCAGGTCGCCGGCCGCAAGGAGTGGCATGTCCACGAGGGACCGCCCGACGGGCACTGGGGCCCGGGGAGCGTCGGCGGCGAGCGGCCCCCCGCCCCGGTCCTGCGGACCACCCTCGGGCCCGGCGACGTCCTCTACCTGCCGCGCGGCTTCGCCCACCAGGCCACCGGCGACGAGGGGCTGTCGGCACACCTGTCCCTGACCATCCGGGAGATCGCCCTGGTGGACCTGTGCCGCAGCCTCCAGTCGCTCTCCCTGGAGGGCCTGGGCCTGGCCCCGCGCCCGGTGGACGACGAGGCGATCGTCTCCTCGGCCGCCGAGGTGCTCGCCCACGTCCGGGCGCGGCTGGCCGGTCTGGACCCCGAGGAACTGGTCCGCCGCGCTAGACGGGCCCGGCTGGCCACGGCGCCCGCGCCCCGGTCCGCGCTGTCGCTCACCGAGCTGGCGGAGAAACTGTCGTAGCAACCCCATCTCGAAAAGCAAAGCATCCCGAAAGCAGATCGTTCCCGCCTCGATGATTAAAAGGCGCGTCCGGTCTGCATTTCGGGATGCCTTTTTGCATTCTCCGATATTGATTTCAGAATTCTTCCGCCTTGCTCTTGTTGACGGTTCCGGACGGCTGTTAGAGTTCATTTCGCGATGGATTGCAAAAGGCGTCCACCGCCCCCTCGTGAAAGGAAATGAAAATGGAGAACAACCAGATCGACATCGCCGCTCTGTCCGACGAGGAGCTGGACGACATCGTGGGTGGCGGCACCGTGCACACCGACGCGGCCTGCATCTGAGCCGGCACCACATGAAGGGTGACGCCGGCCGACGCCGGCGTCACCCCGTCGGGTGAGGACTGACGGGATGACGAACACAGCACGCTTCCGCTCCGAGGCGGTCGAGCACCACCACGGGCACCGCGGCCTCGGCCCGATGCTCGGACACGATCTGACGCCACGGCCCAGAAGGAGCCTCTCCGCGCTGGGGCGCTCGCTGCTCGGGCGGCTGCGCGAAGGACGCCGCCGTCCCCGGGTGCCGGTCTGCTTCCAGACCCAGGTCAGCGACTGCGGTCCCGCCTGCCTGGTCATGACCCTGCGCCACCACGGCGTCGAGGCCGAACTGGAGACGGTCCGGGCCCGGGCGGACTCGGGGCGCAACGGCGCCTCGGCCCGGACGCTGCTGGAGATCGCCCGGGAGTTCGGGCTCAAGGGGCGCGGGGTGCGGACGGATCTCGCGGGGCTCCGGCACCTGCCCGCCGGCTCCATCCTGTTCTGGAACTTCAGTCACTTCGTCGTGCTCGAAGCGGCGACCCGGGACCACGTGGACATCGTCGACCCGGCACACGGCCGGCGCAGGCTGACCTGGGCCGCCGTCGGCGAGGCGTTCACCGGGGTGGCCCTGGAGTTCGAGCCGCCGCTGGAGCGCCGCGCGCGGGCCCGCCGCCGTGCGGGCACCGCCGGGCCGTGGGCCCGACTGCGGCACCTGCGACCCGGGCCCGGAGAGCTGCGGGGCATCGCCGCCGCCTCCCTGGCCCTGATGGCCTTCGAGTTCGTCCTGCCCCTCACCATCAGCCGGCTCGTCGGACACGTGCTCCCGGGCAGGCTGCGCTCCGAGCTGTGGCTGACCACGGCCGGACTGGGCGCGCTCGTCGCGCTGTTCCTCACCCTGCAACTGATCAGATCGCTCCTGCTGATCAAACGCCAGGCCCTGGTGGAGAAACAGCTCACCTGGGGCGTCATGGAACACCTCGCCTCGCTGCCGTACGACTACTTCACCGTGCACAACGCCGGTGACCTGGCGATGCGGGTGCGCACCAGCAGCACCCTGAACCAGGTCCTGAGCGTCACCGCCGTCTCCGCCGTGTTCGACAGCGTGCTGATCGTCGTCTACCTGGCGGCGATCGTCCTCGCCAACCCGGTCCTCGCCGCCCTGGTCGTCGGGCTGATCGCCGTCCAGGCCGGGCTGACCGCGGTCACCTGGCGCCGGCAGGCCGCCCTGAACCACGAGGTCCTGGAGCAGCAGACCAGGGCGCAGAACGAACTGGTGGAGATGCTGGAGAGCATCACCACGCTCAAGGCCGCCGGTGTCGAGGGCGAGGCCGTCGAACGCTGGTCGCACGCCCTGGTCCGCGAGGTCAACAAGCGCCTGCGCGCACGCCGGAGCCTCGCGGCGTTCACCGCGGTCGGCCGGACCGTCCAGTTCGGCGCGCCCGTCGTGGTGCTGCTCGCCGGCACCTGGCGGGTGCTGGACGGGCACGACTCCCTCAGCTCCACGCTCGCCTTCATGGCCCTGACGACCGCGCTGTTCGCGCCCCTGGAGGGCATGTTCGCCGCGGTCTCCCAACTCGCCTCCGTCCGGCCCACCCTGGCCAGGCTCGACGACGTCCTCCAGGCCGAGCCGGAGCCGCGCGCGGCGCGGACACCCGCACCCGCGCCCGCCGGACAGGCCGCCGCGATCACCGCCGAAGGCGTCTCCTTCCGCTACCGGGGCGCCCCGTCCCCCGCCCTGTCCGGGGTCGAACTGGACATCCGTCCCGGGCAGTTCGTCGCCGTCGTCGGCCGCTCCGGCTCGGGCAAGTCCACCCTCGGCATGCTGCTGGCGGGGCTGTACCTGCCGACGTCGGGGACCATCACCGTCGACGGCACCGACCTCGCGGACCTGGACCGGCCCGGCTACCGCCGGCAGATCGGCTACGTCAACCAGAACGCCCACCTCTTCAGCGGCACCATCCGCGAGAACATCGCCTTCGGCGCCGGGGAACCGGACCAGGCCGACCTGATCAGAGCGGTCAAGGCGGCCTGCGTCCACGAGGAGATCGCCGCCCTCCCGATGGGCTACGACACTCTGGTGGGCCCGGGCGGACACGGGCTGTCGGGCGGCCAGCGCCAGCGCATCATCCTGGCCCGGGCACTGGCGCGCGGACCCCGGCTCCTCGTGCTGGACGAGGCGACCAGCGCGCTCGATCCGCAGCTGGAGGAGGAGATCTTCGACAACCTGCTGAACGCGGGCACCACCGCCGTCGTCATCGCCCACCGCCTCACCGTGCTGGAGCGCGCCGACCACGTCCTGGTCGTCCGGGACGGCAAGGTCGTCGAGGCCGGATCACCCGCCGAACTCAGGGCCGCCGGAGGGGAGTTCCTGTGCCTGACCTGACCGCCGGCGACCCCCGCGACCGGATCGTGCCGCTCACGTACGAGCAGGAGTGGTACCACGCCAACATCCGCGGCTCCACCCGGGCCCGCCGCAACGTGCGGCTCTCCTACGAGATCCGCGGCCCCTTCGATCCGGACGCCTTCACCGAGGCCGTCCACGGCTTCGTGGCACGGCACGACGCGCTCCGCATGGACCTCGTCGCCCGGCCCGGGGCCGACGCCCCGGCCCAGCGCGTCCGGCCCCTCGCCCCGGGGGAGCGGATCGTGCGTCACCAGAGCGTGACAGCCGCCTCCGAGCGGCAGTTCACGCACTACGCGTCGGCGCTGCACTCACGCGACTTCGTCACCCCCTGGGCCGACGGGGAACGGCCGTACACCTTCCGGCTGCTGCGCTACGCCGACGACCACCACGCCTTCCTGGCCACCTTCCAGAACGTCGTCTTCGACGGCCGCGCGCACGAACTGTTCGCCCGGGAGACCTGGCGGGACTACCGGACGCTGCTCGCCGGCGGCCCCGTACCGGGCGCCGCTCCCTCCTTCGCCGAGGCCGCGCTGCGCCAGCGCGGCCGGTACGGCACCGGGCACCTGGACCGGGCCCGGGAGAGCTGGCGCGAGCGCCTGGACTTCGCCGCCCGCACCGCCTGGAACCGGCCCGGGCACGCGGAGCCGACCCCGGACGGGACCGTGCACGCGCAGCTCGCGGGCGAGGACGCCGCCGCCTTCCACCGGGCCTGCGAGCGGCTGCGGTGCACCCCGATGCAACTGCTCGTGGCCTCGTTCGTCACGGCGCTGTCGGCGTGCGCGGGCGCGGACCGGATGACCGTGTGGACGTCCATGGACTCCCGGCAGACGGCTGAGCGCGACGTGGTCGGCATGTTCGCCGGCGTCAGCCCGCTCGCCGTCCGCGCGGCCGGCGCGGACCTGCCCGACGTCCTCGCCGAGGTACGGCGCCGGATGCTCGACGCGCTGCGGTACCAGCAGATCCCGGCGAGCGAACTGTCCGCGCTCGCCGCGGAGTCCGCCGCCGGCGGGGCCGATCCGCTCCGCCGGGACATCCACGTCAACCTGCGCCGGTTCGACGGCCCCTACCGGCCCACCGAGCGGTCCGGGCCGCTGCGGGTCACCGCCGACGCCTACCCGCTGCGCAGGATCGCCTTCGGCACGTCCTCGGCCCTGCACCTGAGGTGCAACGAGTACCGGGACCGGGTCCTCGTCGACCTGGTCTTCGACGGGCGGCGCGTCGGACGCCCGCTGGCCCAGGCCCTCCTCGACCGCATGGTCCGCACGGCGGCGGCACCCTCCGAGACCCCGAGCACCCCGAGCACCCCGAGGACCCCATGAACACCTGCCACGACGGCCTGCTCGCCCACGTCCTGACCGCCGCGACCACGGTGTTCGGACACCCCGTCGAGCCGGGCGACAACTTCTTCTCCCTCGGCGGGGACTCCATCGCCGCCGTCGAACTCGTGACCCTCCTCGAAGAACGGCTGGGCGTCGCGCTGGACACCGAACCCGTGGTGAACACCGCCGACTTCGCGGAGCTGGCCGGCGCGCTCGCCGCCGCGACCGCGCCGGCCCGGGAGGCGTGAGGCCGCCGTGCGTCCCTACCTGTGGAACCCCTGGGCGACGGCCCAGGAGCGGCCCGGGCGGCTCGCCGTCGTCGCGGACGACGAGACGTACACCTTCGCCGAACTCGTCCGGCGCGCCGACGACCTCTGCGCCGGCCTGCGCGCCCGGGGCGTCGCGGACGGCGCCGTCCTCGCCACCGACATCCCCAGCGGCCCCCGCTTCTTCGCCCTCGCCCTGGCGGCGCTGCGGTACGGCTACGGCCTCTTCCCGGTCGACAGCCGCCTGGTCGCCGCGCCGTTCGGGCCCGCGCTGCTGCGCGGCATGGACACCGCGCTGCACATCACCGCCCGGCCCGCCGGGGGCGGCCCGGCGCTGCCCTGCCCCACCGTCACCGACGACGAACTCGCCTCCATGGCCGTGCCGCGCTCGGGCGTGCCCGCCGCCGCGACGCGGGCCGGATTCCTCGCGTTCGCCACCTCCGGAACCACCGGGGACCCGCAGGCCGTGCCACGGGCCCGGCCGCCGCGCCCCTACAAGGGCGTGGCCGTCAGCGCGCGGTACGCCGCCGGAACCGGCCTGGGCCCGCACCTCATGGCCAACCCCACCTTCCACCTCGGCACCTTGGGGCCCGCCCTGTACGCGCTCCAGGCCGGCAGCGCCGTCGTCGTCCAGCGCGCCTGGTCGCCGGGCGGCTTCGCGGAACTGATCGACCGGCACGGCGCCGACAGCGCCATGCTCAGCCTCGACCTCCTGCTGGACGTGCTGGCCGCCGGCGCCCGGCCGCGCCACCGGCTGCGCGCCCTCTTCCACGGCGGCGCCGCGTGCCCGCCGCAGCGCAAACGGGAGGCCATCGCCCTGCTCGGGCCCGTGCTGCACGAGTACTACGGCACGTCCCGGAGCACCCTGACGGAGATCACCACCGAGGAGTGGCTGCGCCATCCCGGCTCCGTGGGCCGGCCCCTGCCCGGCATCGGTGTCGAGATCCGGGACGCGGGCCACCGGCCGGTGCCGGCGGGGACCGTCGGGACGATCCACGCCCGGCTGCGCGCCGCCGACCGCGACCGTCCCGGCGAACCCCTGCTGGACACCGGCGACCTGGGCTTCCTGGACGACGACGGCTATCTGCACATCGTGGGCCGCGCCGGGGACGAGGGGCAGCGCGACGAGGCCCGGCTGGAGTACGAGATCCGCCTGCTGCCCGGCGTCTGCGACGTGGCCGTGGTCGGCGGCGCGGACCCGGTGTGCCACGTCGAGACGGTCCCGGGCCCCCCGGACGCCATCGTCACCGGCATCCGGGACGCCGCCCGCCGACTCGGCATGCCGGCCCCGCACATCGCGCTAGGCCCGTCCGGTTCCCTGCCGCGCACCCCGAGCGGCAAGGTCCGGCGGGCGGCTCTGCGCGCGCAGGTCGGACCGGGCGGGTCGCCCCGGTGACCGGCGCCCCGGCGGGCCCGGCCGGGCCTGCGGATCGTTCTCGGTCCGTCCGGTTTCCTGCCGCGCACCCCGAGTGGCAAGGTCCGGTGGGCGGCTCTGCGCGCGCAGGTCGGACCGGGCGGGTCGCGCCGGTGAGCGGCGCCCCGGCGGGCCCGGCCGGGCCTGCGGATCGTTCTCGGTCCGTCCGGTTTCCTGCCGCGCACCCCGAGTGGCAAGGTCCGGCGGGCGGCTCTGCGCGCCCCGGTCGGACCGGGCGGGTCGCACCGGTGACCGGTACCCCGGCGGGGATGGGACGGTCGCACCGGTGACCGGCGTTCCGGTGGGGCCGGTGGTGACCGCGTACGACTGGCTGCGGCAGCACGCCCGCGTGCGGCCCGACGGCTTCGCGGTGAGCGTCTGGCGGGACGGGGCGGCGCGGCAGCGCCTGACCTTCGGGGAACTCGGCCGGCTCGTCGACCGCGTCGCGGCCGGCCTCGCGGCCCGTGGCGCCCGGGCCGGCGACCGGGTGGTCCTCGCCCTGCCCAACGACGTGTCGTTCACCGCCACCCTGCTCGCCTCGCTGGCCGCCGGACTGGTCCCGGTGCCCGCCTCCACCCCGGACGCAGTGCGGCAGGGCGCGTTCGAGGAACGGCTCCGAGGCATCGTCGCCGACTGCCGTCCCGGCCTGGCCGTCACCACGGACGCCTGGACGCCCGCGCTCCATCGGGCGCTGCGCGGGCGCGGCACGCTGCCCGCGCACACCTGGGAAGACCTCTCCACGGCCGCCCCGGAACCGGCGCCCGGCCCCCGGCCCGGCCCGCGCCCCGGCATCGCCCTGCTCCAGTACACCTCCGGCTCGACGGGCACCCCCAAGGGGGTCGTCATCAGCCACCGGGCCCTGGCCGCCCAGTGCGCCCAGGCCGCCCTGGCCTACCGGGAACGACCCGACGACACCGCGGTGACCTGGGTGCCGCTCCACCACGACATGGGCCTGGTCACCGGGGTCTTCCGGCCCCTCTACACCGGGTACGAGTCCGTCCTGCTGTCGCCGCGCGCCTTCGTCCGCGATCCCGGCGCCTGGCTCGCCGCCCTCACCCACCGCCGTGGCACGCTCTCCAGCGCGCCCGACTTCGGCTACCGGCACTGCGTACGCCGGATCACCCCGGCGGCGGCCCGCGCCTTCGACCTGTCGTCCTGGCGCGTGGCACGCAACGCGGGCGAGGTCGTCCGCGCCGACACCGCGGCCGACTTCACGGCCCGCTTCGCTCCGGCCGGTTTCCGGGCCGGTGGCCTCTGCCCCTCCTACGGCATGGCGGAGGCCACGCTCACCGTCACCGCCTGCACGCCCTGGACACCGCCCGTCGAGCTGACCGTTCGCCGCGACGACCTGCGGTCCGGCACCGTCGTGCCGGTCGGGCGGGACGCGCGTCCCGCCGAGCGCACCGTCACCCTGCTGTCCTCGGGACGGCCGCTGCCCCGCACCCGTGTCACGGTGCGCACGGCCGACGGGGGGACGGCGCCGGACGGGACGATCGGCGACATCCTCGTGCGGGGGCCGCAGTTGTTCAGCGGCTACTGGCCGGCCGCCGGGAGCGGCACCGCGGGCGGCCCGTGCGCGTGGCACGCCACCGGGGACACGGGCTTCCTGCTGCGGGGGCACCTGTTCGTGCTCGGACGCGCCGACGACACCCTCGTGCACCACGGGAAGAAGTTCTACGCCGCCGACGTGCTCGCCGTGTGCGCCACCGTCCCGCAGCTGCGGCCGGGCCGCTGTGCCGCGTTCACCGTCGAGGCACCCGGCCCGGCCGGCGACGGCCGGGGCGCCCCGCAGGTCTGCCTGGTCGCCGAGGTCGGCGAGGACACGCCGGACCCGTCACCCGCTGTCACACACGAGATCAGGCGGCGCCTCGCCGACGCCCTCGACCTGTACGTCACCACCGTGGCCCTGGTGCCCGCCGGCGAACTGCCGGTGACCACCAGCGGCAAGGTACGGGTGCCGGACACCCGCCGCCGCTACCGGCAGGGCACCCTCCGCGTGCTCCCGGTCCCGGCACGGCCTCAGGCGGCCGACGAGGCCGGTGCCGCCGCCCGGTAGCCGGACGGGGGCCGCGTCCGTCACCCGGCCCGGCGCAGGGCCGCCGTCTCCTTGTCCGGGGCCAGGCCCACCGGCGGGCGGTCCGGGCGGTGCGGTGGGACACCGCCCAGCGAGCGCAGCCAGGTCCAGGTGTCGGCGACGGTCCGGGCCACCGGGCGGCAGCGCAGCCCGGTGGCGAGGGCGCGGGAGACGTCGGCGGTGTGCAGGGCGTCGTACCGCTCGCCCGGCGGGAGCCAGACGGGCAGCTCGGTCCACGGCCGGATGCCCGCGGCCAGCACCGTCTCCGGTGCGGTCCACCTCAGTTCGGCGGTGCCGCCGGTGACGGCGACGCAGGCGTCCAGCAGTTCGCCCATGGTGGTGTGCCCGAGCGGGCTGACGAGGTTGTAGGCGCCGCCGAGCCCGGCCGCCACGGCGTCCAGCGTCCAGGTGGCGAGGTCGCGCGGGTCGACGTACTGGACCGGCAGGTCACGCGGCCCCGGGGCCAGCACCGGGCCGCCGCGGGCCGTCCGGCCGAGCCACCACGGCAGACGGCCGGTGTTCTCGTACGGGCCGAGGATCAGCCCCGCCCGCACCAGCAGGGCCCGGTCGCCGAAGGCCTGGAGCGCCGCCAGTTCCCCGCCCCGCTTGGCGCGCGCGTAGCTCACGTCGGCGCCGTCGTCGGGGGAGGCGTCCACCACCGGCGCGCTCTCGTCCGCCCCGGCCGGCGCCGGATAGGTGTAGACCGAGCGGCTGGAGACGTACACGTACCGCCCGGCCCGGCCCGCCAGCAGCGCGGCGGTGTCGCGGACCGCCGCCGGGCTGCCCGACCAGGTGTCGACGACCACGTCCCACGCGCCGTCGGCCAGCGCGGCGAGACCGTCCTCGCCGGTCCGGTCCCCGTGCAGCGCGGCCACCCCCGGCGGCGGTGCGTGCCGCCCCCGGTGGAACACCGTGACCCGGGCGCCGCGCGCCCGCGCCTCCTGGGCGAGCGCCCGCCCCACGAACTCCGTGCCCCCGAGGATCAGCACCCTCATGACGGCAGGGGCAGCACGTCGTAGATCTCCGGGCCGAGTTCGCCCAGGTCGATGAAGCCGAGGGTGCGGCCGGCCGCCAGGTCGGCGACCGTGAGCCCGCACCGGCCGAGGGGCATGCCCGGGTCGGAGGGGTTCGCGACCTGACCGGTGCTCTTCGACACCTTCCGGCCCTGGCTGGTGCCGACGCAGGCGAGCTGGGGCGCGAGCCAGCCGAGGCCGCGCGGGTAGCCGTCGGTGCCGGCGGTCCGGCCGGACCGGCTCACGACCCGGGCGTGGTGCGACTCGCACCAGTACAGCTCCCCGTCGTGGACCGACACGGTGTGCGGGTGGTAGACGTCCTTGACGACGGCCTCGTCCCGGGTGATGTCCCGGATGTACCCGTTCTCGGCGCTCGCCCACAGCTTGGAGGCGCGCGGGCCGAAGCCCGACACCAGCACCGAATCCCCGTGACGGGCGAGGGAGTTGAGGTGGTGGGTGTCGCGCCCTTCGGCGCTGGCCCGCCACACGGCTCCCCGGTGGACCAGGCCCTCCGGCCGGTCCTCGTAGGCGAGGACCTCGTCGGTGCCCGAGGAGACGACGAGCAGTGCCCCGTCGTGATGGAGCAGCGAGTGCCCGTCGCGCACCTCCGGCAGCCGGTGGGACGACAGCAGTTCCAGGGACTCCAGGGACAGCACCGAGACCCGGAACTCGCGGTTCACGCAGTAGAGGACGAAGACCCTGTCGCCCGAGGTGGCCAGGCCCGTCGCCCACGCGACTTCGCCGTCCGGATCGATGGGTACGGGCTCCGCCGCGCCGGTGCGCAGGTCGACGCGGAACAGCGCCGTGCTGCTGTTGGCGGGCAGCGCGATCGGATAGGTGAACGTCACCAGCACACGGTGTGCGGCATGGTCGGGCAGTACGACGCCTCGGTCGGCGTTCTCCCACGGCGAATTCAACTGCGCCACCCCCAGAAATCCGAAAGATGCCGTTCCGGCACCCTGCCGGAATCCGGTCACCATCCTTTTCCGCGGGGCGGGGGCGGACAAGTCACGTATCCGCGGTACCGGTGGGGGCGGGGGCCGTCAGAACCGGCCGAAGCCGCACGAGCGGCACTGTTCCATGGAGAATTCCCCGCGGACGTTCCCGCGGTGCACCCGCATCCGTTCGGGCATCGTCCACGCCTCTTCGACGGACATGTCCTTGATGTTGCCGAACACCTTCTGCGCCAGGTAGTCCTCGCAGCACAGGATCAGCTGGCCGTGGGCGTTGATGTGCAGTTCGTTCATCACGACGCCGCAGGACTTGCGGCGCTGGACCTGGAGGGGGATCAGGCCGGCCCGGTTGGAGGCGTTGGCCTTGATCTGCTGGGCGGTCTTGTACCGCAGGCGGGGCGGGCTGCCGTCGTAACGGTCCATGATCTCGCGCACGCCGCGGGGCATCTTCTCGCCGTGCTGGGTGACGACGAAGGCGTCGACCGAGCCGCTGAGTTCGTGGAAGAGGTCGAGTGTCAGGAAATCGCCGTTGGTGTACAGCGCGATCCGGGCGAGCGGCATCTCCTTGCGCGCCAGCCGCAGCAGGTCGGGCATCCGGGGGTCGGCCAGCGGCTCCCCGTAGTTGTGCGGGCTGAACTGGTTGCAGAAATTGTTGCGGCCGAGATCGGAGACGATCTTGTGGAAGAGGTCCTCCGGCATACGGACCTCGTTCTGCCGCAGTCCGCGGTCGAAAATGCTGTTCGGGCAGTAGTCGCAGCGGCGGTTGCAGTAAGTGGTCGTCTCCACCTCGACGAACATCGGCTGGTGGTCGGAGAACGTGCCCATGCGCATCACTCCTCGGTCGTGGGGGAAATCCCCGGGAAAGGGCCGGAGGGCCCGCGGGCGAACCCTCCGGTACGGTTCGGTCCGGCTCGGCTCAGGCGAGTTCGAGCCGCGGGAACAGCGGCGGGGCCTTCTCGATCTTTCGTCCCGCCGGGTCGGCCGCCACCGCGGCGGCCGGGTCCTGTGCCGTCTCGCCCAGCGCGTCGAGGATGCGCCGCGCGGACTCCGGGACGAAGGGCAGGAGCAGCACGGCCAGCCGCACGGACGCGCGCAGCGTGAGGTTCAGTACGGTGTCCAGGGCCGCCGCGGCCGACGCGTCGCCCTCCTCCGCCGCGCGCGCCAGGTGCCAGGGCGCCCGCTCGTCCACATAGGCGTTCGCCCTGCGGACCAGGTCCCACACCCGGGCCAGCGCCTCGCGGTGGTCGTAGCGGTCCATGGCGGCGCGGCACGCCTCGGCACTGGCCGTCATCTGGTCCGTCAGCGCGCGCTCGGGAGCCTCCAGCGGGCCCGCGGCGGGAACCGTGCCGCCACGGTAGCGGGCGGTCATCGCGGTGACCCTGCTGACCAGGTTGCCCAGACCGTTGGCGAGGTCGGTGTTCCAGCGGGCGACCAGACGTTCCTCGCTGAAGTCCCCGTCACCGAAGGGCGAGAAGTCCGCGAGGAGGTAGTACCGGACGGCGTCGGCCCCGTACCGGTCCACCAGTTCCATGGGGTCGACGGCGTTGCCGAGCGACTTGCTGAGCTTCTGCCCGCCCGTGGTGATGTAGCCGTGCACGACGACGTCGGTCGGCAGCGGCAGCCCGGCCGACATCAGCATCGCCGGCCAGTACACGGCGTGGAAGCGCAGGACTCCCTTGCCCATCACATGCACGCGCTGCTCGGCCTCGGCCCAGAACCGCGTGTACCGCTCGCTGTCCCGGGTCCAGTCGAGCGCGTTGACGTAGTTGGTGAGGGCGTCGATCCAGACGTACATCACCTGGCTGTCGTCGCCCGGCACCGGGATGCCCCAGCCGCGCGCCCGCTCCACGGAGCGGGAGACGCTGATGTCCTCCAGGCCGGCCTTGATGAAACTGGTCACCTCGTTGAGGCGGGAGGCGGGGTGGACGCGCAGCCGGCCGGAGTCGAGGGCCTCGAGCAGCCGGTCGCCGTACCGGGACAGGCGGAAGAAGTAGTTGTGTTCACGGACCCGCTCCGGGGGCACCAGGTGCTCCGGGCACTTGCCGTCCACCAGTTCGTCCGGCGTGTAGAACTGCTCGCAGCCCACGCAGTACAGCCCCTCGTAGTCCTTGACGTAGAGGTCGCCGTTCTCCTGCATGCGCCGCCAGATCTCGGTGGCCCCGGCGATGTGGTCGGCGTCGGCGCTGGTGCGGATGAACCGGGTGATGCCGATGGACAGCGCGTCGACGAGCCGCTCGAAGTACCGCACGTTCCGGTCGACCAGCTGCCGGGTGGGGACACCCTCGCGCTCGGCCGCCAGGACGTTCTTCAGGCTGTTCTCGTCCGATCCGCTGAGGAAGTACACCTCCCGGCCGAGCGCCATGTGACGCGCGAGGGAGTCCGCCTGGACATACTCGAAGGCATGTCCCAGATGGGGTTGGGCATTGACGTACGGGATGGTCGTGGAAAGGAACGCCGTGGAGGACATGGTCTCCTCAGAGGGACGGAAGGACGGGCGGAGCGACCGCATCGCGCGGGCAGACGTAGGGCGGCTGGCCGACGGCGGAAGGCCGGATACGGTGCCGGGGTAGTTTACTGATCGACAAGCGCGGCCCCGTGTGCGGCGCTCTGTCCCAAATCCCCGGCCGGACCGGTCAGTTGAGGAGGCCGGCGGCCGGCGAGCACCCGGGAGACGCGCTCGGCGGTGGTCGCCCAGCGCGGGGCGGCGCCCGCGAGGACCCGCTCCACCTCCCCGACCAGCTCCTCGAAGATCAGCCGGTTGGCCTCCAGGGTGCGGCCGGCGACGTGCGGGGTGTGCACCACGCCCGGCATGCCGCGCACGGGATGGTCCCGGGGCAGCGGCTCCTCCGGGTGGACGTCGAGGCCCACGCGCAGCTCCCCGGCCGCCGCGCGGGCGAGCAGGGCCGGCAGGTCCACCGTCGCCGCCCGTCCCACCAGCACCACGACCGCGCCGGCGGGCAGTTCGGCGATCGCCGCGGCGTCGACCAGCCCCGCGGTGTCCGCGCGCGGCTGCGTCGCGACGACCAGGATCTCCGAGCGGCGGGCGAGCTGACGCACCGAGGGCACCAGCTCGACCCCGAGTTCACCGGCCGCCGCCGGGGTGAGCCACGACGAGCACACGGCCGTGTCGCATCCGGCGCCGCGCAGCAACCGCACCAGATGGCGGCCGATGCCGCCCATCCCGACGATGCCGACCCGGCGCCCGGCCAGCGTCGTGGGCCACGCGGTCCCGCCGCCGCCCGTGGCCGCGTCCTCCCAGCCGTCCCACCATCCGCCCGAGGCGACCAGCGCGTGCCGGCCGGGGATGTCCCGCAGACAGCACAGCACCAGGCCGAGGGCGAACTCCGCGACGACCGGACCCATCGCACCGGAGCTGTCCGAGCACACGACACCGCGCCGCAGGGCCTCCCGCACGTCGAGGAACCGCCACCGGCCGTCCTGCCCGGCGCCGGCCAGCCGCAACAGCGGCGCCCCGGCGAGGCGTTCGGCGTCCAGGTACGGCAGGCGGGTGTCCCACCCGGCGACCAGCAGCGCGGTGCTGCGCCCGACCTCCCGCAGAATCCGCCCCTCGTCGTCGCCGTCGCCGAGCACCGTCACCCGCGCGACGGCCGAGAGCCTGCGCAGCGCGGCCTCGGTCAGTACATGGTCGCGGGCGAAGCCGTCGGCCACGACCAGGGCACGGGGGCGCGAGGACTCAGCCACCGAGGACCTCCGTGATGTCGGTCCCCGGGTCCGCCGGCAGCTCCACCCGGCCGCCGTCGCGTGCCGCCCGGTAGCCGGCCAGGAGGACCTCCAGGGCACGCAGCGCCCGCTCGCCGCTGTGCGCCGGGGTCCGCTCCTCGGCCAGCGCGGCCACGAGTTCCTCCAGGGACCGGACCCACTGGGGCGCCCCGAGCGCGCTCTCCCCGACCTCCACCTCGGACCAGCCCGCGCCGCCCGGACCCAGCACCCGCAGGATCGGCCCGCGCCGGAAGCCGTCCGGGCCGGGCAGGACGCTGCCGAACTCGATGAGCCCCTCGGTGCCGACCAGCCGCATCAGGGGTTGGCCGGCCACCTCGGCGCCGCACTCCAACTGGCCGCGCAGCCCGCCGGCGTGTTCCCACACCAGCAGCCCGGAGTGCTCCAGCAGCAGCCCGGCGTGCTCCCTGCGGCGGCTGAGGTCGACGGTGCCGGCGACCCAGGTGACGGGGGCGTCGCCGGCGAGGAGGAAGCTGATGTCGATCCAGTGCGGGCCCCAGTCGAACAGGGCGGAGTCCTTGCTGTGGCACTCCACGCGCAGCAGCTGCCCCACCGCTCCCTCGGCGGCCAGCCGCACGGCCCGCTGGATCGCGAGCCCGAAGCGGCGCTGGTGGTTCACGGCCAGGGTGATGCCCGCGCCGGCCGCCGTGTCGATCAGGGTGCGGGCCGGGGCCAGGCCGGTGGCGAGCGGCTTCTCGCACAGCAGGCCGCCGGAGAAGCCCTCCTTGGCCAGTTCCTCGACCAGCGCCGGCTGGGTCAGCGGGCCGGTGGCGATGATCACGATGTCGGGCCGGTGGGCCAGCAGTTCGCCGACCGAGCCGACGGCCCGGCCGCCGTACTGCCGTACGACGTCCTCCGCCCGCGCCCGGTCCGCGTCGAGGGCGGCGACCAGCTCGGTGCCCTCGCACCGGTCGACCGTGAGCGCGTGGGCGGACCCGGCGTCACCGCACCCGATCACGGCCGCCCTCACGGGGGCCCTCGTCGTCTGCCGTGTCATCTGTCTTCCTGCCTCTCCGTGCGGTGCTCTGTGGGGTGGGGTGGGGTGGAGCGGGGCCGGGTGCCGCCCGCCGGCCGGGTTCCTGGTGCCGTACCGGTGCGCGCGGTTCACTCCCAGCCGGTGCGGGCGGCGAGCCAGCGGCAGGTGGCGGCGGCCTCCGCCCGCTGGAACGCCCGGATCGCGCCGGTGTCCCAGTCGGCGGGCTGCCGCGAGGCGTTGACGAAGCTGCCGGCCAGCGCGGCCAGGACGCTGTCGACGGCCCGCGGGTCCGCGGCGCGGCCGGCCGGATGCGACAGGAAGAGACCCTGCGGATCGGCCAGGCCCTGCACCGCCGCGCAGAGCGCGAAGATCATGGGGTCGATCCAGTCCTGCCCCCGGGCGGCCCAGGCCCAGTCGACGAACCGGACGGTGCGTCCGGCGACGAGGATGTTGTCCGAGCGCAGGTCCGAGTGGAGCAGGGCGTCGCCCTGGGCGGCCTGTGGGAAGGTCTCCTCCAGCCGGGCCAGGCGGTGCGCGTGGCGCCGCGCCCAGGGCGCGAGGCCGTCGAGCCCGTCGAGGCCCTCGGTGCCGTCGCCGAGCAGGTGGTTCCAGCCCCGCCAGTCCGCCAGGGTGCCTCCCCAGGGCTTGGCCGCGGGCACCGGGCAGGAGGCCGCCAACTCGGTCAGCCGGGTCAGCGCCCCCAGCACCAGCCGGAGGTCGCGGTCCCGCCAGGGCACGGGGGGCGTGCGGCCGGCCGCCGCGTCGAAGACGAGGGCGAGCCAGCCCCCGGCGTCCACGCCGCCCCGGAAGGCCGGCGCGGGCAGCGTGGCCGGCAGCTGCGCGGCGACCGCCGCCTCCCGCTCGTACAGCGCCACCGCGTACGGATCGCCGTGCCGCGGTACGGCCTTGACGAAGGCCCGGGTGCCGTCGGCGCACCGCAGCCGGGCGGCGACCCCCCGGGAGAAGCCGCCGCTCTGCGTCCGGGCCCCGGTCACCGGGGCGCCGAGCAGCCGCTCCACCTCGGCCCGCGCCGGGGGCGGCAGCGCCGTCCAGGGCAGCCGGGCGCTCCGGGCCTGTGGTACGGCCTCCGTGGCGGGCGGGGCGGGAGCGAGCCGCGCCGTCACGGTGTCACCGCCGGGGCGTCCAGGCTCCTGCCGAGCCAGTTCTCCAGCTCCTCCACCACGGGGAGGGCGAGTTCGCTGAAGAGACAGGGGTGGGAGCGCAGCCACTCCGTGTCCATCTGCCGGGTGTAGGCGCGGCTGAAGTAGCCGTAGTGGTGCAGGATGTGGATGTCGTCCCGCAGCTCCGGCCGGTCGTCCTCGCGGAAGATGGTCTCCCACTGCTTCCAGTGCACCGGGAAGAACCGGTCGTGCGGGCTGAAGTCGTCCGGTGCGGTCGACGCCCGCACCAGCCGGGTCCAGCGGTAGACGATGCTCTGGTAGACCGCCAGGTCCTTGTCGGGCAGGTGCAGGAAGTCCTCCACCATGGCGGCCGGCAGCGGGTCGCCCGGCGGGAAGGCCAGCACCCCCACCTGGACGATCTTGCCGTCCTCCAGCAGCAGCCGCTCGGGCAGTTCGCCCAGCGGGCGCCGGGTGAGCGTGTCCGTGTCCAGATAGAGCCCCCCTCGGGAGGCCAGCACGCAGAAGCTCACCAGATCGGACCGGTGCGCCACGAAGGTCATCCGCCGGTAGAGGTCGGCGTGCGCGGGGGACATCAGCTCCTCCAGGCACAGCGGCTCGATCTCGACCCGGGGCACGGAGCGCAGCAGCTCGAAGTACCGGTTGCCGGCCGGTTCCTCGTCGACGATGACGACGACGCGCCCCGGCGCGTGCGCGGCGGCCGAGGCGACCGCGAGGAAGTGGCCGAAGTCGAACTCCTGGCCGGACCAGTAGAAGTGGACGGGCGGCGCGGCGGGTGCCGCGCCCTCACCGGGGGTCGCGGGTGCCGGGATCGCGGTCATGAGACCACCGCCGGACCGACCCGCCGCAGTGCGCGCATGCCCATGCCGATCTCCCATTCCACGCTGATCGGGGGTGGTTGCTGCGGGCCGGACAGGACGGCGTCCAGCACCGCCCGCAGGATCTGCTGGGCCATCGGACGGCCCAGACAGGCGTGCCGGCCCCGGCCGAAGGCCACGTTCGGCAGCCGCCGTTCCCACCGGAACTCCAGCGGGTCGGGGAACTGCCGGGGGTCGCGGTTGGCCGCCACGAGCACCAGGACCACCCGGTCCCCGGCCGGGATCCGCTGGTCCCGCAGGACGATCTCGGTCGCGGCGCGGCGGGGCGCGAAGTGGAACGGGGTGGCCAGCCGGACGGCCTCGGTGACGAAGCCGTCGGGGTCGGCGCGGTAGCCGTCCCGGAGCCCCGGGTGCGCGGTGAGCCGCTCCAGGGCGACCGCGAGCGCGGCGACCGTGGGTTCCAGCGCGCCGGTGACCAGTTGCGCGTAGACGGCGACGGCGTCGGTGCGGGTGAGGGAGCCGTCGCGGACCGCGCGGTCCACGGCGGTGGCGAGCGGGCTCGTCCGCGCCAGGCAGGCGCGCTGGACGAAGTCGGAGAAGAGGTCCAGCGCCTCGCGGGCCGCCAGGATCGTCGCGAGGCGCGTCTGCCGCCCCACGAAACCCATGAGTCGTCCGGACCAGGCCGCGAGGAGGGACAGCTCCTCACGGCTGACCCCCAGCAGACCGCCGAGGGCGGCCTCGCAGGCGGGGCGCAGCAGGGAATCCAGCAGGTCCGTGGCGCCGTCCCCGCCGACCGCGCCGTCCGGGAGCGGCGCGCCTGCCGGCAGCCCGGCCCGGACAACGGCGGCCACCCGGGTCACCTCGGCCGGGGCGAACGCCGGCCGGACCACCCTGCGCACGACGGCGTGCCGGGGCGGGTCGAGGAACATCGGCCACCGGGCGAGGAAGTCCACCAGGGGAGCCGCCGCGGTGCGCTGCTCCTCGGTCAGCTCCTCCAGGAACGGCTCGGGCGTGCGCGCCAGCAGCCGGTTGTCCGCCAGCAGTTCCCACACGTCGGCGTACCGGGTGACGTACCAGGACGCGGTCTGCGGGTGCCAGAGCACCGGTGTGGTCTCCCGGGCCGCGTCGAACCAGCCGAGCGGGTCCGGCGGGACGAACGGCCGGCGGGGCGCCGCGGCGGGCGCCGGCGGAGTGTCGTCGTGCTGCACGGGTACCGCATCCCTCCTGGGCGTGGGGGCCGCACCCCCCGGATGCGGGGGTGCGACGGGGTGTCGGGGCGAGACGGGCATCGCGGCCTACCCGGGCTCCGGGGCCGAGCGGACCAGGGTCCAGGTCTCCCGCAGGGTGTCCGGCCGGACGGGCCGGTCGGAGTAGTCCTCGTTCACCCCGGCGACGGTGAAGCCGGCGGCCCGCGCGGCGGCGCGGACCTCGTCGTGTCCGAACCACCACTGGCGGTGGTGCTCCGTCTGCCGGCGGAAGCCGTCGCCGGACGCGGTGAACAGGGAGATGGCGTAGTCGCAGCGGTGCTCGTCGGGGTGGTAGCGGTTGCGCCACACGTAGGCGAAGTCGTCCAGGTCGTCGCCGTAGTGGCTGTCCCCGAAGACCGTCTCCAGCTTGTGCCGGGTGTTGAGGTCGAAGACGAACACGCCCCCCGGGCGCAGGGCGGCCGCGACGGTCTCCAGCAGCGCCGGCAGATCCGCCGGAGCGAAGTAGTTGACGCTGTCGAAGCAGCACACGGCCGCGTCGAGGGAGCCGGCCGGCACCGGCAGCGGCGCCGGGAGCCGGACCTCGTGCAGCGGGGTGCCCGGGGCGACCCGCCCACGGGCCCGGGACAGCATCGCCGGGGAGCCGTCGACGCCGCTGACCTCGAAGCCCCGCTCCTGGAGCAGCCGGGTGACGGTGCCGGTGCCGCAGCACACGTCGAGGACGGTACGGACGGGTGGTTCGGTGCCGCGCAGCCGGGCCGCCAGGTGGTCGGCCCAGGCCGCGTAGTCGTTCTGCGCCGTCCAGCGGTCGTACACCGCCGCGAGCGCGTCGTAGAGGGGGAGCCCGCCGGTGTCGGGGCGGGCGGGCGCGGTGGTCATCGCGGCCTACCGGCGGACCTTGACGGCCAGGTTGACGCCGCGCTCGGCCCACTCCTGCCGCTCGCAGGCCTCCAGCTCCAGCGCCAGGAGGGTGTCGAAGTACTCCTTGTCCTCCAGGGCGCGGGAGATGGGGCTGATCGCGCCGTACGGGTAGCCGAAGTCCTCCGGGCCGGGCAGGGCCAGCGAGGTCACTCCGAAGACGCGCTCGCCGGTGAGGCCCGCGCCCTGGGAGAGGGAGAGCAGCTCGGCGGCGCTGTAGACCCGCAGCGGCGGCACCGTCGGCGACCACTTGACGGTCCGGGTGCGCAGCAGCTCGTTCAGTTCCTCGACGCCGGCCCCGTCCCGGCAGATCTTGGACGACAGGGCGTTGGACAGCGAGTGGCTCATCAGCAGGCCGGGGGCGCCGGGCCGCAGCACCCGGCGGACGGTGGCGAAGGCGGCGGCCGGGTCGTCGAGGAAGCTCAGCACGCCGTAGGTGCTCAGGACGGCGTCGTAGGTCTCCGAGGGGAGCTGCGGGGCGTCCTCGACGTCGCAGTGGACCAGCTCGACCAGGGAGGCCACCGACGACTCGGCGAGGTTGCGCTCCGCCTGCCGCAGCATGTCCTCGGACTTGTCGGCGACGGTCACCCGGACCCCGAACTCGCTCGCCAGCCAGATGCCCCAGCGGGCGGTGCCGCCGCCGACGTCCAGCACGTGCTTGCCGGGGCGCAGGTCGAGGTGGCGGCGGACCAGCTCCTTGATCACCTCGTCGGACAGGTGCCAGTAGGCGGCCTCGTAGAAGCCCTCGACGTTGCCGGCGTACGAGGTGAAGAAGCCGTCGAACTCGGTCTCGGTCATCAGGGTCATGGCGTGTTCCTCCAGTCGGGGTGCGGTCCGCGCGGGTCGGCGGAGCCGTTCGGGTGGTGCGGGCGGGTCAGCCGCGCCGGGCCGCGGTGGCGGTCCGGGAGCCGGGGCGCGGACGGTCGAGCAGGCGCGAGGGGGGCGCCTGGAGAGCGGCGAGGTAGGTGCCGTAGTCGACGCCCTCGGGGAAGTCGACCAGCTCCACCTCGGGGTCGAGGGTGATCCAGTCGTGGCTGTCCCAGCCGGCGGCCAGCTCGTCCCAGTCGGGGGTGACCGGCCAGCCGTGCGGGTGCGCGAACTGGGTGCGCAGCGGTTCGGTGGTCAGCTGGTACCGCACGTCGGCGGAGAGCCGGATCTCGTCGCTGCTGTTGGGACCGCCGCCGTGCACGGTGAGGCTGTGGAAGACCACCGCGTCCCCGAGGGCGAAGTCGGCGGACGCCCAGCGTGCGTCGTCCGGCGCGACGGGCAGGTACAGGGGGCGGCGGCCGCCCTGGGCGGGATCGGTCGGCAGGAAGCCGGCCCGGTGCGAGCCGGGGATCAGCCGCAGCCCCTGGCGGCGCTCGTCGCAGTCGGTCAGCGGCAGCCACACGGTGAGCGCGTCGGTGGTGACGTGCTGCACCACGAAGTCCTGGTGCGCGCGGGTGAAGTAGGTGACGGGGTCGGCGGACGGCGGTGCCAGCCGCACCACCCGGGCCGGGTGGCAGAACGTCGGGCCGCCGAGGAAGCGTTCCATGAACGTCCACAGCCGGGGCGTGAACGCCAGCCGGTGGAAGCTCTCCAGGCGCTGCACCGCGGGGTAGACGGTGGCGAACCCGTCCCGGCCGAAGGACAGGCCGCCCCGGGCGACGGCGAGGCCGCCGGGGTCGGCGAGCCATCCGATGCCGTGCAGCGCGGCCCGCAGCTCCGCCTGTACGGCGGCGGGCCCGGCCGGGTCCAGCAGGCCGGGGAGGTACAGATACCCGTCGTCGGCCAGCCGGTCGCGGAGCGCCTCGACGTCGTCGAGGATGTCGTGGGAGTCCCTGAGTGTCTGCACGCCGGGTCCGTCAGGGCAGGATGGTGCGGCCGTTGGCGCGCGGCAGCAGGGCGAAGTCGCGGATATCCGTGCGGCGCAGCAGCCACATGAAGAACCGTTCGACGCCCATGCCGAATCCGGCGGTGCGCAGCGGGAACGCGGACTTCATCCGCACGTACCACTCGTACTCGGCCGGGTCCACGCGGTGGGTCTCCAGCGCCGCCAGCACCTCAGGACCGTCGATGTGGCGCTCGCCGGCCCCGACGACCTCACCGGGGCCGAACAGCAGGTCCCCGTTGAGCGCCCGCCCCTGCGCGTCGCGGCGCTGGTAGAAGGGGACGGACAGCGCGTCGAAGTGGGTCACCCACAGGAACTCGCCGTGCCGGCGCATCAGTTCGTGCTCGCCGGCCCGGGTGAGCGTCCGCCAGCCCTCCTCCTGGCGCACGTGGCGGGGGTCGGCGCCGAGGTCGCTCACGGCCTCGTCGAAGGTCATCCGGGTCAGGGCCGTCGGCCGCTCCAGCAGCGCCTCGACATGGCCGAGACCGCCGGCCGCCGCGCGGATGACCGGTTCGTGACGCTCCGCCAGCTCGGCCACCACATGGCGCAGATAGGCCTCGACGACCTCGATGACCTCGTCCAGGCCGCCGGGGACCTCCGCCTCGCTGTGGAAGAACTGGCACAGGTGGGTCTCGTCCGGGTCCTCGCCCCGGAAGGACGGCATCAGGTAGTAGGCACCGGCCTCGCTGAGCCGGCACAGGTACTCCAGCCCGAACTGCATCGAGTCGGCCAGGTAGGTCGGCACGCCGAACATGTCGACCCGCACCGGCTGGGAGTCGCTGCCCAGGCCCATCGGGGAGGACACCGAGCCCGTGGTCACCGGCAGGTGTCCGAAGCGCACACCGCGCTCGGTCCAGAAGCCGACGGTGGCCGCGGTCAGGGTGTCCTGGAGGTCGAGCAGCCGCGCGTACCACTCGCTGCCGAGCGCGCGCAGATAGTGGGTGTCCGGGTCGCGCCACGAGCCGGGGGGCGCCAGCTCGGTCGCGGACGCCGGCGCGGTCGTCGTGACGGGCAGGGTCTCAACGCTCATGAGGGGAGTTCCTCTCTCGGTGACCACCGTGCGGCGGCGGGCGATCGGACGGCCGCGGGTGCGTCCGCCGGCAACGCGGTCAAGGTGATGCCGTGGGTGTCGCAGGCCTCGCGGAATCGGGGGTCCAGCAGGACATGGAGATCGCTGACGCGGATGTCGCGGGCCCATTTCCAGCGCCGTGAGGCGGGAGACGTCAGCGTGCCGAGTTCGGGGCGGTCCAGCGCCGGGTGGGCGACGATCATGTGGGTCCCGGGCGGCAGCGCGGCGAGATGCTCCCGGAGCAGCTCCGCCTTGTCCTCCATCGGGCAGTTGGACAGGTGCCACACCGAGTCGACCGCCAGGGGGATGCCCGGCGCCGGCACCGCGTCGCGGCAGGGCAGCCCCCATTCCGCGCTGACCCGTGCCAGCACCTCCGCGTCGAAGACGCCGATGTGCGACTCCAGGTGCCGCAGCCGCACACCGGCGTCGGCCGCCGTCCGCAACTGGGCCCGGAACTCGGCCAGCGCCTCCTCGGGATCGGCGGCGGCCCGCAGTTCCGCCACGCCGGGCAGGAAGGCGCCGTCGGGGGCGCACAGCGACCGCCCGCCGGTCAGCGGCCGGTAGCGCAGCCCCTCCCACTCGCAGGCAAGGACGAGGTGGGCGCCGAGCGGGAGCCCGGCGGCGAGCGCCAGCCGGACGGCGCGGCGGGCGTCGGGAGCCGGGACCATCAGGGACGCCTGGGTCACCACGCCCGCGCCGTGGGCGGCCAGGATGCCGTCGGTGACCGCCGGGCACATGCCGTAGTCGTCGGCCTGGACGACGAGGAACCGGTCCGTGGTACGCGCGTTCACGCCCGGCCTCCCCGGGTGACCGCGTGCAGGGCCCAGCGGCGGCCGGCGGTGGCCGTGACCACCTGATGGGCGGCGGCGCCCGGCAGTTCGCGCAGCCGGGTGTCGAGTTCCGCGATCAGGGCGTGCCAGCCGGGGTGCCGCTCGGGCGGCGGCAGGTAGAGCGAGATCAGCAGCTCCCCGCCGGGCGCCACCCGGTCCAGCATGCCCACGGCCGTGTCCACCGGGTCGTCCAGGTAGTAGAGCACCTCGCTGAGCACGACCGCGTCGAACAGGCCGCGCAACGGCAGCCGGGAGGCGTCCGCGCACAGCAGCAGCTCGCCGGGGCGGCGCCCGCGGGAGGCCAGCGCGTCACGGGACCAGTCCACGCCGACGTAACGGCCGTCGAAGCGGGGGCCGAGCCGGTCGCGCAGGGTGCCGGTACCGCAGCCCACGTCCAGGACGTCCCGCGCGCCGTTCCCCAGGATGCGGTCGGCGAGGGCGGTGTAACGGGCGTCCTCCGCCGGTTCGGTGAGGTAGGCCCAGCGGCCCGAGCGGTACTGCCGCTCCCAGTCGTCCCGGCTGTAGACCGGCACCTGGCCGTGTGTCGCGCGGGTGCTCATCGGACCGCCTCTCCGTGGGCGGACCGCAGCCGGCCGGCGAAGCCCGGAGCGGCGAGCAGGTCCTCGGCGGCGTCGAGGGCGAAGTCGATGTGCGCCTCGCCGTGCGCGGCGCTGACGAAGTTGACGCCGTGCCCCAGCAGCACGCCCCGGCGTGCCATGCCCGCCACGAAGGCGTCCGCCAGCGGGGCGTGAGCGGCGGGGTCGGCGGCGAAGCGCAGACACGGCATGGGGTCGTGGCCGACGGCGAACGGGGCCAGGCCGTGGCGTTCGGCGAGGGCGTCGAGGCCTTCCCGCAGGCGCCGGCCGAGCGTGGCGACACGGCCGTAGTAGTCGCTGCTCGCGTAGTGGCGCAGGGCCGCCTTCATCACCTCCAGGGACACCCGCTCGCCCGCGAAGGCGCTGGAGACGCCGAGCTTCGTGAAGTGCGCCATGGTGCGCCGGGGCCCGGCCACCGCGGCCAGGGCGGCGCCCGCCGCCAGGCTGGTGGAGAAACAGGTCAGGTCGGCCTCCGTGGCCAGCGACTGGCCGAGCCCGCCGGGCGCGAGCCGGAACCCGGTGACGTCCTCGTCCAGCACCAGCAGGGTGCCGTGCAGGTCGCACAGCCGGCGCAGCTCGGCGAGGAAGCCGGCGGCCAGCCGCCGGTGGTGGGGCGGGCACAGCACGACCGCGGCGGTCCGGGAGCCCTCGCCGGCCAGGAGCCGGAGCAGCCGGGCGTCGTCGTCCGCCGAGCCCAGCTCCACGGCGGGGGAGGCCCCCGGCGGGTCCCCGGGGCGGCCGGCGAGCAGGACGTGGTCGCGGCCGGTGACCGTCCGGGCCAGGCGGACCGCCGCCGCGCGGGCCTCGGCCCGGGTCTTGAGGAAACGCACCATCTCCACGCCGGGCACCGCGGCGACCAGCGCTTCGGCGGCCGTGATCTCCGCCTCGGCGGGCAGGGACAGCAGCAGGCCGCGTCCGCCGCGCTCCCGTACGGTGTTGGCGACGACCGGGTGGTTGTGGCCGAGCGTCGCCGCGCCCCCGGCGCACACGAAGTCGACGTACGACCGGCCGTCGACGTCCCGGACCAGGGCTCCGTCGCCGCGCTCCAGGTAGAGCGGGTAGGCGGTCCCCGGCAGGTGCCCGGGGCCGTCGGCGAGGGTGCTGCTCATCCCGGGGACCACCCGCTCGGCGCGGTCCCGCAGCACGGCCGACCGGGCGAGGGTGAGCGGCCGGTCGCCGGGTTCGGGCAGCGTGCCGGTGCCTGCCCCGGTGCCGAGGTGCTCGGGGGTGATGGCCCGGAACCGGGAGCGCCCGGCCAGCCAGGGGCGGCCGATGTCGTGCGCGACGACGTCCCGTGTCCACAGCACCCGGTGTTCCTCGTAGCCGTTCTCCGCGATCACCAGATCGCGCAGGCGTTCGTCCACACAGCTGCCCGGGTCGGTGGTGGCGAGGGCGCGGGCCACGGCGGGCGCCCAGCGGTCCGTCACATGGACGTGCGGGCTCAGCGGCAGGAAGCCGGCGGCCCAGCTCGCCGGGGTCAGCCGGACCAGCGGCACCCGGGTGCCGGCCACCGGCCGGGCCTCGTCCGGCCGGTCGAAGGTCCCGCCGCGCGCCACATGGGAGTTGCCGAGCACGATCTGGGTGCCGCCGCCCGCCAGCAGATCCTCGATCAGCGCGTCCAGGTCGACGGGGCCGTCGAACTCCCAGTCGTCCTCCAGGTGGACGCCCACGGGGGTGCGGGCGTGGGCGAGCAGGACGGACAGGGCGCCCGGCAGACCGACCGGCCGGGGGAACTCCTCCACCACGACCTCGCTCACCCGGGGCTCGGTCCGCGGCAGGTCGCGCAGGAAGGCCAGGGTCGCGGCCCGCTCCTCCGCGGGGACGCCGTAGGCGGGGTCGACGGTGGCGATCACCCGGAACGTGCCGGAGAAGCGGACGTTGGCGAAGAAGGACGTGTAGGTCCGCGGCAGGGTGTCGCGGCCCACCGAGGTGGTGGTCAGGTCGACCGCCGAGGTGTCGGGCGTGGGTGCCGGAACCGGCATTCCATCCTCCTGTGGACGAACGGGCGGGGGTGGCAGCGGACGTGCCGGTCAGTAGAAGCGGCCCTGCTCGCTGAGCAGCGACGCGCGTCCGGGGCCGCCGCAGGCCGCGCAGGTCATCGGTCCGCCCGGCACGACCCAGCCGAAGAACGGCAGCCCGCGCCCGGCCGCGCACGGCGCGCACGCGCCCCTGACCAGGCCGGACCGTTCGACGCTGCGGTCCAGGCGCTCGCGCGCCCGGGACAGCAACCGCCGGTCGTAGGAAGCGAGTTCCCGGCGCAGCCGCTCCGCCGGCGGCGGGCCCGGCAGCTGCTCGCGCTCGGCGGGGTTGCGGCGGCCGATCCGCCAGCCGCCGTCCTCCCGCACCCCGAGCACCAGCGGGGTGCCCGCGCGCAGCAGCCCCCGTTCGGCACGCATGCGCCGGTACGGCGCGTCCCGTGCCGTGCGGACCACGTCGGCTCGTATCCCGTCCAGCTCCCGCCGCCAGCGGTCGAGTGCCGGGCCGGCGGCGGGCGAGGCCAGGACGGCCGTCTGCACGGGTGCCAGCGGCGAGGGAAGCCCGAGCCCCCAGCGGTCCCGGTGGTGCATCGCCACCAGGGCGAGCACCTTGCCGGTGAAGCCGATGTCGACCAGCTCGCCGTCCACGCCCAGCGCCTCGCGGTAGCGACGGGCCATCAGGTAGGTGGTGGCGACGACCGTCGGCCTGCCGTCGCGCAGACAGGAGACCGTCAGATGGCAGGTGTCGCCGTAGCCCGCGGGCGCGTCGACGGCCACGGTGAGCACGGGCAGGCCGAACGCCGCGAACGTGCTCTCCAGCACCTCCCGGTAGTCCTCCAGGGCCGCTGCCCCGGTGCCCCGGGGCAGCACGTGGTTCAGCTGGACCGCGGGCCAGATGTAGCGCTCGCGGAACAGCGGGGTGCCGCTGCCGCGCATCCGGCGCAGCAGCCCCCCGGTGGTCACCACCGGCCCCCGGTGGCCGGTGCGGCGCAGCCAGGCCACGTTGAGGTGCAGGTTGTCGGCGCGCAGCACCCAGCCGGGCAGGCGGCGGTCGCCGGGGCGGAGCCGGTAGACGTTGGCGTAGGTCGGGAAGACCCGGTCGTAGGAGTCCTGCCGGTCGAGGAAGGCGTGGGTGGTCTCGGCCGGCGGCGCGATCCGGGCCACCCGGCCGAGGAAGGTCTCGACCATGAGCCGGGCGACATCGAGGCCGGGGCCGCGCCACGGTGTGATGCCGCCGGCCACGCCGCCCGGAGCGACGACACCCGCGTCGACCAGGACCTGGTGATACGCCATGTCAGTCATGTGCGCCCCCGTCCGCCGTGCGGCCGATCCGCGCGCTCAGCCACAGGCACGGCCGCCCCCACTCCAGGCCGACGCGCGTCGCCGGTTCCCCGGTGCCGGGAGGCAGCGCGCGGACGAGTTCCGCGCCGAGGCGCTCGGCCTCCGCGAGATCCTCGGTGAAGGCCTGGACGAGCAGCAGCCCGTCCGACTCGCCGTCGGCGCTCAGGTCCTGGCCGACGGAACAGCAGCGCCGGGGGCCGCGGCGCAGCCACGCCCGGGGGATCATGCGGAAGTCGGTTCCGTGGGAGCGCAGGTACCAGGGCTCGCCGTCGGGCTCCAGCCGTACCGCGCGCGGGTACCGCAGGCCGCCGGTCGCGGGGACGGCGGGGATGTCCGCGATCTCCTCGATGCCGTGCCGCCGCATGACCTCGTCGAGGGCCGGATGGGCCAGCTCACGCAACCGCCGCATCGAGCACCTCCAGCGTGCCGGCGTCCCCGTCGAGCCGCGCGGGCGTCCCCAGGGGCAGGGTGAGCATCGGGTCGGTGTGGCCGATGTCGGCGCCGGCCACGACCGGGACCCCGCGCCCGGCGAAGCGCCGGCGCAGATGGCCGGTCAGGGCCCGCTCGAATCCCTCCGGCGCCCGGAAGGAGCGTCCGAACACCAGCCCGGCCATCCCGGTGAAGACACCGAGCATCTCCAGCTGTGTCAGGGCGCGTTCGACGTGGTGCAGGTCGGTGCCGGTGGTCTCCAGGACCACCACGGCACCGGAGAAGTCCGGGAAGTAACGGGTGCCCGCGAGCAGCCCCAGCGTCTCCAGGTTCCCGCCGATCAGCGGACCCGTCGCCGTGCCGCCGTGCAGCGGGGTCCAGCCGGGCGAGGGCCTGGTCTCGCGGGCCCGGTCGTCGGCCTCGTCCCACAGCAGCAGTTCCTCCGTCCACCGCGGGGCGGCGGCGAGCGGGCCCAGGGGCTCGGCCCGGCCCACGGCGCGCACGAAGTGGTCCCAGGTGTACGGCAGGGGGCCCGGGTACTCGGCCAGTTCGGGCAGGAGGGTGGGGCCGTGGAACGTGACGACGTTCGCCACCCGGAGCGCGGCCAGCAGGACGGTGGTGATGTCGCTGTAGCCGACGAGGATCTTCGGGTCGGCGGCGAGCGCCTCGTAGTCCAGCTCGTCCAGGACCGCGTTGCCGGTCAGCCCGCCCAGGGACATGACGACGCAGCGCACCTCGGGGTCGCGGAGGAAGGAGTTCAGCTCGGCGGCCCGCTGGGGCCCGCTGTCCGCCGCGGACGGCTTTCCGGCCAGCGGCCCGAGCCGCACCCGGTAGCCGCGCGACCGCAGCGCTCGCACTCCGCGCTCCAGACGGCGCGGAGCCACGACCGAGCCCGAAGGGGTCGCCACCGCGACGAGGTCCCCCGCACGCAGCCGCGGCGGCCGGATCGGCGGCGCGGATGTGCGCCCGGCGCGGACCGGTGACGGACCGGTGCGGGGCAGGACAGGCATCATCAGCTCCAGAGCCGTTCGTTGACGATGGGGACGAGGCGCGGGCGCGGCCGTCGCGTGGGGCCGCTGTCGCCGGGCCGGGGGCACCGGGCCTTTCCGGGTGCCGGTGCCGGTCGTGCGCCGACGACGTCGATTCTGGCAACGCGGCCTGCCCGCCGGCAGTCCCGGGATCACGGGACAGCCGCGCCCGGCGCCGGTCGCCCACCGTGTCGCGGGAACACGTGACTTGAGGGCCGCGCGGGGCGGTGCCTAGGCTCGGCCGCCCGGGCGGGTGGCTGTCCGCCGGCACCCGTCGGCACGTAAGGCCAGAGCACCACGGCCACGGTCACGGGAACGAGAATCCGGTCACCGTCGTGGGGGACACGCGGTGGTACGTCAGCCCGTACCGCCGGTGCGCGCGGAACGTGCCCGGCGGTACGAGGGTCTGCTCGCGCGGGTCGCCTACTCCCGCGGGAGCCGCGAACGCCCGTCCGACGGCACTGTGCGCAGGGCTGCCCCCTGCGGGGTGCCGGGGCGGCTTCTCGCGGATTCGCAGGGTGCCGGGCGGCTTCTCGCGGGCCGGGGGGCGTCGTCCGGCGTCTCGCGGGTCGCCGGTCAGCGTCGGCGTCCCGTCCCTGAGCCTCCCGTCCTCACCGCCGTCCCGTTCCGACCGTTCCGTGCGGGCCGGGGGCACCCCTTCGGTGCCTCCGGCCCGCACGGCGCGTACCGCCGTGCCCGTGCCCTCGTGTCCCCGAGCGGCCGTCGGCGGGCCGTGCCGTGGGAGGTCCCGGGACGGCATTCCACATTCCCGCCGGCCGGTGCGGACGGTCCGCCCGGCCCCGGAACGCGTTCTCCGACAACCAGGGGAGTCCCTATGACCCGACCGACACCACCACGACCGTGGGCGGTCTTCGACATCGACGGTGTCGTCGCCGACGTGCGCCACCGAGTGGCGCATCTGTACCAGCCCATCCCCGACTGGGAGGCCTTCTTCGCCGCGGCAGAGGGAGACCTGCCCCTCGCCGAGGGGGTCGAGCTGGTGGCCGAGTACAGCGCGGACCACACCCTGGTGTGGCTGACGGGCCGCCCGGAGCGGATACGGGACCTCACCACCGCGTGGCTGGCCCGCCACCGGCTGCCGCACGAGCACCTGGTCATGCGGCCCGACGGCGACGACCGGCCGGCGAGCCTCCTCAAGGCCCGGAGACTGGCGGAGTTGGCCCTGCACCGGCCCGTCGCCGTCGTCGTGGACGACGACCCCCGGGTGGTGAGCGAACTGCTGGACGGCGGCTGGCCGGTGCACCGGGCGACCTGGGCGCCGGCCGCTCCCCCGCTGCACGACGCCCAGGAGCGGCTCGGCCGTACCTGACGCGCGCGGATGACGCCGTAGCGGACGGGGGCGCCGGCCGGCGGGCGGGCCGTGGCGCGACCGGTCACGGGGTCGGCGCCCGTGTCGGCCGCGGGCTGTGGCTGTGTCAGGCGGTCGGCGCCCGTGTCGGCCCGGAGCCGGGTGCGTCGAGCGCCAGGAGGCCGGCGCGGACCGCGGCCGCGCCGCGGTCGAGTTCGCCGCGCTCCCGCACGCGCCAGTCCGCGTCGATCCGGAAGCCGTCACCGGCGAAGCGCGGGAAGACGTGCAGATGGGTGTGGAAGACCTCCTGGAACGCGGCCTCGCCGTCGGCCAGGAAGAGGTTGACGCCGTCACAGCGCAGGTCCGAACGGCGCAGCGCGCGGGCGAGCCGGTGCGCCACCGTCCACATGTGGGCGCCCAGGGGCTCCGGGAGTTCTTCGAGGCCGGGCGCGTGCGCCTTGGGCACGACCAGCAGATGACCGGGGGTGACCGGCTGGAGGTCCATGAAGGCCACGGTCGTGTCGTCCTCGTGGACGGTGCTGGCCTCGGCCTCGCCGCGCACGATGGCGCAGAAGACACAGTCGCGGACGGCCATGGGCCCCTCCTCGGATAGGGGAAGGTTCCCACGAGATCACAGCCCGGGCGGCGGATGCCAGTCCGGCACCGGCCGCCCTCCGTCCGGGGGCCGTCCGGACCGGGGGAGCCGTGGCCTGCCCGGTCTCGTGCCCGGAGCTACGACACCCCGGTGCCGGGCTGCCCGTCCAGGGCCGCGAAGGCCCCCGCCAGCGCCCCGGTCACCTCGGTGCAGAAGTGCGCGTCCAGCAGGGGGCGGACCAGCTCGGCGGCGTCCACACCGGTCGTCCGGGACACCTCCTCCACCGCCACCGGCCGGCCCGACACCAGCAGCCTCAGCGCGGGCAGAGCCTCGGCGGGGAACGTCAGACGCCGGCCGTTCACGGTCACCACGGCGTTGCCGCCGCCGGCCGTCAGATGCGGCGGGAAGTCCGTCAGACACACCACCTCGGCGACCGGCCCGAACGCACCGGCGGTGTACGGGTGCTGGGTCTCCCGCCAGCCGATGCCGCCACGGTCGGAGTACGCGGTGCGCGCCTGGAGGAAATGGGTGGGCGGGTAGGTCCGCGCGAGCAACGACAGCGCGGCGGCGACGGCCTCGTCCTCGTCCCTGTCGTCCGTCAGGTCGCGCCGGAACACCTCCAGGTTGCAGGCCAGTTCGGTCAGGGCCCGCAGCCAGTCGACACCGGTGCGCCGGACCACTCCGAAGGTCACGTGCAGCGAGTAGCCCCCCGCGCCCTGGTCGGACCGGGTCGCGGTGTGCCAGTAGCCACGCGGCACGCTCATGGCCTCACCCGGACCGAGGGTGCCCTCCCAGAGGATCTCCTCGCTCGGCTCGGCCGACCGGCGCACCTCGTTCAGCGGCGCCTTCATGGACTCGCCCCGCACCTGCCAGCTCTTCGTCCCCTCCAGTTGCAGGACGAGCGAGTCGGAGGTGTCCACGTGCAGATTGAAGCCGCCCGCCTCACCGGTGGCGAGGAACGCCGTCGCGTAGACGCGGGCGCCGGTCAGCCACTGGAGCGCGCGGCACGCGATGTCGAACACCGGGTCGATCTTCTCGATGCCGCCCACCACGACCTGGCAGCCCTCCCGCAACAGCAGCCCCAGACGGTGGGTGTCGACCATCTCCAGTTCCTCGCCACGGGTGGTCCGCGAGGTCATGAAGCGCTTCGGCGGGAGGAAGGACCCCTGCTGGAGGACCAGGACCTGACCGGTCCGGGTCATCGTGCGATACGTCAGCATGTCCATCAGCCGGTCCACCGTCAGGAGCCGCGCCCCCCATGGCGGCGGGAGGGAACCCCGCGTGAAGTCCAGGCCGAGCCGCCGTCCCTCGCGTCCGTCCAGTGCCTTGTCCACCGCGCGCACGAATTCCAGGTCCATGGACGGGATCATTCATCGCATTCGGCGGCCGGCGGAGTCGCGAATCCCCGGTACCCGTTCCGGAGTTACCGAATTCACGTGGCTTTCCCCGCCGTTGCGGCCCGGGGAGAGTGATGACGTGCCGCCGAGGGAGAAACCCGAGAACGGCACGACATCCATCCACCGAATCCTGGAACGAGGCTTCATCATGAACGCTGTCACCGCGTCCGAACTGCTCCGCGTCGAGACCATCGTCGAGAACCTGCGCGCCATCGACGCCACCGTGGACGGCCAGGAGGCCCTCGCCATGACCCAGGCGCTGGCCAGCCCGGGTGAGCACGGCGAGTTCTGATCCCACCGCTCCTGCGTCACGTGTCCGCGGGACGTCGTCCGGCCCCGGCCGGCGTCGTCCCGCGGACAGGACGCGAACGACCGGAGGAACGAGCCATGGCAGGCAGCACGCAGCACCCGCTGCTCGCTCGGTACGCACAGGTCCGCGCGCAGCTGGCCCAGCGGTACGGCCCCGACAGCCAGGCCGTGGTCTTCCTGCTCTACGAGGAGCTGCTGTCCCTGCGGACCGTGCTCCTGGAGAACCGCGCCGCCCGCGAGGTCGGCGCACGCGTCGGGGCGCTGGCCCGGGAGATACAGCGCCGCTACGACCACGGCGGCATCGTGTCCGCCGGACGCGACCGCCGACGCCTGATCCACGCCGACCCCCCGCTGATCGAGTACGACCGGCCGGCATTCGACCGGATGTACGCGTCGCTCCTCGACGACCGCCGGCCCGACGTGCTGCACGTGACGAGCGCCGCGGACGCCTTCGCGGCGCTGTCCCCGGGCAGCACCCACATCTACGTGGTGGACGACCGGGACCGCCTGCTGGTCTGGCCCGAGCCGTTCACGCTCGCCGAGACGGTCTTCGGCCGTACACCCGACCGCCGCCGGCAGGGCGCACGAGTGGTCCATCCCATGCTCGTGCCCGAGCGGCTGCGTGTGCGGGCCGCGGGTGAGCTGGTGCTCCTGGGCGACGCGCACGACTGCATGGTCGTGGCCAACCTCAAGTCCGGCCACTTCCTTCCCCCACCGGCCTGCGCGCCCGTGCTGCGCACGGTCGTGGAGCGGGTCTTCCCCGTCGCTCCCGGTGACGTGGACATCTTCACCCTGCCCGAACCGCAGCCCGGCCCGCGGGCCGCGAACCGAGTGGACGCCACACGATGACGAAGCCGCCGGAACCCCCCGCACAACCGCAGGACCTGCGGGAACTCGTCGGGGTCGAGCACGAGTGCAAGTGGGAGCTCCCGCTGGAGGTCTACCGGTCCGGACCGGAGAACCTGCTGCTCGGCGGACCGTTGCACACCCGGTTGACGCCGTTGCGCCGGCCCCTGTCCTTCGTCTCCTCCACGCTCTACGTCGACGACGCCGCCCGGTCCCTCATCCGGGCGGGGCACACCCTGGGCGCCGTCGTCAACACGGGAGCCGCCGCCGACGTGTGCTGGCTGACCTTCAAGCAGGCCATCCGTGTGCACGCCTGGCGGGACGGACTCGAACTCGCCTCCCGGATCACACCGGACCAGGTGCCACGGGCGCTGGACGACAGCTCGCTGCTGCCGGTCGGACACGTCCGGCGCAACCGGCTGGCCGAGGGTCCGCTGGGCGTCGTGGCCGTGGCGACACAGCGGCGTACCAAGAGCCTCGGGCGCACCGCCGACGGGGTGGAGGTCGCCTCCAGCGTGGACCTGGTGACCTTCCGGGCGCCCGAGGACGGACGCACCGTACTGGGCGAGTACGCGTGTGTGGAGATCGAGGTCAACTCCTCCGCGCCGAACGCGCTGCGGGCACTGGGCGGCCTCGCCACCGACATGGACCACTGGCTGACGCGTCCGCGCGCCCGGCGTACGAAGGCCCAACTGGCCCTCGCCGCGGCGGAGCCGGCCGGACGACAGGAGGAGGACGCGGCATGACCGCATCAGCGCCGGCCGCCGGCGCCGCCCACCGGGAAGCGCTCGGCTCCGTCTTCTGGACCTTCTGGTTCGGACGCAGCCTGTCCACCCTCGGCGGCTATCTCCAGTTCCTCGCGCTGCCCCTGTGGGTGCAGCGGACCACCGGTTCCGCGCTGGCCGCGGTGGTCTCCTTCGCCGTGTTCCATCTGCCGAAGCTGCTGATCTCGCCCTTCGCCGGGCTCATCGCCGACCGCTTCGACCGGCGCCGGGTCGTCATCGTCACCGACCTGGCCGCCGCCGCGGTCGTCGCCGGCATGATCGGCGCGGTCCGGCACCGCGAGGTCACGCTGCTGCTCCTGCTGCTGTTCGTCCTCCAGGCCCTGGCCGTGGCCCGGGTTCCGGCGCTGTCCAGCCTCCTCCCGGACGCCATCCCGCGAAGCCGGCTGCTGACCGCCAACTCCCTGCTGGACGCCACGACCGGTCTCGCCATGACCCTCGGTCCGCTGATCGGCACCGCCGCGCTGACGGCGTTCGGCATCGAATGGGTCCTGCTGCTCAACGGCCTGACCTTCGTCGTCGCGGCGATCTGCATGACGCCCCTGCCCGCCGCGCACCACGAGCCCCTCCCGCACACCGGCCTCGCGGCGCTGCTCGGCGGCGTGCGCGCCGTCCGCGAGGACACCGTGCTGCGCGACGCGCTGATCGCCGAGGCCGCCGTCTACCTCTTCTTCGGCGCGGTGACCGAACAGCTGGCCGTCCACCTCGGACAGCACCACCCCGGCTCGCTGGTGGGCGTGTTCGGCGTCGGCACCGGCCTGGGGTGGATCGCCGTGACGGCGCTGATGGCCCGGGCCCGCGACGCGCTGTCCCCGGCGCGCCTGCTGTGGTGGAGCTCTCTGGCCTCCGCGCCCGTGGGGCTGGCCGCCGTGTGGCTCGTCGGCCACGCGCTCTGGCCCGCCGTCGCCCTGGCCGGAATCGTCATCAGTGTCCACCAGTTCGCCTACGGCATCGGCCCCGTGCTGCTGTGCCAGTTGCGCGCCCCGAACGCCGTCCGCGGCCGGGTCATGGCCTTCCGGCGCATGCTCACCACGTGCGCGCAACTGGTCGCGCTGACCGCGGGAGCCCTGCTCGCCTCCTACACGCCGGTGGCGGTGTCCGTGTGCGGGGTGCTGGCCGCTGGCGCCGCCGCACCGTTCGCCCACCGTGCGGCGCGACCGACCTCCCCCGAGGGCGCCCGCCCCGCCGACCGTGCCTTCGACCCCGCCACCGCCCCGTCAGGACAGTGACCATGAGCGCCCACCCGTCGGCCCCCCGCCCCACCGAACCACTGCCGCTCCGCGGGTCCGGGCGCGTGGGGGGCGACGGCGTCCCGGGCGCGGGTCCGTACCGGAGCGAACCACTGCCGTTGGGCGGGCCGGGGCACGCGGTGGTCGTCGATCTGCCGCGAGGGCACGATGACGACCCCGCCGCGCATGCGGGACTGGCCGCCCTCGTCGCCCGGCTGCTCGCCGACCCGCGCAGCGGTGGTGCCGCCGCGCTGGCCCGGCGCGAAGGGTGGCTCACCCGCCATCGGCTGCGGCCCCGCCGTTCCTCGTTCGCGTACTGGTCGCGGCACGAGGATGTCCACGCGGCCGGTGAGGCTTTCACCACGCACGCCGTCGTCCTGCCCGGCGACGACCGGGTCCGGGCCGCGGCCACGGCGCAGGCGGCCCTGGCCGCCCGCCGTGCACAGGACGTCCTGGTCCTGCTGAACCAGGCGTCCCGGCAGGCCGCCTTCGGCGAGCCCGGAGCGGACGCCCTCGGCACACCGGAGACGGTCGTGTCGATCCCCGCCGATGTCGTCCGCGCCGAGATCGAGACCGTCGTGGCCCGCCGGACCGTCGTCACGGCCGGCCCCGGCCGCGACCTTCCAACCCCGCCTGCCGCGTCCGCCGGACCCGCCGCGCCCCCAGCCCTCGCCGCCTCCACCGCGCCGGTCGCCCCCACCCCTCCTGCCGTACCTGCCCCGCCGGCCGGACCCGCCGCTCCCGAGGCCCCGCACCCCGTCCTCGTCCGCACCTGGCGCGGCGGTTACGTGCACCAGGACCTGCCGGGCGGCGCGGCGCGGCTGTCCGTGCGGATGCCCCTGGCCGAGGCGCCGCCCGGAGCGCTGGAAGTGCTGGTCGAGGTGCTGGGCTCCGGGCCCGAAGGCCGCCTCTACGACGTGCTGCGCGGCGGCGAGGACACCCTCGCGTACGGATACTCCGCCGGGTACTGGTCGGGACAGGACGACGGCCGTCCGTCCGTGGCCGTCACCGCGGCCGTCCGCCCGGCGGACGTTCCCCGGGTCGCCGGGCTGCTGCGCGCGACCCTGCTGCGCACGCTGCGCGAGATTATCCCCGCCCAGGAGTTCGACGCGGCCAGGGACCGCTGCCTGGCCCGGGTCACCATGCTCCTCGACGATCCCTACGCGGCCGTCGACGAAGCGGCCGCGGCCGTGGCCGGGGACACCTCGCCGGCCCGGCTCGCCGCCGCGCTGCGCACCCTCCAGGTCCCGCCCGTCCTGCGCCCGTTCGCGGCGCCGCCGGCCGTCGCGGTGGTCGGCCCCGCCGCGGGCCGGCTGAGCGACGAGCAGGCCGCCCGGCTCACGAAAGCACCCGCCCTGTGACGACGTACCGCACCGCCCCCGACACCACGCCGGCCACCATGACGCGGGTCCACGGACTCCGCGTCGTCCTGCACCCCCTGCCGTGGGCCCACTCGGCCGCCGCGTGCCTGAGCGTGGAGTGCGGCTCGCGTGACGACCTTCCCGCCCCGCCCGGCACCGCCCATCTGGCCGAGCACGTCCAGATCGCCGCCACGCGCCGTCCCGGTGAGGCGCGGACGCCGATCCTCGCCGAGACCGACAACGCCCGGACCGTGTTCCGCGCCACCGCCACACCGGACAACGCGGCGGACATGGCCGCGCTGCTGCTGCGCGTCCTCGCGCCGTACGACTGCCCGACCACGGTGCTGGAGGCGGAGCGCGCCGCGGTCACCCTGGAGACGGCCCGGATGGACGCGAGCCCCCTGCTGCGTGCGGGAGGACTGCTCGCCGCGGCCGATCCGGCGGGCGAGCCCGGATCGGACGCGGTGGCCCGGACCTTCGTCACGGACGTGGCCGCCGTGACGGCGGCGGACGTCCGGCGGCTGGTCGGCCTCGGCTACCACCCCGGCAACGCCGTGCTCGCCGTGGCCGGTCCGCCCGCGTCCCTCGCCGGGCTGACCGACGCCGTCGCGGACCTGGTCCCGCACCGGCCCGTGCCGCCGCCGGCCCGTCCCGCGCCGCGTACCGGGCAGCCGCTGACGCTCCCGGCACTGGACGGCCTGGTGGCCGTGACCCACGCCCGGTCCCGCACCGCCCGCCACCCGCGGGTGGACGCCCTGCTCGGCGAGTCGGGTCCGGTGGTGGCGGCCGCCGCCGCCCTGGGCGTCCCGCTGCTGGGCCGTACCACCATCGACAACTCCGGCCGGGCGGTGGACGTCTGGTGCTGGCGCCCCGAGCGGGCGGAGGCCGGCCGTCTCGTCGCACGGCTGCGGGAGGTGTGCGAGGCCATGGGCGGCCGGATACCTGCGGACGCCGTCGCGCGGGCCGAGGCCCGGACGCTGAACCAGCGCGCCTTCGACACGTGCACCCCACTGGGCCGGGCCACCGCCGCGGCCACCGAACAGAGCCCTGCCCCGGCCACCGCCGCCCCGGGCCCCCTGCGTCTGTGGACGATCCGCGACGGCCGCCCCCGCCCGGCCGGCATCCCGGTCCCGGTCGGCGGGTGACGAGAGGCGGCTCCGCCCCCGTCGACGCTGTCGCGGGGGCGGAGGTCGTACCGGTCCGGTGTCGTCGCGGAGCGGTGGGTCCGGTCGGGTTGTGCGGGGCGCGGTTGCGCCGGGGCGGTCCGGGGCGCCTGTCGTCCGGCGATTCGAGCGGGTCAGGGTTCGGGCGGTCAGGGTGGCGTCACGCGGTGAGCGAAGCCGCCAGGTCCGTCAGGGAGAGGTCCGCCGGAGGCGTCGGCATCGCGTCGAGGCGGGCCTGCCGCGCCCACGCCACCAGGTCCTGCGGGTCCATGGCGGCCAGGCGCCGGCGCGCCTCCTCCAGCAGGGCCGTCGCGGCGGCCGTGATCGCCTCCTCCGTGACCGGCAGCGGCGGCAGCGCGCTCCCGGTGTCGCCGAGGGCGAGCCGCTGGAGACCGGAGGACAGGTCGGCCACACCGATCTCCCGGACCGTCAGCGAGAAGTGCGCGGACAGCCCGTCCTGACCGTGGGCGCGGTGGGCGAAGCCGCGCGGGATGTACAGGACGTCACCGGGGTGTGTGACGGTCGTCAGCACCTCGGCCGGCTGCGGCTCGTGGCCGGCCACCCGGCCCGCGTGCCAGTGGCCGTCTGCCGGTCCCTCGTGCACGCTCCAGCTCTTGCTGCCCGCGACCTGGACGACGAGGACGTCGGCGTCGTCACGGTGCAGCGGCAGCCCCGCGTGTCCGGCGGGCGTGACGAAGTAGAACGCCTCGGCGGCCAGCCCCAGTTCGCCGGCGAGCGCGCGCAGCAGGGCACGGGTCGGCGCGTGCCACTGGTCGATGCAGCGCAGCAGCAGGGTCGCCCCCGCGTCGAGCAGGGCGCGGATCTTCGCCGGATCGGCGAAGCCGTCCGGTTCGGCACGGGCGACGGTCCGGGAGGCCGTGAACTTGCGGGCGGGCAGCCGGTTGTCGTCGGCCCACATCTCGATGTACGGCTCGCGGAAGAACCCACTGGCCAGGGCCTGGTCGACGTCGGTCAGCGCGAAGGGACTCGACGCTCCGCCCTCCGGGGTGAAGCGCTGCGGCAGGCGGCGCCAGTACTTCTCGAAGAAGACGTCGGTGTCGCCGACCCATTGGCCCAGGACGGGGGCTTCGCTCATGGGATCTGCTCCTGTGTCTCGATGACGGTCGGGTTTCTCAGTCCGGCAGGACCGCTTCCGGATAACGGGCCAGGGCGGCGTCGGCCAGTTCGCGCGGTACGAGGAGGTCGTCCACCAGCAGGAAACCGCCGACCGGGCAGCGCAGCACGGTCAGCCCGGGGGATTCCTCGACCCGTGCCGGGACACCGCGCAACGCCTCTCCGAGGAAGAGGCCGTAGCGCACCTCGGTGCCGCAGCCGTCGGGTGCGGACGCCACGGCCGCGCGCCTGGCCCGCTCCCGTTCCGCCTCGTCCGCCAGCTCGGCGGCCGCCCAGCGCGCGGCCGGCGTCGACAACCGGGGGATGCCGCAGACCCGTTCGGCGAGCTGGTGCAGCTCGGGTGCCAGCGACCAGTCCCGTGCGGCCCTGCGCAGTGCGCCGCGCTCCGTCTCCGGCAGAGCGGCCAGGAGCAGCGCCGTGTCGACCAGATCACGGCCGCGCGGCGGCTGTTGGAAGAGTTCCTCGGCGATCAGCAGCAGCCCGGCGAGGAGCGGATCGTCCGGGCGGCCGGGACGGACCGGGACCGTCGCGTGGTCACCGACGAACGCGGCCGTGAAGAACTCCACCGCGTACGGGTGGTCCAGATCGGACTCGGGCGAGGGCCAGTTGAGGGCCACCGCCCAGTCCCTGCGGCCCGGGCTCTCGATCATGCTCACCCGGGCCTCGTCCACCGGGCGGGAGGCGGCGACGGCCGCGACCGCCCGCCACAGCGCGTCCTCGTCGGGCATCAGCAGGTCCACGTCCCGGCTCGACCTGAGGACACCCTGCGGATACAGCCGCTCCAGAGCGGCGCCCTTGAGCACCTCCGCCCGCCCGCACCCGCGCGCCAGATCCGCCAGGCGGCCGTACTCCTCGCGCCGGGCGTGCTCGGCGGCCAGCAGGGCCTCGCCGAGCCGGCCGAGCCGCGCGCCGTCCACCGCCGCCAGCGAGCACACCGTGCCGCTCAGCCGGTGCTCCCGGCGGCCCGCCCGCTCCAGGACGAGGCCCAGCCGTATGTCCTCGGCGACGCCGAGCACCGCGCGCACCGTCTCCATTGACAACCGCAAGTCCACTCCCGTGGGGACGCGTCGAAGCAGGGACGAGCGGAGCCTAACGGCGGCCGATTCGGCGGCGGCCGGCTTTTTCCGTAAACGGCAGAGTGGATTTCCGGAATCAGCAGTGCGCCGCCGTCCGGGAGAGGCCGCGGAGAATTCGGCTGCGGAATGCAGAAATGCCTGTTGCTGTCGCCGATTCGGGCTGGCTACGGTCACTGCCGTCGGATTCCGTCCACTCCTGAGGAGGTACACCATGGCGAACCACGCCTCGATCCTGCGTCCGCGTCTGGACAAGGTGAAGCCGCAGGACCGCTGAAAAAGCGGAGGAACACCGGATGCCGCCACCTCCGGGTGGCGGCATTCCTCTTCGCGCCGGCGCACGTAAGAGACGCGACGACTTTGTCAAGGAGGGTTTGCTGTGTACGAGTTCGGCAGGGTGGAAGGCCCGGTACCCGTCATCGCGCTCGTCGACGAGCGGCTGAGCACCACGACCGTGTGTCTGGCGTCCACGTACGGCTCCCGGCACGACCCGGTCGGGGAGTGCGGTCTGGCCCACGTACTGGAACACGTGCTGATGTCGGCGCCGGTGGGCGCCGTGCCGTCGTTCAGCGAGTACGTCGAGCGGCTCGGCGGCTACGCGAACGCGGAGACCGGCCTGGACCGGATGCTGTTCCACGCCCGGGTGCACGCCGACGACGCCGAGGAGATCACGGGCCTGCTGTACCAGGCGGTGCTCCAGCCCCGCCTGGGCGAAAAGACCCTGGCGCAGGAGAAGCGTGCCGTCTTCCGGGAACTCGCCACCGCCGCGGCCGACCCCGGCGACGTGGTGCAGGACGCCTTCCTCGCCCACCTCTTCCCCGACCACCCCCTGGGCCGCCCGGTCGGCGGCACGGCGACGGACGTGGAGAGGATGGACGTGGCGGCCGTCGCCGCCGGACACGCGCAGCGGCTGCTGCCGGCGTCCCTGACCGCCATCGTCGTCGGACCGCGCGTCCCCGAGGCGATCAACCCGCTGGTCGCCGGTATCGACCGGGACGTCCTGGCGACGATCGGCACCGCCGCGCCCGCGCCGCTCCCGCTGCCCGCCTCCAGCACACCCGAACCGCCCGCCTGGCCCGACGAGTTCGCCTGGATGTGCGCGGGCGGCCGCTCGGTGCCGAACCACGATCCGCGCCGCCCGCACTTCAACGTCCTCGCGCAGCTGCTCGGTTCCAGCCCCTCCTCACTGCTCTACCGCCGGCTGCGCGGGGAGGCCGGGCTCGCCTACGCCTTCCAGGCGTGGAACCGCGGCTACGGCGAGACCGGCGCCTGGCGGGTGCTGGCGGGCGTCGAGCCCGGCAACGGTCCCGACGCCCTGCGGGTCATCCGCACCGCGCTGGAGGAGATAGCGGCCGACGGCCCCAAGCCGGACGACCTGGCCTCGGCCCGCCGCCAGGCGCAGATGCGCATCCTGACCTCCGTCGACAACCCGCTGGAGTGCGCTCGGTTCCTCGCGATGCGCAGCGGCGGCCCGGCCGCCTGGTCGCCGGCCGCCGAGGTGGAGTTCCTCGCCGGGGTGTCCGGCGAGGACCTGCGGCAGGCCGCGGCGCAGGTCCTCGACGGCTTCCGGGCCGTGGTCCGCCCGGAGCCCCGGTGAACGCCGTCGAACACTACCTCGACCGGGCCCGGCGGGCCGGGCTGGCGGACGAGGTGCGCGGACTCGCCTACGTCGCCGACCGCTGCGACGATCCCATCAGCGGCCTTCCGCAGGTGCTCGTCGAGTACTGCGACCCGCGGCTGACCGGCGACGCCCTGGCGCTCGCCACGCTGCGCCGCCGGCTGCGCGAGCGGCACCCCGGGGCCACCTCGGTGCTGCTGCGGTCGGCCGGGGACGTCCGGCCGGCCGGACCGTGGCGGCCCCGGCTGACCTACGTCCGCCACGGCGGCACCACCCCCGTCCCGGCCGGTACGGCGGTGACCGTGCGCCCCGCCACCCCCGCCGACGACCCCCGCGTGCACGCCTGGCTGGTCCAGGCCTTCCGCAACGCCTACCCCGGACACGAGGTCGACCCCGGGCACGCCGGCATCGCGGCGATCATGGCGAACCCCGCCAGGCGGTCGTTCATCGCCCAGGTCGCCGGCGAGCCGGTGGGGCACGGCACCGTGCTGACCGGGGAACGGGACGAGGTCACCGGTGAGGCGTTCGCCGAACTCGTGGACATCCTCATCGACCCCGTGGAGCACCGGAGCGCGGCCACGGCGGCACTGGTGGCCGCCGTCGCGGAGGCGGTCGGTGGCCGCAAGCTCTGCGGCCACGTGGTGCATCCCCACGAACCGGCGGAGGGCCGGCGGGCGGAGACGGTCCTGCGAGGCCTGCTCCGCGCCGGCTGGTCCGTCGACCACTGCTTCTGGGAGAGCCCGCTGTGAGGGGCCGTACGAAGTCCGCGACGACGGGCCGTGCGGAGTCCGCGACGACGGGCCGTACGGGGTCCGCGACTACGGGCCGTACTGAGTCCGCGATGACGGGCCGTTCCGTGACGGGCGACGAGGAGAGGCGTCAGGAGGCGACGGCGATGGACGCGATCGTCATGGAGGATCTCACCCGGTCCTACACCGACCGGCGTGGCGGCGCGGCGAAGGAGGTGCACGCCCTGCGCGGGCTGAGCCTGACCGTGGGAACGGGCGAGGTGCACGGACTGCTCGGCCCCAACGGCGCCGGCAAGACCACGCTGTGCCGGATTCTCACCACCGTGCTGGAGCCGACAGCGGGCAGGGCCACCGTCCTCGGCCACGACGTGGTGCGCGACGCCCGGGCCGTACGCCGCTCCATCGGGCTGGTCTTCGGCGGGGACCGCGGCCTGTACGGCCGGCTCGACGCCCGGCACAACCTGCGGTTCTGGGGCGCGATGTACGGGCTTCGCGGCCGGCCGCTGCGGGCCCGGACGGAAGAACTGCTGGACCGGGTGGGCCTCGCGGAGCGGGCGGCGTCGCGGGTCGACACCTTCTCCCGGGGCATGAAACAGCGCCTGCACCTCGCCCGGGGCCTCATCGGCGACCCGCGCGTGCTGATCCTCGACGAGCCAACGGTCGGCATGGACCCGGTCGCCGCGCTCGACTTCCGCGCGCTCGTCGCCGAGTTGCGGGCCGAGCGGCGTACCGTCCTGCTGACGACGCACGACATGGCGGAGGCCGCCGCGGTGTGCGACCGGGTCACCCTCATCGACCGGGGACGGCCGGTGGTGACCGAGAACCCGGCCGCCATCGGCCGTCTGCTGTCCGGATACGAGCGGATCGTGGCCGAGGACGTGCCGGCCGGCCTCGTACCGGCGCTGGAGGCGGTCGTCGGCGTGGTCGAGGTCCGCCACGACCCCGGCACCGGCCGGCTGGAGGCGCAGACGCGCGACTCCACGGCCGCGGCGAAGGTGCTGGCCCTGCTGGCCGGGGCCGGAGTGCACCGGGTGACGACCGCGCCGCCGGGTCTGGAGGAGGTCTATCTCCGTCTCGTCGGCGGACGCGGCATGGCGGTCTCCTCGTGAACCTGTTCCTGGCCTCCCTGCGCTTCCAGCTGAGGCTCGCGCCCCGCTCCCCGGGCACCCTCCAGGTCTGGTGCACCGCGCCCCTGTTCACCGCGGTCTTCCTGTCCATCGCGGACCACGCCGGCCGCCACGACATCGCGCCCTACGCGATCGTCGCCCCCACCCTGATGGGACAGTGGGCGCTCGCCCTGGGCATCGCCGGCGAGCTGATCACCGACGAACGCAACCAGGGCACGCTGGAGAGCCTGATCGCGGCCCCCGGCCGGCTCTCCGCGGTGATCGTCGGCCGGATCTGCGCGGTCAGCCTGCTCGGCACCTCGACCATGCTGGAGGCGTGGCTGACGGCGGGCCTCTTCTTCGGCCGCTGGATCGCCGTACCGCACCCGTTCGCCCTGGCCGCCGGAATGCTGGCCACCGCGGCGGCCATGGCGGCGACCGCGAGCATCCTGTCGCCGCTGTTCGTGCTGCTGCCGTCCGCCCGCATCGTGCAGAACACGCTCAACTACCCGGTGTTCCTGCTCAGCGGTGTGCTCGTGCCGGTCACCACGCTTCCCGAGTGGCTCCGCCCCGCCGGCCGGGTGATCTTCCTCAGCTGGAGCGCCGACCTGCTGCGGGACGGCCTGGCGGCTCCGGCCATGCACCAGCCGCTGCTGCGCATCACGGCCGTGGCGGTCCTCGGACTGCTCGGTTACGTCACCGGAGCCCTGCTGCTGGCGGCCGTACTCCGGCGGGTCCGCAGGACCGGCACGCTGAGCCACACCTGAGAGAGCTGTGAGAGTCCGCATGTCCCTGTCTTCGTCGTACGCCCCACCTCCCTCGCCGTCACCGGCCGCCACGCCGTCCCGTTCCCCGTATCCCACCGCCCCGCTGCTCGTGCGCTACGGCCTGCTCAACGCCCTGGCCGACTTCCGCGCCACCTACAGCTGGCGCAGCTGGCTGTTCGGCTGGCTCGGCCGGATGCTCGCCCAGGTGGTCTTCTTCACCGGCCTCGGCCGTGCCCTCGGCGACCCGGCGACGGTGCGCTATCTCGCCCTGGGCAACGCGCTGATGACCTGTGTCGTCGACACCATGGCGGTGGTGGCGAGCACCAGTGGGGAGCGGCGGGCCGGAACGCTGTCCCTGCTGATCGCCGGCCCCGCCGACCCCGTCTGGGTCTTCGTCGGCCGCAGCCTGCACTGGCCCGCCAGCGGGGTGGCCACCTCCCTGGTGGCGCTGTTCGGGCTGGGGCCGCTGTTCGGGGTGACCTGGCGCCCGGCGCAGGTGCCGGGCGTGGTGGCCCTGGTGGCGCTCACCGCGCTGGCCACCTACTGCGTCGGCCTGTTCCTGGCCATGATCGTGCTGAGCGTGCCCCGCCTGCGGAACGTGGTGTCCAACTGCGCCTATCTGGCGATGATGGCGTTCTGCGGCGTCCAGGTGCCCCTCGGCTACTGGCCCGCCCCGGTGCGCTGGGCCGCCCAGGCGGTGCCGCTCACCCACACCCTGCGCGCGCTGCGCCTGGTCAACGAGGGCGCCGGCTGGACGGCACCGCTGTGGCCCGCCACGCTGGCCCTGCTGACCGGCCTGATCTGGCTGCTCGCCGCGTTCGGCACGTTCCGCTGGCTGGTAGCGGTGCCCGCCCGCCGAGCCGGCACGCTGGACCTGTCGGTGTGAGCGGGCCGGTGGGTCTGGGGCGCTGGTGGTCTGGGTCAGCTGGTGGCTATGGGTCTGCCGGTGGCTCGGGGCCGACTGTCGGTCTGAACCGGCCGGTGGCTCTGGGTCGCTGGTGGTCTGGGTCAGCTGGTGGCTATGGGTCTGCCGGTGGCTCTGGGCCGACTGTCGGTCTGAACCGGCCGGTGGCTCTGGGTCGCTGGTGGTCTGGGTCTGCCGGTGGCTCTGGGCCCGCCGGTGGCTGTGGGCCCGCCGGTGGCTGTGGGGCGCCCGGTGGCTCCGGGCCGGCATGTGGGTGTGGGCCGAGTCGGTCCCGCCTCAACCGAGTCGTCGGTCGCGGCCGAGTTCCCGGTCTCCGCCAAGTCGCCGGTCACGGCCGAGTCGCCGGTCTGGACCAAGTCGCAGGCCTCAACCGAGTTGCCGGTCTCGACCAAGTCGCGGGCCTCAACCGAGTTGCCGGTCTCCGCCAAGTCGCCGGTCTCCGCCAACTCGCCGGTACGAGCGGCAGCGCGCCCCGCCGTGGTGGCGAGGGCGCGCTCAGCCGTGCCCCGCGAACGTCCGCGCGGGCTCAACCGCAGCCGCACCCGGCGCCCGCCGCGGGCCGTTCGGTCGCGAGGCAGGTCACGAGTGCGGCCGTGGCCTCGTCCAGCGCGGCGAAGTAGGCGTCCCAGCCCGCTCCCGGGGCCCGGTCCAGGCTCAGATCCAGCACCGGGTGGCCGTCGCCGGTGCGGCCGCAGGTCAGCAGGCACCGGTTGAGCGACACCCGGACGGGTGCCGGCACCAGGGGTGCGGCGGCGCACACCGCCCGGCACAACGCGGCGGCCACCGCCAGGAGTTCCGCGCCGGAGCGCGGCAGCACCCCGACCCGCCGCTGGGCCGGGGGCAGCGCCGGGTCCCGGTAGGCGTGTCCCTGGCAGCTGTCGTACGTCGTCAGCGCCCAGCCGTCGGAGGTCAGGGTGCGCACCAGCGGCCACACACCGTCCTCGATGGCCGCCCGCCAGTCGGGGTGCGCCGGGTCGAGATCCTCGGCCTCGTGGATTCCCGGAAGCCCGACGGTGTTGATGTTGCCCGCCTCGCTGCGGTGCAGCCGGGCCGGGCGCCGGGCGGTGCCGGGGCTGTCCCAGCGGGCCAGGAACCCGGCGACATCGGGCATGACATTCGGGTGCCGGTCACGGAAACCCAGAATCCGGCACGGCGGGGGAGCGGCCCCGGTGCCGGCCGGCGCCGCTTTCGTCTCGGTGTTCAAGAAACCTCCCGTGCTCGCCCGTTCGGTACGCGTGATTCCCTGGCGAATTATCTGGCTCCGCCCCTTCCGGGGAGCGCGTCCCTGCGTATTTCCGTAAATCCGGCCCGGACCGGGTTCGTATATCCGCAAGGAAGTCGCCGCCGGCCCGCGCGGTCCGGTAAGCCTGAGGGCCGGACGCCCTTACGGCAGCCGAAAAAGAACGCTTCGTCTCCCCGTCACGAGAAGGAGTCGGGCCATGGCTGGACCAGCCGGACCGTACGATCTCGTCGTCATCGGACTCGGCTACGCCGGACTTCCGCTGGCCGTCGAGGCTGCCCGCACCGGTATGCGGGTCGCGGGTCTCGACCAGGACCCGGAGCGGGTGGCGCGCCTGGCGGCCGGCCTCTCCTACGTCGACGACATCTCCGACGCCGAGGTGGCGGCGGCACGCGCCCAGGGGTTCCACCCCACCGGCGATCCGGAGGTGCTGGAGCGGGCGGAGGCCATCGCCATCTGCGTGCCCACGCCGCTGCGCGACTCGGTGCCGGACCTGACCGCGGTCATCGACGCGGCCCGGCTGATCGCGCCCCGGCTGCGGCCGGGGGCGCTGGTGGTGCTGGAGTCGACCACGTACCCCGGGACGACGACGGACGTCCTGCTGCCCCTCCTGGCCGTGGACGGCCGGGTCGTCGGGCGCGACTTCCGGCTGGCCTTCTCGCCGGAGCGTACGGACCCGGGCAACCAGGCCTTCCGGCTGTCCAACACCCCCAAGATCGTCGGCGGTGTGACCGCGGAGTGCTCGGCCGCGGCCACCGCGCTGTACGACCGGCTCGTGCAGAAGGTCGTGACGGTGAGCACCCCGGCGGCGGCGGAACTGGCGAAGCTGCTGGAGAACACCTACCGCCAGGTCAACATCGCCCTGGTCAACGAGCTGGCGGTGTTCTGCCACGGCCTGGGGGCCGATGTCTGGGAGGTCATCGACGCCGCCGGCACCAAGCCGTTCGGCTTCCAGGCCTTCCGCCCCGGGCCGGGCGTCGGCGGCCACTGCATTCCCGTCGACCCCGGGTACCTGGCCTTCCGGGGCCGCAGTCTCGGCCATCCCCTGCGGTTGACCGAGCTGGCCCAGGACATCAACAACCGCATGCCCGACTATGTCGTCGGGCGCGTCACCGACCTGCTCAACGACTCCCGGCGCAGCGTCCGGGGGGCGCGCATCCTGCTGCTCGGCGCCACGTACAAACCCGATGTCGCCGACGGGCGGGGCGCCCCCGCGCTGGCCATAGCCGAACGCCTGGTGGGTCTCGGCGCGGAGCTGTCCTTCCACGATCCGTACGTGACCCGGCTGCCGGCCGGCGGGCGCACTCTGCGGCGGGTCGCGGCGCTGGACGCCGCGGTGGCCGAGGCGGACCTGGTCGTCCTGCTCCAGCCGCATCTCGACTACGACCTGCCCGCGATCGCCGACGCCGCCCGACTGATGTTCGACACCAGCGGCCGGGCGGTGGGCCCGGACGTCGTGCAGCTCTGAAAAGCACGGCTGCGGATATCGGAAATCTCCGCCTCTGGAATTCATTGAGGCGGATTCTCGCGGACTGCTAGCTTTTTCGGCAGGCGGGGAATTCGACCCTCCCGCACATCTCGCACATCTATGAAAGAGGTGGAACATGTCCGAGGGTAACGAGCTGGAATTCGAGGCGTTCGTCGACGCGGTCAAGTCCTACGACCTGGAGACGGTCGGCGCCACGGAGACCGCCCACTCGTCCGCGGTCTCGGTGAAGCCGTGGCAGCACGTGGACGAGCAGGCCGCCCAGGCCGACGCCTGATCGTCGCCCTGGTGCACCGCCGGCGGGTGGCCGGCCTCCGGCCACCCGCACGGCCCGCTCCCCTGGCCCCGACCCGACTCCGCGCACCGATGTGAGGTCGCCCGCGATGTCCCACCCCACTCCCGAACGGCCGCACGGCCGCGACGAGATCGTCGAGACCGAGGTGCTGATCCTCGGCGGCGGCCTCGCCGGCCTCGCGGCCGGCTCGCTGCTCGGCGACCGGGCCACGGTGCTGGAGGCCGAGCCCCGTCCCGGCGGACTGGTCCGCACCGAGCGGGTGGGCGCGTACTGGTTCGACCACGTCATCCACCTGCTCTACTTCAGTCACCCCTCCGTGGAGGAGCGGATCCGCGGGATGCTCGGCGAGACGCTCCGGCCCTGCCCCCCGGTCGCCTGGGTGGAGACGGCCGCCGGCACCACCCGCTTCCCGGTCCAGCTGCACCTGGCGGGACTCGAACCGGAGGCCCGCGCCGCCTGCCTCGCCGACTTCGCCGAGGCCGCGCGGACAGACCGCCGGGACGCCGCCGACTACGAGGAACTGCTGCTCAACGCGTTCGGACGCACCCTGTGCGACCTGTTCTTCTTCCCCTACAACGCCAAGCTGTGGCGGCGCCCGCTGCACCAGCTGTCCGCCTCCGGCTTCCACTGGAACCTCACCCGGCCCGGCCTGGCGGACGTCGAGCGCGGCGCCGATCCTGCCCGGCCGGTGACCGCGCCCTACAACGCCCGCGGCTGGTATCCCCGGCCGGCCGGCCCCGGCCGGCGGGGCATGGAGGTGCTCTCCGAGGCGCTGGCGGGCCGGGTCGCCGACCTGCGGCTGCGGCACACCGTGGAGCACATCGACCCGGAGCGGCGCCTGGTCCGGGCGCGGACGCCCGAGGGGCCGGTCCGCTTCCACTACACCCGGGAGTGCCTGTCCACCCTGCCGCTGCCGGCCACGGTCGAGCGGTGCGGCTCAGCCCCGGCCGACCTGGTCGCCGCCTGCCGCGAGCTGCCGCGCAACCGGGTCCGGTCGGTGGCGCTCGCGGTGCGCGGCCCGCGCCCCGAGGGCACCGGCCACTGGCGCTACTACACGCGCCCGGACGTGCCCTTCACCCGCCTGGTGTTCATGACCGAGTTCGACCCGGCCATGGCCCCGGCCGACGGGTGGGGGGTGCTCGCCGAGGTCGTCGAACGCTCCGGGGAGCCGGCCGTGACCGACGCCGAACTCACCGCGCGGGTCCTGCGGGGCGTGCGCGCGGTGGGGATGCTGGACGGCGGCGAGGTCGTCGCCTCGCGCGTGTTCCACGCCGACCCGGGCTACGTCGTCTTCACACCCGCCGCCCAGGCCGTCACCGAACGCGCCCTCGGCTTCCTGGCGGAGCGGGGGCTGACGGCCCTCGGCCGCTACGGCTCCTGGACGTACTCGTCGATGTCCCAGGTGATGGAGTCGGCCTTCGCCTGGGCGGAAGGCCTGGCCGGCGTACCCGCGGCCCGGCCACCGGCGGCCACCGCGCCCGGGGTGCCCTGAGCCCGGCGCCCGCGCTCTTCCCTGTCCATCGCTCGCAGGTACGGAGAACCCCTTGCTGCCCACCAGCCCACACCGCTTCCTCGCCCTCGAGGGCATCGACGGATCCGGCAAGACGACCACCGCACGGCTCATCGCCCGCCACGTCCGTGGCACGGGGCGCCCGCTGTCCCGGATCGGGCAGCACTCCTGGCTGGACCCGCGGGCCGCCCGGGTGATCATCGACGTGCGGGAGCACCGGCCGCGCCGGCACACCCCCGCCGAGATCGCCGACGCGTACTTCCGCGACAAGCGGCTCCAGGCCCGGGCCATCGGCGACCTGCTGGAGCACCGCACCGTGCTCTCCGACCGGTACGTCTTCAGCGACGCGGCCTATCTGGAGGCGCTGTACGGGATACCGGCCCGCGAGACCCTGGACCGCCACCACGCCGCCGGCACCCGCTTCCCCGACCTGATCATCTATCTCGACGTGCCGGTCGACGAGGCCGCGCACCGCGTGGTCACCCGCGCCAAGAGCATCCGCCACTACGAGAACAGCTACACCCTCGACCAGGTGAGCGGCGTCTATCGCGCGCTGCTGCTGGAGGACCCGCCGCCCTACCTGCCGCCCGTGCACGTCTTCCGCAACACCGCCGGCGCGCACGACGACGCCAGGCTGGCGGAACTCCTCGACACCATCGACGGCCGGCTGGCGCCCGCGCCGCAGCTGCTGGGGCAGCCGTGAAGGACATCGCCGTCATCATCCCCTGCCACGACGCGGCCCATCTGGTGGGCGGGCAGCTCGCGGCCCTGGCCCGCCAGCGGACCCGGTACGACTGGGAGGTGGTCGTCGTCGACGACGGCTCCCGCGACGACCTGTCCGGCGCGGTCGACCGGTACCGCGACGCCCTGCCCGCCGTGCGGATCGTCGCCCACCACCCGCGACGCGGCACCGGCGCCGCCCGCAACGCCGGCGCCCGGGCGTCGGACGCGCGCCTGCTGCTCTTCCTCGACGCCGACGACGAGGTGGCTGACGGCTACCTGGACGCCATGGCGGCGGCACTGGACGAGGCCGGCATGGTCACCGCCGACATCGACTACCGGCGGCTCAACTCCCCGCGGGTACTGCGCAGCACCCCGCCCGACCAGCTCTGCGACGTGCTGACGCCGAGTCTGTTCCTGCCGAACGTACCCGGCGGCCTGATGGGGACGACCCGCGAACTCTTCGACGAACTGGGCGGCTTCGACGAGGAGTTGCCCGCGCTCGCCGACATCGACCTGTCCTGGCGGGCGCAGTTGGCGGGCCGGCGCATCGCCGTCGCCGCCACGGTGGTGTCGGTCGCTGTGCGCACCACCCACCTGGCCCGGCTGCGCCGCGCGCGGTTCCAGGCCAGGGACGCCGTCGTCCTGCGGGAGAAGTTCGCCGGCCAGGGGCTCGACCCGGTCGGCCGGGCGGAGCACGCCCGGCAGTGGATCCGGCTGGCCGGACTCCTCCCGGGGGTCGTGCGCCCGGCGGGGCGTGCCCGACTGGCGTGGCAGCTCGGCTGGCAGCTCGGCACCCTCGACACCCTGCGCGGCGCCCGGCGGACCGGAGGCGTCCGCGCCGTGCCGCGCCCGGCCGGGTCCGCCGCACCGGTGCGCCCGTGGAAGGGGCAGGCGTCGTGATCACACTGTCCCGGGGCATGAACCCCCACGAGACGGCGCACGCCGAGCCGGTCACCGTCTCGGACCCGCCCTTCGAGCTGCTGTCCGGTGTCCCGTCGTACCTCAACGTCCTGGACGCGCTCCTCGCCCGGGACCTGGCCGACCGGCTGGAGCGGCAGACCGGCGAGGCGGCCTGCGCCACCTCCAAGCACACCTCGCCCGCCGGTGTCGCGCTCGGCACGCCCCTGGCCCCCGGTGCCGAGGAGTTCCACGACCGGGGCCCGCTGCCGGCCGACCCGGTGGGCCGCGCCGTCCTGCGGGCGCGCAGCACCACACCCAAGTACGCGTACGCCGACTTCGTGGCCGTCTCCCGCCCGGTCACCGGCGACGTCGACCCGTCCCTCTTCGCCAACGCCGTCGGTGTGATCGCCCCCAACTACGACCCCGAGGTCGTCGACCGGCTGCGCCGGTTCAACGACGGCACGTTCATCGTGCTGCGCGGACCGGCCCCCGCGACTCCCCCCGTACGGCTGGAGGTCCAGGAGACGCACGGGCTGCGGCTCACCCGGGAGATCCCCGGCGCGGCCGGGTTCGCCGGCGGCCTGCACACGGTCTGCGGCGACCTCCACGACCCGGGCAGCCTCGCGGTGGCCGTCCTCGCGGTCGCGCAGGCCCAGTCCAACTCGATGGTGTTCGCCGTCGGCGGGCAGACGATCGGCATCGGCATGGGGCAGCAGCACCGGCTGGACTGCACCCGTCTCGCGGCGCACCGCGCGCTGGTCTGGCAGCGCCGCCACCACCCCGACGTGCTGTCCCTGCGCTTCGCGGACCACGTGGACGCCGCGCAGCGAGCCGTCTGGCGGGCCCGTGTCGCCGAGGGCGACCTGACACCGTCGGTGCGCGACGAGCTGGCCGGTGTCCTGCGCGATCCGCGGCTCGCCGCGCGCGAACCGGACTGGTCCCGGACACCGCCCCTGACGGGTGTCACCCTGGCGGCCGACAACCACTTCCCGTTCGTCGAGGTGGTGGAACTGGCGGCACGGACGGGCGTCACCCAGCTGGTGACCCCCCGCGGCTGCACCGACGCCGGAGCGCTGCGCGAGGCCTGCGTCCGGCACGGCATCAGCTGGATCGTGACCGGTGAGCGTCTCTTCCGGCACTGAGGCGGTGCCGTGGCGGCACCCGGGCTGGGCGACCGCGGCGACCGCACGCGTCGACGCCGCGCTCGCCCACGAGGGCATCAGCCGCACCGGCCCGGTCACCGAGGTCAAGAACTGGGTCCTGTCCGCGGTGCTGCGCTGCCCGACCTCGCACGGCCCCGTCTACTACAAACAGTCCCTGCCCTGCCTCGCCCACGAAGGACCGCTGCTCGCCCGGCTGGGCGCCCGCCGGCCCGGGCTCGTGCCCACCGTGCTGGCCCCGGACCTGCCCGGTCCCGGCTGGTGCACGCGCGGTGTCCGCCTGCTGCCCGGCACCGGGTTGCCGGACCGGGCCCGGGGCGACGCGCTGCGCGAACTCGCCGTGCTCCAGCGCCGGCTGGTCGAGGAGCCCGGTGGGGTGGCGGAGCTGACCGGGCTCGGCTGCTGGGACCGCCGCGCGGACGCACTCGCGCGGGAAGCGCGGACCCTGGCCGAACGGGCGGACGTGTTCGGGCCGGACGCCCCGCTCCCGGACGCGCTCACCCCACGGGAGGCCCGCAGCTGGGCCGACGCGCTGCGCCGGGTTCCCTCCTGGTGCGCCGAGTTGGCCACCCTGCCGCCCGGCGACACGCTCGTCCACGGTGACCTGCACCCGGGCAACTGGGGTGTCGATCCGGCCGGCGGCCGGATCACGCTGCTCGACTGGGCGGAGGCCGCCGTCGGCCACCCCTTCCTGGACATCGCCCCCGCCCTGCGGAGCGCGGCCGATCCCGCCGAACGGGCACGGGCCCTCGCCCGCTGCTTCGCCGGGTGGGCACCCCTGATGTCGCCCGCCCGGTGCGCGGCGGTCTGGCGGATCGCCGAGCCGGTCGCGGCCCTGAACCAAGTCGTCACCTACGTGCGGTTCCACGACGAGACCGCCCCGCCCGAACGGCGGAACTGGGCGCCCCGCGTCCTGTGGTGGGCCAGACGGCTGACCGGCCTCCTGGCCGGCGCGGGCCGCCGCGCACCGTGAACCCCAGCCCCACCGACCGCACAGCACACCCGAGGAGGGTTCTCCATGTGGGACATCAACGCGCCCGGCAGGCCGGTCCTGGTCACCGGCGGAGCCGGCTTCATCGGCGGTCACCTGGTCCGCGCCCTGACGCGCGCCGGGCACCGCGTCCGCGTCCTGGACGACCTGTCGACGGGCCGGCCCGACACGTCGGCCGGGCTCCCGGGGGTCGAACTCGTCCGCGGCAGCGTGCTCGATCCCGCCGCCGTGGCCGCGGCGGCGGCCGGCACCGGCCTGGTGCTGCACCTGGCCGGCGTCGTCGGCATGCGCCTCGCCGCCGAGCAGGCGGACCTCGCCCACCGGGTGGGCCGCACCGGCACGGCGAACGTCCTCGCGCACACCGGTGACGTGCCGGTGGTGCTGTTCTCCAGCTCCGCGGTCTACGGCCTCACGGACGGGCGGGCCCCGCTCGCCGAGGACACACCGATCGACCGCTCCGTACCGCTCGCCTACGACGGCGGCACCGAGGGTTACGCCACCGGCAAGTGGGAGCTGGAGCGGCTCGGCGCCGAGGCGGCGGCCGCCGGCCGGCCCGTGCTGGTGGTGCGCCCCTTCAACGTCGTGGGACCGGGACAGCGCAGCCGCTACGGCATGGTCCTGCCCACCTTCCTGCGGCAGGCCGCGGCCGGGCAGGCGCTGACCGTCCACGGCGACGGCAGCCAGCGGCGCTGCTTCACCGAGGTCGCCCAGTTCACCGACCGGCTGCTGCGCCTGATGGCGGCGGCGCCGGCCTGGCGGCCCGACGGCAACGTGTACAACATCGGGTCCACCCGCGAGACGAGCATCGGCGAACTGGCCCGCCTCGTCCTGGCGGCGACCGGAAGCACGGCCGGCGTCGTGCACGTGCCCTACGAGCAGGTCTTCCCCGGCCGCAGCGACGTCACCGGCCGCGTCCCCGCGACGGACCGGCTGCGCGCCGTCGTCGGCGAGACGCGCTGGCTGCCCGCCGCGGAGATCGTCGCGAGCATGTCCGCCGGGCCCCGGTCCCGGGTGCGGGTTCTCGCAACATGACCGGTGACGCGTTGACGCGCGAATCCCGGACCAGAAAGCATTCTGCACACCGCATTCCGAAGGATGGGAATTCCCCATGGAGCTGAGGCTTCCGGCGCCCGGCGAGACGATTCTGGCGATGCTGAAACTCCCCGGTGAGATATGCAATATCAACTGCCATTACTGCTATGAGCGACGCAAGCCGTACCCGAACGCCCTCATGTTGAAGCCGGATGTGCTCCGGCGTTTCCTCGACGCGTGCGAGGGACGCCCGCTGGCCGTCGAACTGCACGGCGGGGAGCCCCTGTTGCTCGGGCGGCGCAGGCTGGGTGAGCTGCTCGCCGTGCTGCGCGGCTACGAGGGCCGGGTGACCCTGTCGATGCAGACCAACGGCATCCTGCTCGACGCGGCATGGCTGGACTTCTTCGACCGGGAGTGGCCGGACATCGAGATCGGCGTCAGCCTCGACGGCGACGAGCGGGGCAACGCCCACCGCGTCGACTTCCGTGACAAGCCCACGTACCCGAAGGTGGTGCGCGCGCTCGAACTGCTCGCCGCCCGCGGCCGGCAGGTCGGCGTGATCGTCGTCGTCACCCGGCGCATCCTCGGCCGGGCGGGCGAAGTCCTCGACTCCCTGGGCCGCTTCGAGGCGGTCAAGGGCGTCAAGCTCTCCGGCTGCCTGGACTTCAACGTCAAGACGAAGGACTACCGGACCGCCAACCGGGAGTCCCTGCGCGTCCTCAACCCCGACGGGGTCGGCATGCCCGGCTGGGCGACCACACCCGACGAGTACGCCGACTTCCTCGTCCAGGCCTTCGAGCACTGGCGTGCCACCAAGGCGTACCGCTCCTACGTCCTGGAGCCGTTCTTCACGATCATCCGCGCGCTGTCGGGCCTGCCGACCAGCTACACCAGCTACAGCGAGCGCAAGGAGCCGTACATCGTCACGCTCTACCCCGACGGCCGCATCGGCAGCTCCGACGAACTCACCATGCCCGGCGCCCTGCTGGGCTCGGTGGACACCACCGAGTCCCTGGACGACCTGCTGACCCTGGACACCAACCCCCGCCTGCGCGGTGACCTCACCGACCTCCTCGCCCGGTGCGCCGGCTGCTCCCATGCCGCGACCTGCCGCGGCGGTGCCCTGCCGGACCGGCTGCGGTTCGCGGGCACCGGCTTCGAGGAGGACTACTGCGACCACCGGCGCAAGGTCATCGACCACGTGGCGGCCGCGCTGCCGGCCGCCGTCTGAAAGGCACCCCGTCCTATGTTCCTGCTTCCCGCCATCGACCTGGACCAGTCGGAGAACCGCGTCTGGAACGCCTCGCTGGACGGCCGGGCCATCCACTCCTACCTACTGTGGATCGAGCCGACGGCCGCCGACCGGGCTCCGCGGGCCGCCGTACGCACACCGGCCGCGCCCGGCGCCGTACCCCTCGACCCGGACCGGGCCGTCACCCCCCTCGGCCGGGCCCTGACCGCCCTGGTCTCCCTCGCCGAGGCGGCCCCCGCCCGGGTCGCCCTGGACCGGTTCGACCCGTCCGCGGCGTCGCTCACGCTCGGCGACACCCCCGACGACGGACCGGAGCTGCTGGTCCTGGAGACCCCGGCGGACGAGCCGCGGGCCCCGGGCCTGCCCCGGACCCTGCTGGCGGCCGGCCCGGCGGCCCGGGAGGTCACCACGGCCGCGGCCGCCGTGCTGGTCGAGGCCGGCCTGCGCTATGTGCTGGACCTCGCGCTCGGCGCGGTCGTGTACGCGCCGGAGCCGCACCCGCGCCCCTACTCCGACGGCTCCTGCGAACTCGCCTGGATCGTCGGCCGGCCCGACGACCCGGTCGCCGTCGCGGAGGCCCTGCTGCGCGAGGGCGCCCGCGCCTGGACCGGTCAGTGGCTGCGGGCCGAGGAGTCCGTCGGGATGCGCACCGCCCCGCTGCGCCACCCGGACCGGGACTGGCTGGCCGCCCTGCTCGGCGACTGCTTCGCCTACCAGCTCCACGACCGCCTCGCCGCGCGGCGCGGCGGTGAGCCGGGGCCCTCGCGGGAACGGGCCGACGAGCTGTACGCGGCCCTGCTGGCCCGACGCCCCGGACTGGACGAGCGGCTCGGCCGCACGGCCGGCTTCGGTGTGCTCTGCGAACTCGTCGGCTTCATGTACCCGTGCTGGAACCGGCGGCAGTTCGCCACCAAGTCCCCGTTCGACTACATGCGCGAACTGCGGGCCCTGACCGACGCGGAGAAGGCGGAGCACCTCGCCAAGTGGTCGGCCCCCGAGGCGGCCCGCTGACACCCGGGCCGGCCACGGCCCGCCCGACCGCAACCACCCCACAGCACCAGAAGGGAACACCAGCATGGTCGCGACCGCCGTCGACCTCTCCGAGCTGCTGGACGGGCTCACCAGCACCCTCCTCACGGAGCGCGCCGAACGCGAACGCCGCGTCCTGGCGAGCCTCGGCGCGCTGGCGCCCACCGCCCGACTCGCCGGTACCGAGGGCACGCCGGACGCCTTCGACACCGCGATCCTCCACCACGCCTTCCAGCAGGCCCAGCTCGCCGTGCGCACCCGGGACGCCGAACGCGCCCGGCGCGCTCTGCGGCTGTGGCAGGAGCGGGACCGGCTGCGCCGCCGGGCCGTCCCCACCGCCGTCGGACCGGTGCTGGTGGTCCGCGCCGCCGACTGCGCCGAGGTCGAGGACGGCCGGCTGGGCAGCCGTATGTTCCTCCTCGAAGACCCGGTCCCCGAGGTGCCGGAGCAGATCGCGCGGACGCTGAACGAGGCGATCGACGCCGCCCTGGCCGTCGGCTGCGACGTGCTGCGCTCCTCCACGGCCGTCGTCGTCTGGACCGAGGTCCGGGCCCTGGAGGAGACCTGCCGCAGTTACACGTTCGACTTCCTGCCCGGCAGCGTGGTCCTCAACTGGACCGAGGAACCTCAGCGGCTGGCCGAGACGCTGGTGCACGAGGCCACCCACTCGTGGCTCAACGAGTGCCTCGCCGCCGAGAACGTCGTCCTCCCCGAGGACGTCAGCTTCCATTCCCCGTGGAAGAACGAGGAGCGGCCGGCGTTCGGCATCGTCCACGCCGCTCTGGCGTTCGCCCACGTCATCGCCTACCTGTCGCGCATCCAGCCGGCGCCCGAGGACACCTCCCCGCTCGCCAACGTCCTTCGCCACCGCCTCGCCGACGAGCTGCGCTCGCTCGAATCCGGTCACGAGGCGGCCCTGAAGTGCTTCGAACTGGTCGGCTCCGCACGGCTGCGGACCTACCTGGAGGCGGCTGTCGCGGCCGCACGGCATGCCGTCTGAACCGGACCCGGACGCCCCCGGCGCCCGGGCGGACGGTCCCCCCTACCGGCCCGGCCCGCCGCTCGACCTGCTCCCCGCCGACGTACGGCAGCCGGTGCGCGCGCTGCTCGGCGACCCGGCCGCCCGGGTGACGGACGTGCGGGCCACGGCGATCGGCTACGAGAGCTGGAGCAGGTCCAGCGACGGCCTGTACGACGTCAGCGGAACCGCCCGCACCGCGCACGGCGACCGCGCCTGGCGGCTGGTCCTCAAACAGGTCCGCCACCGCCGCTGGACCCCCGCGCCCGGTGATCTCGCGCGGCAGATGGACGACGGCGGGGACGGGCCGGGGGACTGGGCCTACTGGCGTCGCGAGGCCCTGGTCCTCGGATCGGGACTGCTGGACCGGCTGCCCGACGGCTTCGCCGCACCGCGCTGCCTCGCGACCACCCCGTCGGGCGCCGCCGGACAGGGACTGCGGCTGTGGCTGGAGCGGGTGGCGGGCCTGCCCGGTGACCGGTGGACGGCCGACGACCTGCTCACGGCGGCGTACGACCTCGGCCGCTGGCACGCCCGCTACCTGGCCGAACCGCCCGGCCCCCGGCCCTGGTTCTGCCGGCCCTTCCTGGAACAGCGGGCCCTGCGCGGCCGGGCCGCCCTCATCGGCCGGGTCGAGGAGGCCACCGGCGCGGCCGATCCGCTGCTGCGGCGCCTCTTCCCGCGCTCGGCCGCCACGGCACTGCGCACCCTGTGGGCGCGGCACGTCCAGGTCGTCGGCCTGCTGCGGCGGCTGCCCCGCACCCTGGTCCACCGCGACCTCACCCCGGGCAACCTCTTTCGCGCTCCCGGCCGGACGGTCGCGATCGACTGGGGCCAGACGGGGCTGGGACCGGCCGGTGAGGACCTGGCGACGCTGGTCCTGTCGTCCCGCCCCGCGCAGCACCTGGACGCGCGGGGGCTGGCGGACCTCGGCGCCGCCGCGACCGCGCGCCACCGGGCCGGGCTGGCCGAGGGCGGCTGGCACGGCGACCCGGAGACGGTCGCGGTGGCCTACCGGCTCGTCGCCGCCTACCACTACGGCCTGCCGCTCGCCCGCACGGCGGACAAGCTGCTGGCCCTGCCGCCGGCGGAGCGACGGGCGGCGGCGGAGGACCCCGGCCTGCGGACGCGGATCGCCGCGATGATCGCCCACCTGGAGACCGCCCAGCCGGACCTGCGGCGGCTGGACACGCCCGTCTCCTCACCGAGTCGCCGGACCCGTTCCGGGAGGACACCATGAAGATCACGTTTCTGGGGCACGCGGGCGCGCTCATCGAGACCGACGAGGTCCGGCTGGTGTGCGATCCGTGGTTCTCCGAGACCGGCGCCTTCCTGGCGGGCTGGCACCAGCTCCCGGACAACAACGCCTGCGCCGGCCTGCTCGACGGTGCGACGCACGTGTACGTCTCCCACGACCATGAGGACCACTTCGACGCCGGCGTCCTCGGCGCCCTCGACCCGTCCGTGCGCCTGCTCATGCCGGACTACCGGCTGCCCGGCTGGCACCGGCTGGTGGCGGCGCTCCCGGGACCGGCACCGACCCTGCTGGGCGACGGGGAGGTGTTCGAGGCCGGCTCGCTCCGGTTGCGCCTGGTCATGTCGCCGATGACCCAGCACCAGGACTCGGCGCTGGTCATCGAGGACACCGCGACCGGCCAGGTCGTCGTCAACCTCAACGACTGCCAGGTCGACCGCACCCAGCTGCGCATGCTGCGCCGCCTGCACCCGCGGATCGACGTGGTGATGGCCCAGTTCTCCGGAGCGACCTGGTTCCCGTTCGCCTACTCCTTCCCCGCCGCGGAGGCGGCCGGGGCCGCGGCGCGCAAACGGACCAACTCGATGCGCCGCTGGGCCCGTTACATGCGGGCGCTGGACCCGCGCACCGCGGTGGCCTTCGCCGGACCGCCGATCCTCCTCGACCCCGCCCTGACCCCCCACTTCTTCGATCCGGCGTCCATCTTCACCACGCCCCCGGAACTGCTGCGCTGGCTGGAGGCGGAACACCCCGGCCTCGCGGCCCGCTGCGTCGCCCCGCTGCCGGGCGACGTCCTCGACGTCGGACCGGCCGAGCTGACACCGGACGCGCGGATACGGCAGGACTTCGACTGGGCACGGCTCGAGGAGTACACCGAGCGGTACGCGCGGCGGCGGGCGCCGGCCATCGAACGGGTGCTGGCCGCCCGTCCCGAGCCCCGCACGGACCTCTTCGACGCGTTCTGCGAGCACTTCCAGGCCCTGTTCCGGTCGGCGGAGAAGACCTGCCGGGCCGTCGACGCGGTCGTCGGCTTCGACATCCGTGGCCCGGGCGGCGGATTCTGGCTCGTCGACTTCCGCCGGCTGCGGGTGCGGCGCGGCGGCGATCCCGAAGACGCCGGCCACGACTACCGCTTCACACTGGACTCCCGGTTCCTCCCGCCGATCCTCAGCGGCGAGAGCACCTGGGAGGAGTTCTTCTTCTCCTTCCGCTTCACCGCGTGGCGGCCCTCGGTCGAGGCCTACAACGAGGAGCTGATGTCCGTCCTGCGGCGCAGCTCGCCGGGCGACCTCGCCGAGCACGCCGCCCAGCTGGACCGGGCCCGGCGGCGGCCCGGCGGCACCTTCCGGCTGACCACCGCCGAGGGCACGTACCTGGTCGAGGACACCTGCCCGCACATGGGCGCCCGGCTCCAGGCCGAGGACCACGACCCCGGACAGAACGTCGTCGTCTGCCCCCAGCACGGCTGGCGCTTCGAGGTACCCGGCGGCCGCTGCCTCAACGGACGGGCCCGGCTGGGCATCGTACCGGCCCCGCCCGAGGGGGCGGACGACCCCGGCGCGGCCGACCCCCGACGAGAGGACGACTGACGTGATCGACCTGACCGCCCTGCACCGCCGGCCCGCCGACCCGGACTCGGGCCGCCGGCGCACCGACCCCTACGACCACTACGTCTGGGACGGACTGTTCGACCCGGACGCGCTGCGGGCCGCGGCCCGGGGGTATCCGGACGTCGGCCGGATGACCCAGAAGCCCGGCATCCCCCGCTGGTTCTCGCTCGACCTGGAGCCGGCGTCCCCCGCCCTGCGCGCGCTGTGCGAGACGCTCCTGTCCGCCGAACTGGCCGAGCAGATCAGTGCCGTCACGGGGACGGCCGGGCTGCGCACCGACCCGGCGGGCGACTGGGGGAGCTACCGCGTCTCGGCGCGGGGAGCCGTGCACACCGCCCACATCGGCGGCAACCGCCACCCGGTCACCGGCTGGCTGCGCCGGTACTCCCTGTTCACCTACCTCAACGAGGGCTGGCAGGACGACGACGGCGGCCTGCTGGAACTGTGGCGGCCCGGCGCGGACGCCCCCGGCGCGCGGATTCCGCCCGTGTTCAACCGCAGCGTGCTGATCGAGACGACCGACCGGTCCCTGCACGGCGTCTCCGAAGTGCGCGGCTCCCGGCCGCGCCGGATGGTCACCGTCCACTTCTGGACCGAGTCCCCGCGGCCGGACGGGCGGGAGCTGACGTGAGGCACCGCCGGCTGGGCGACAGCGGGCTGTACGTCAGCGAGATCGCCTACGGGAACTGGATCACACACGGCGGCCAGATCGACGCGGACCGGGCCACCCGGTGCGTACGGGCCGCGCTGGACGCCGGCATCACCAGCTTCGACACCGCCGACGGCTACGCCTTCGGCGCCGGCGAGGAGATCCTCGGGCGCGCCCTCAAGGGCGAGCGGAGAGAAGGACTGGAGATCCTCACCAAGGTGTTCTGGCCGGTGGGGCCCGGCCCCAACGACCGGGGCCTGTCCCGCAAACACATCCTGGAGTCCGTCGAGGCGTCCCTGCGGCGACTGGGCACCGACTACGTCGACGTCTACCAGGCCCACCGCTACGACCACGGCACCCGCCTGGAGGAGACCCTGGTCGCGTTCGCCGACGTCGTACGCCAGGGCAAGGCGCTCTACATCGGCGTGTCCGAGTGGCGGGCCGAGGAGATCCGGGCGGCCCAGGCGCTCGCCCGTGAACTGCGGGTGCCGCTGGTGTCCAACCAGGCCCGCTACTCGGCCCTGCACCGGGTGATCGAGGCGGAGGTCATCCCCGCCTGCCGTGCCGAGGGCCTGGGCCAACTGGCGTTCTCCCCGCTGGCCCAGGGCGTCCTCACCGGCAAGTACGCGCCCGGACACCCCCCGCCGGCCGGCTCCCGCGCGACCGACACCAAGGGCTTCGGCCGGAAGTTCGTCAGCGGACTCCTGCGCGACGAGATCCTGCGCCCGGTCCAGCGGCTGCTGCCACTGGCCGACCAGGCGGGCGTCCCCCTGGCGACGCTCGCACTGGCCTGGGTGCTGCGTGAGCCGAACGTGTCGGCCGCGATCATCGGCGGCAGCCGTCCGGAGCAGATCCAGGCCAACGCCACGGCCTGCGAGTTCGTGCTCGACGACGACCTGAAGGCGGCGATGGACGCGATCCTGGCACCCGTGGCGCTCACCGACCCCGCGCTCACGACCAGCCCCGGCGGCGGGCGGTGACCCACCGCTGCCCGGCCCACCCCGTCAACCGGTGGCGGCTTCCCGGGCCCGGTGGGGGGCCGGGCCGCCGTGCCGCACGGCCAGATACACCGTGCGGGCCGTGTCGAGGGCGTGCCGCAGATCCGCGAACCCCCGGTCCAGTGCCGCCAGTTCGAGGTCGGCGGGAGCACGGTGCCACAGCTCCGCCAGCCAGGGCAGGACCACCTGCGCCGGCAGGCGGCCCGGCTCGAACTCCGGGCGGACCGTGCGCGCGAGCCGGTTCAGCTCGGCCGCCCTGCGCCACACCCGCTCGGCCTCACGGTGGAAGGGCCGTGCGCGCACCACCGGGAGGGCCAGGGCATCCGGGGGAAGACCGGGCCGGAGCCGGAAACCGCGCACGAGAAACGCCGTCAGCAACTCCCGTACGCCGAGCGTCCGCCGCTCCTCGGCGCTGGTCCACCGCTCAACGCAGGACGGCAGCCCGGCCCCGCCGAGCCGCAGGATTCCCGTGTGCTCGGCATGCAGGATCGCCGCGTCGACCCCTCGGTCGGCCTCCCGCGCCGGACCGGCGAGGAGCCCGGGGACGACACGCTCCCCGGCCGCCCGGGCGCAGTCGGCGCACCCGGCGAGGAAGCGGATGACGAGCTGCTCGTGCACCCGCGGGTACTCCGGGTCCAGGAGCTGGCAGACGCGCAGCGCGCCGTGCGCCGCGCCCCCGGGATCCGCCTGGGCGACGCGCCACTGGTGCAGGTGGATCGTCTCGTTGACCCGGACCGGCGGCGGAGCCGGACCGGGGTCGGGGGCGGTCGCCGCCGCCAGGAGTTCCAGGGTGTCGGCGCGCTTGAGGTCCACGTAGTCCCGGCGGCACAGCTCCGCCAGTTCACCGGCCCGCAGCGGGTCGATGCCCGCCCGGCGCGCGACCACGGCCACCTGCCCCAGGGCCCTGCTCTGGTACGGCATGCCCGCCAGCCCGGTGACGACCGCCTCGGCCTCGTCCGGTGTGCACCGCCCGACCGTGACCGCTCTCGCGAGGGTGGCCCGGAGGTTGACGAGGGGTTCGGACAGCCGCCGGTACCCCTCCTCCGCCGGCGCGTGCACCAGGGTCACCTCGTCGTCCGCCTCCAGGGTTCCGTCCCGGAAGCCCTCGTAGATCCTGCCGACGCCGGTCATGCCGAACGGGGCGAGTTCGGCGGCGCGCAGAGCCCCCATGCTCGCGCCGCCCCACACCCGGACGCCCCGCGCCATGAGCGCCAGGATCTCCTTGTGCCGGACGGCCCGTACGTGATGGAAGTACCCGTCGGCGATCACCACCGAGTCCCCGGGCTGTGCGGGCAGCGCCAGCAGGTCACCGGAACCGACCGGCGGACGCAGGTCGACCACGGAGGCGTCGACCAGGTCCGCCGCCCCGGGCAGGGACGGGCCGACGAAGAAGTACGTCCTGTTCATGAGGGAGCCGTGTTCATCAAGGAGTCCTGTTCATCGGGGAGTCCTGTTCGTCGGCCGGGCCTGTTCGTCGGCAGGGCCTGTTCGCCGGCGGGGACTGTTCAGTAATCGTCGGGACACGACGTACCGGGACACACGACCCGTACGACCGGTACGTCGAACTCCTCGCGGCGCAGATCCACCACCACGGGCGCGCTGCCGTACACCGCCGTCACCGCACGGCTCAGCCCCAGCCACTCGGGCCCGGAGGTGTCGGGCGGCACCGGGCCGAACGCCCGGAAGTCCACCCCGCCACCCGCGTCGTCCCACGGTTCCCCGGCAGGACCGGGGCCGCCGCTGTAGATCGCCTTGGTGAGATCCTCCCTCGTGCCCGCGATCGCGGAGAGCCGGGACTGGGCGGCCTCGGTGAGGGCCCGGGTCAGGGCTCGCCCGGGGTCGCGGTGGGCACCGCTGCCGATGAACTCGACCGGCAGGTCCTCGCTGCGCAGCCGCGCGGTGAAACAGGGGGTCCCGACCGCCGACGGACAGTGCTCCACCAGGACGCTCATGCCCGCCGCGGCCAGGCGGTCGAGCAGGAGCCGCGGGGTCCCGGTCACGCTGTCCGGCGCCACCCGGGTCCGGCCGCCCGCTCGTGCGCTCGTGGCCAGCGCGTCGCGTTCGACGACCTCGTACAGGGCGTGCGTCACCGCCTCGTCGTAGGTGGTGCCGCTCGCCAGGCCGTTGCTGCTGACGGTGAACAGCGGAGGCTGCCACTCCGGCGCGACCAGCGCGTCCAGCCGGAACAGCGCCGCGGGCAGCAGGGTCTCGCGGGGATCTTCCTCGAGGGTTCGAGCGGGCGCCCACTCCAGTACCGTGTCGCCGCTCAGACAACTGCGGGGTGCCGACCGCAGATCGTCGACCTCGTAGGTGAGGGACCGCTGGACATCGGTCACGCGTGCGTGGACGCCCGTGGGCGGAAAGTGCTCCGCGTGCCAGACCTCCAGGGCCTCCATCGCGGCCGACACCCGGGCCGCCGCCGGTGTCGTGCCCTTGCCCTGCGACACCGACAGGGTCAGGGCGTTGGGGCGGACCGCCTGGAACACCGGTATCCCGATGTGGTCGAGCCAGGTGACGTCCGCCACCCGGGTCACCCCGGCTCGCGGCAGCAGCCCCCGGATCGCGGCCCACGTCTCCTCGGCCGTTCGTGATCTCGTCTCCATGCCTGCCGGCTTTCCGGGTGCGCCTGTTGACGTGTCGTCAGGACCCGGTGCTGTTCCAGTCGTCGACCGGGTCGAGGGCGCGGACACCGGTCCGGTCGGCTCCGGTGTGGTCGGCGCTGTGCACGGTGAGCGCGGCTACGGCGGTGAGCGCGGCCACGGGAAGCAGGACCGCGGCCCGGGCCGCGAGGGAGCGGCGGCCGCCGGCCGCCGAGCGCCGGGCCGGACGGCTCACCGCGCGCTTCTCGTCGTCCCGGTTGTCGGCCGCGCTCATGTCCTTGCCGTAGAGGTTCATCGATGTCGCCTTTCGTGGAGGTGGTGTCGGGCGGGGGCGGGTCAGTGGTCAGTCGTGGGGGCGGGCCGGACGGCGGTCGGGCACCCGCTGGGCGGGAGGACTCCCGTCGTGCACCCGGTCCAGCAGCACGCCCGGCACCATCGGCCGACGCGCGGCGGACGCGGAGGGGCGCATCCGGATGCCGAGGGCCACGCCGAGCTGGAAGCGGTTGTCCACCCCCAGCCGGTCCATCAGGGACCGCAGGATGTTGGTGACGGTCCGGGGACTGATCCCGAGCCGGTGGGCGGCGCTGGAGTCGGTGTGACCGGCCAGCAGAAGGGAGATGAGCCTGCGCTGCCGCTCGTCCAGCGGCACCAGCGGCGGGACGGTGGGGGAGGGTGAAGGGAGGCGGGGACGAGGCCGCGGGTCGGTGTTCGCGCTCACCAGGACTCCCTCTCTTCGGTGTTCGGCCACAAGGGGGGCGGGCCGGAGCGCTTTCCGTTCCGGCCCCTTCCGAACACTGACAGCCACCGGTCAATGCACGATCAGTGCGCACGGCTGTGCCGCTGGACGACGGATGGACACCCCGCCCGCCCCCGGCGCCCGCACACCCACGACACCGACTCCGCTCCTGGTCAGCGGCGTCGATCGAACGTTGATCCACACAGGTGCCGAGCCCGGCACAGGGCGGGCCTCATTCCGCGCTCGGCGTCCGAGCGTTCCCCGTCACCGGCGGCTCCGGTGGGAAACCGGCGCGTCGGGCGGATCGTCACGGAACGCGGCATACCTCCCGCGCACTTCTGTTGATCATATGACCAATTGGTGTCGCGCTTTGGAGGGCTTGCGGGCCGGTCATCACAGGGGTGGTTGTCCCTTCCCGGTGAGGAGGCCACATGGTGCGGGTCGAGCGGTTGCTGGCCGACTGCCTGGAGGACGCGCGTGCCGAGTCGCTGGGCACCGTTCCCCTCGCGGCGGACGACGCCGGTTACGCCGAGGCCCGCCGGACCTTCCTGACGGCCGGACTCCAGGCCCTGCGCGCGCACGCACCCGAGGCCGGGTGGGTACAGCTCAACGTGGCCGGCGCTGGGGTGTTGCCGTACCGGCAACTCGCGGACAGCGCCCGGGAGTTGGTCGACACCGGACAGGCCCACGACTTCTTCTTCATGCACAAACCCCCGGGGCTGCGCGTGCGGTTCCACGCGGCGGAGCCGTCCGGGGCCGAGGCTCTGCGCGCCGCCCTGCTGCGGCAACTGGAGCCGGGGCAGCAGGACCATGCCTGGGCGCGGCCCGTGGCCGGTGTGTACGAACCCGAGACCTACCTCTTCGGCGGCCCCCGCTCCATGCCCTGGGCGCACGCGCTGTTCACCGCCGACTCCCGGGCCTGGCTGGACGTCCACACGGCCGTGGCCGGTGAGCCCGTACCGCCCGGCTGGCGGGTGTCCCTGGCGCTGTTGCACGCCGTGTTCGACGGCCTGGGCATCGTCGGCTGGGAGCACCGCGGGGTCTGGCAGGTCGTCCGGGAGGAGACCGGCCGCGGGCTGCCGAGCGGGCTCGGCACGCCCGACCGGCGCCGGGCCGCCGCCGGCATCCGCGCCTACTGGAACCAGGGCGCCGACGCCCGGCTCAACACGCTGCCGAAGCCCTGGCGGGACGTTCTGGGCACGCACCTGGACGCGGTGCGGCGAGCCGCCGAGCACTGGCGCACCCACTACTTCACCTCCGGCGAGGCCACGGTCGGCCCCCGCCGGGCCGCCGCCCACCACGTGGTCTTCCACTGGAACCGGGGCGCGCTCTCCACCGCACGCCAGTGCCTGCTCACCGAGGCACTCCTCGCCGACGGCCGGGAGGGGGCGGAGTGAGCATGGGTCCCGCACCTCCACAAGCGACGAACGCCGACGGCACCGCGCCGCTGCGGCTCGACGGAATCCCCGGCGACGCCACGCTCGTCCCGCGCCGGACCACTCCCCACCCCCACCCCCGCCCCGAAGCACTCGTCACCGACGCCCGTGAGAGGAGGCAGTGAGCATGAGGCACCTACCGGTACAGGCCACGGACAACAGTGGCGCCGCCCTCGGTGGTACCGCCCTGCTTCGGCTCGGCGGCATGCCCGGTGCGGCCTGGGCCGCCGGGGCCGCTCCTCAGCTGTTCGACGGGATCGTCCGGCACGCCGATGCCGTCGAGCGGATCGCCGTGCAGGGCCGGGCGCTGGCCGACCGGCTGGGGGGCGAGGTCGTGCCGCAGCCGTCGTTGGCACCCGCCGAACGAGGTGCCGTACTCGCTCTGAGGCGGCGGCTGCACGCCGGGTCGGCGCCCCGGTTGCAGGACTGGCTGCTTCTGCTGCGCTTCCCCGCCGTGCCCGCCGACCTCGCCGAGCAGGCCCACGCGTTGGTGCGCGAGGCCGAGGCGGCCGACGCGGCGCTCGCGGGACTGCGGCAGGCCGTCGTGGCCGAGCAGCGGCGCGTCGCCGAGCAGGCCTGGCGCACGTCCTGTGGCAGCCCGGTGATGCGGGCGTTCGTGGACAGCGCCGCCCCGGGACTCGTCGACGAGGTCGAACGGCGGCTCGCCGTCGGACAGTCCTGGTCGAGCAGGCACCTGCGCAAGCGCGCCGCGTACCTGTGGCGGCTCGTGGGCCGGGCCGCGGCGAAGACCACGCCCCGGGGCTGGACGGGCCAGATCGCCGCGCTCCCGGTGGCCTCCGACTCGGCCGGGTGCCCGCCCCTGCTCGCACCCGGCACTCCTCTCCCGTCGGCTTCCGACTCGACCGGGTGTCCGCCGTCGCTCGCTCCCGGCACTCCTCTCCCGTCGACTTCCGACTCCGCCGGGTGTCCGTCGTCGCTCGCACCTGGCACCTCCCTTCCGTCGGCTTCCGACTCGGCCGGGTGCCCGTCGTCGCTCGCGCCCGGCGCCCCTGTCCCGGCGGCTTCCGACTCGGCCGGGTGCCCGCCCCTGCTCGCACCCGGCGCCCCTGTCCCGTCGGCTTCCGACTCGGCCGGGTGCCCGTCGTCGCTCGCCCCCGGCGCCCCCCTCCCGGCGCTTGCTCCCGATGCCTCCCTCCCGGCGGTCCCCAGCCCGGCCGGGTCCCCGCCCCTGCTCGCACCCGGCACCCCCCTCGGCGCCCTCGCCGCGGTCGCCGTGGAGAACGTGCACCTCGTCAGGGCGCGCAGCACCCCGCCGGACCTGCGCACCGCCGCCCCGGAGACCCTGCTGACGCCGACGCCCCTGCACTTCGCCGAATCGCCCCCGACCACGCCCGGCGGCGTCCCCGGCCAGGTGCGCTGTTACGTCGTGGATCCGCTGGAACCCGGCCGGCTCCGGCAGATCGTGCTGCGTCGCACCCGCGTGCTGGAAGGCGTGCTGGCGCTCCTCGCCGACGGCCCCCGCCCGCTCGGCGAACTGGACCGGACGCTGCCGTCCCTGACCGCGCCGCCCGGCGGGCCGCCCCTGTCTCCGGGGGTGTTACGCGGCTTCCTCCAGCACCTGCACTCCCTGGGCGTCCTCCAGGTCTGCCAGGCGCCCCGGCACTACCGCAGCGCCTGGGTGCCGGCCGGCACGGTCACCACCACCGGCGCCCTGCCGCAGGCACCCACGGGCGGCGGGTCCGGCGCCTGGTTCCTGGACTCCTACCGCCGCCTCGGAGCCGACGCCGCCGTGTCCGGACCGGCCGTCGCACGCGTCGGACGCGGGCTGCGGATCGCCGCCCGGATCGCCGCCCTCCGCGAGGCCGACAACCCCCCGGACGCCCCGGAACAGCGGTTCTCCTTCGCGGAGTTGACCGAGCGGCCCCGCCCCATCAGCGAGATCCTCGCCGACCGGCTGAGCGCCGACACCCCGCCCCCCGCCCCCCGGCGCTACACCGGCTGGCCCCCCGCCCGCGACCCGGCCGGCGGCTACGCCCGGCTGCTGGACCACCTGGACGCCGCCGCCCGCTCCGGCGCGGCATGTGTCGACCTCGACGACGCGCTGCTGGACGTCCTGGGGGCGCCGCGCGGCGAAGACGCCCTGCCGCGCTGGCCGGTCGACTGCCTGCTGCGCCCGCTGGCCCCGGCCCCCGACGGGGGACCGGTGGCCGTCCTGGAGACCGCCTCGGCCGCCGGGGTGCTCGACGCCCGGTTCGCCGACGGACTGCGCGCCCTGTACGGCGGTCACCGCAACAGCGACGCCTACCGGGCCTTCCTCACCGCCGTGGAACAGCGCACCGGTGTCCGCTTCGTCGACCTGCTCGTCCCGCCGCTCACCGAGCGGTCCGCCAACGCCGTACGCCGTCCCGTCACGACCCGCTGGTGGACCGGCGACCCGGACCCCACGCCGTACTACGGCTCACTCGGCCGGCACGCGCGCTACCTGCCGCTGGACCGCATCAGCCTGCGCCGCGGCCGTGGCCGGATCGTCGCCGAGGCGGACGGCCGGCGCATCATCCCCGTCTACCACGCCACCCGGTCCCCCGCCCCGCCCTACGACACCCTCGTCCGCCTGCTGCTCGCCGCGAGCCACCCCGCCGCCTCCTACCTGGTGCGGCTGGACGCGCTGGACGCGGCGCTGCCCGAGCGGGCCAGGCTGCCCCGGCTGACCGCGGGCGGCGACCTCGTCCTCGCCCCCGCCACCTGGCGGATCGACCGCGCCCGGCTGTGGCGGCCGGGCGACGACCTGCTCACCAAGGTCCGCGCCCTCGCTCTGCTGCGGCGGAGCGCCGGCCTGCCCCGGTACGCGTTCGCGCGCACCGCCCCCGGCGCGAAGCCGGTCCCGGTGGACTTCGCCTCGCTGACGGCCCTTCACCTGATCGAGCGGCTGTGCGCCCAGGAGGCGGGCACGGCACTGCTGGTGGAGGAGATGCTGCCGGCGCCCGGGGACCTGCTGCTGCGCGACCCGCTGCACGGCGGCGCGACCGTCGCCGCCCAGCTGCTGCTCCGGCTCCCCCACGACCAGAGCGCCGGCCGGCTCGCCGAGGCCGCCGCCGACACCCTGGTCCACGGCGGCCGGCCAGACGTCCCCGGCCCGCCCACCAGGCGGCCCGCCGGGGCGAACCCCACCCGATGAGAGAAGAAGGGGAAGTCCCATGCCCGACAACGAACTCACCGAACTCGACACCCTGATCAACGCCCTCGAAGAGCGGATCACCAGCGAGGACCTGCCGTCGGTGTCCGCGTACACCGAGGGGTGCAGCGGCCTGTGCACGATCGTCGTCTGCAACACGGTCGTCATCTGTTGATCCCGTCCCCAGGAGCCGCCCGCCCGCCCGGCCGGGCGGCTCCGCCCGCAACCCACGAGAAACCCGGCCCACGAGGACCCCCGATGGCGTACGACACGGCAGCACCGGCCACCCCCCTCCACGACGTCCACGGCTTCGCCGCCCGCTACCTGGAGGAATGGGCCGTGGCACCCGGCCGGGGCGGGCACCGCTGCGATCCCGGGGTCCCCGTGCTGGCGCACCTGGTCGCGGACGACCGGGCGGCGCGGACCGCCGTGGCGGTGTGGTCCCGCACGGCCGGACGCGGGCCGTCCCACCCCGCCCTGTACGACGACGGCCTGGCCGGCACGCTCGTCGGCCTGCGCCTGGGCGCCCGCGTACACCCCGCGCTGCGGCCCGTGGCGGACCGGCTCGCCGCCCACCTCGGCGGGCGCGTCCCCCGGTACCGCACGCACGGCGTCGCCTTCCCCGACTACGACCTGATCTCCGGCCCCTCCGGCACCCTGCTCGCCCTGTGCGCGGCGGAACCGGAAGCCGGGCCGCCACGCCCGCTCACCGCGCACCTGACGCACCTGTGCGAGGAGGAGGAGCTGCCCCGGCTGCGGACCGGGCAGTACGCCGAACACCCGCATCTCGCCTGGGTGCACGGCCGTGTCAACACCGGTATGGGGCACGGCGTCGCCGGGCTCGTCACCGCGCTCACCGCCGCACTGCGCCGTACCGGCCCGGACGCGGACCGCGCCGACGGCCTCGCCGGGGCGCTCGGCCGGGCGACCCGCTGGCTGGTCCGCCAGGCGTACGACGACGAGCGGGGCATCCGCACCTGGCCCGGCGCCGGACCGGACGGCCCGCCGGCCCGCGCGGCCCACCCCCGGCAGGCCTGGTGCTACGGCACCCCGGGGGTCGCCTGGGCGCTGTGGGACGCCGCCGACGCCCTCGGCGACACCGCTGCCGCCGACTGGGCGGCCGACGCCTTCACCACGCTCGCCGAGCACTACGACGAGACGTTCCACCTCTACGGCGACACCCCCGGCGACCGCCTCGGACTGTGCCACGGCGCCGCGGGCGTGCTGGCCGTCGCCGACGCCTTCGACCGGCACGCCCGTCTGCCCGCCGCGACCGCGCTCAAGCACCGCCTCGTCCACCACCTGACCACCCGGCTCCCCGCCCACCCGCCCGCCGACTGGTCCGCGGACCTCCTGAACGGCATGCCCGGCACCCTGGCCGCACTCCTCACCGCCACCCAGGAGACGGCCCCCCGCACCTGGCTCGCCTGCCTGGGCCTGCGCTGACCGGACGCTCCGGGCCGGGTCACTCCTTGGTCGCGCCCGCCAGCATCCCCGACACGAGGGTGCGCTGGGAGAACAGGAAGAGGACCAGAACGGGGAGGATGGCGATGATGATGGCGAGGGCGAGTTCCGGGATCGTGATGTTCAGGCCCGCCCCGGCCACCGGGTTGAACGACGGGGTGGACGACAGGAGTTGGTTCAGGCCGACCTGGATGGGGAACTGGTCGCTGTTCGGCAGCACCAGATACGGCAGGAAGAAGTTGTTCCAGTTGCCGACGAAGCTGAAGAAGGCCACGAGGCCGATGACGGGCTTCGCCAGGGGCAGGGCGATGTGGGTGAACAACTGCCATTCCGAGCAGCCGTCGATGCGCGCGGCGGCGAGCAGATCGCGCGGCAGGCTGGTGGCGAAGTAGATGTAGACCAGGTACACGCCGAACGGGTAGAAGGAGAACGGCAGGATCACCGACCAGGCCGTGCCGATCAGATGGAACGCGTTCAGTTCCAGGAAGATCGGCAGGACGAGCGTGGCCGACGGCATGATCATGGTGACCAGGGTGATCGCCAGGAGGAACTTGCGGCCCCGGAAGCGGGTCAGGGCCAGGGCGTAGCCCGCCGGGACGCTGGTGAGCAGGGTCAGCAGCAGCGAACCGGCGGCGTAGACGGCCGAGTTGCGCAGCCACACGAGGACCGCGCCGTCCTCGAAGGAGAACAGGTGCCGCCAGGCGTCCCCGATCCTGCCGAACGAGCCGAAGGACAGCGGGTTGTCGTGGACGATCTGCCCGGCGGTCTTGCTCGGCGCCAGCAGCAGCCACAGCACGGGCAGCACGAAGAAGACCAGCAGGACGGCGAGCAGCAGGCCGACCACCAGGGCGGAGACGGCCCGTGAGGGCGTGGTCCGGGAGCGCGTGAGGGCGAGCGGCCGGGTCGTCATCTCTCCTCCAAGGTGAACATGCTGGAGCGCCACACCAGCAGCCCCGCGCAGAGCAGGCCGAGGGCCAGCAGGAAGACGGAGATCGCGGCGGCGCCGTTGAAGTCGCCCTGCTGGAAGGCGTACACGTAGGCGAGCTGGTTGGGTGACCAGGTCGGGCTGACCCGGCCCAGGCTGGCGGTCTGGAGCAGCTGCGGTTCGACGAACAGCTGGGTGCCGCCCGCGAAGGCGAGGATGGTCATGTAGGTGATCCACTGCCGGATCATCGGGATCTGGACGGACCAGGCGGTGCGCCAGGGCCCGGCCCCGTCGATCCGGGCGGCCTCGATCACCTCGTCGGGGATGTTGTTCAGCGCCCCGTACATCACCACCATCCAGCCGCCGGCCCCCGTCCAGAAGGCGATCAGCATGAAGATCACCGGAAGGTTGCCGGGGGCCAGCACGGCGGCGAAGCTGTCCAGGCCCATCAGGCGCAGCAGCCACGACACCGGGCTGACGTCCGGGTCCAGCATGAACAGCCAGACCAGGACGCTCGCCACCCCGGCCAGCGCGCCGGGTATGTAGTAGAGGAACCGCAGCAGCGCGGAGACTTGCGACCGGACCCGGCCGCGCAGGACGACGGCGGTCAGGACCGTCAGCACCACGAGGACCACCAGCCAGAGGGCGAGGTACAGCAGGATGTGGCCGAAGGCGGGCAGGAAGCGGTAGTCCCGGGCGACCCGGGTGAACTGGTTGACGCCGGTGAACTGACCCCGGTCGTTGGTGAAGGCCAGATAGAAGGCGTAGCAGGTGGGGAAGACGCCGAAGGCGAGCAGCAGCAGCGTGTACCCGGCGACGAAGAAGTAGCCCGCCCTGCCACCCCGCCGTCGCGGCGGGTCGCCGCGGCGGGTGGGGGCGGGTACGGCGACGGGCTGGGCGTCCAGCAGCGTCATCGGTCGGTCACCTGGTACCCGTTGGCCCTGGCCTGGTCGCTGATCGCCTTCTGCCACTCCGGCAGGGTGGCCGTGAGGGTCTTTCCGGCGGTCAGGGCCGGCAGGACGACGCTCGACCAGGACGTGGCGTCGGAGAACCGGGTGTTCGACCAGCCGGTCCACACCTCGTCGGCCGCCTGCTGGAACGGGCCGCTGACGTCGCCGGCGAAGTAGTCGCGGTGCGCCGGGTCGGCCAGCCAGGCCTTGGCGGCGGGCGCGTAGGCCGGGTAGGTGGGTGCCGTGGCCTGGTTCGCGTCCGAGGTGGTCAGCCAGGTCACCAGGTCGGCGGACGCCTTGAGGTTGGCGCTGTGCGAGGAGACCATCCAGACGCCGCCGCCCACATTGCCCGTGGCGGCGGTGGTCTCACCCGGCCACTTCAGCGGGGGCGCGGCGGCGATCCGCTTCGCCGGGGTGTGGAAGGCGGCCTTGAACAGGTACTGGCCGTACCAGGAGGGGCCGTAGGCCATCAGGACCTTGGAGCCGCTGCTCTTGGCGAACCCCTGGCTGAAGAACCCCTGGGTGGTCACGGCCTTGGCGGAGATCAGCTTGTCGAGCACGGTCGCCATGCGGGTGCACTTGGGGTCCTTCAGATCGACCCGCAGGGTGTCCGGCGTGGTCAGGTGGAAGGCCGGGCACCGGCTGGACCAGAAGTACGACTCGTGAGAGTTGGTGTCCCCGACCGAGCCGACGAGATAGCCGGGGTGCTCCTTGGCGACCTTCACGCCCAGGGCCTCGTACTCGGCCCAGGTGGTGGGGACCTGGTAACCCCACTTGTCCATCAGGGACTTGTCGTACCAGAGGACGACCTGGGCGATGTCGTTGCGCAGGCAGTAGGTGTGCCCGTGGAACTGGCAGGGTGTCAGCGAGCCCTTGGCGAAGCCGTCCAGCGTGCTCTTCGGGACCAGCTTGTCGTCCAGCGGGGCCGCGAAGGCGGCGGCGCCCGGCTTGGTGGGGGAGGAGGCCCAGGTGACGTCCGTGGGGGAACCGAAGACGACGTCGGGCCAGCCCTTGCCGGTACGGTCGAACAGCTGCACCTTCGTCTGGAGATAGGTGGAGCCGTCGGCGCCGCCGTCGTAGGTGACGATCTTCATCTTCACGCCCCGGTGCGACTTCTGGTACGCCTGCACCGACGGCAGCCGCGTGGAGTCGGTCCAGACGGTGATCTCGGAGCCGTCCTTCTGCGTCGCGGGCTTGAACCGGGACGTACTGCCCTGGTGGTCCGACCCGGTGGACGGGTCGGCGCTGGCGCAGCCGGCCAGCGCGGCGACGGCCGCGAGAGCGGCTCCGGCGGCGAGGGCGCGTACGGCTCTGCGCCGGCCGGTGGTCGAAACGCGCGAAGACGTCATCGTCTTGCCTTTCGTGGTTCGGGATCGTGCGGGGGTGGTGACGGCGGCGGGTCAGCGGGGCTGTTCCACGAACCGCTGGAGCGCGCTGCCGTAGCCGAAGTCGAGGGGCAGGGCGATGCCCGGCCCGGTCGGGGCGTGCACCAGGCCCCGGTCGTCGACGTGACGCTCGCGGACGACCGTGGTCGAGGTGACCAGGGACTCGTAGTAGGTGGTGTTGGAGATGGCCATGCACAGGTGCTGGTTCGGGATGTCCGAGCCGTGCACCTCGGCGCGCAGCCGGAAGGCGTCCGCCAGGTGCGCGGTGCGCATGGCCCCGGTGACACCGCCCCGCAGCGTCGTGCTGGCGCGGACGCCGAAGGTGGCGGCGCCGCTCCTGATGAAGTCGGCGGAGTTCATGTGGGCGCCGTCGGAGGTCTCGGCGACCAGCAGCGGTACGGCGACGGACTCGGCCAGCCGCCGGTAGGCGCTGATGCTGAACTCCCGCATCGGCTCCTCGTACCAGAGGTAGTCCGCCTCGGCCAGGGCGTGCCCCAGGTAGAGCGCGTCCGGCAGGTCGAAGCCCGCCGAGCCGTCGTACATCAGCGGCACGTCCGGGCCGACGTGCCCGCGCAGGGCCTGGCACAGGGCGGCGTCGCGGCGGGCGTCGCCCCAGGCGTGCAGCTTGATGCCGTGGTAGCCCAGCGCCAGGCACTGGTCGGCCACCGAGAGGAACTCCTCGGTGGTGGCGAAGGTGGAGGTGGAGGCGTAGGCCGGGATGGCCTCGCGGAAGCCGCCGAGCAACTGCCACACCGGCCGGTCGTGCACCCGCCCCGCCAGGTCCCACAGCGCCACGTCGATCAGGCCGAGCACGGGCAGGGGCAGTTCGTGGATGCGGTCGAGTTCCCAGACGCGGTGCCAGAGCCATTCGCGCCGGAAGGGGTCGGCTCCCAGGAGTTCGTCCCGGAAGACGCGGTCGACCAGGTCCCGCAGGGTGACGGCCGCTCCCGGCCGCGCGAACACCGCCACCCCTTCGGCGCCCTCGTCGGTGCCGATGTGCAGGACCGCGCCGTCGCCCACCGGGGCGCTGCCGCTGAGCCCGTGCCGCCAGGAGAAGGGCGGGTCGGCGGCGGGGACGTCGATCCGGTGGACCTCGACATGTGTGATCTTCATGGTCGCTTTCTGTTCCTGGGGTGGGGAGACCGGGGACCTAGAAGCCGCCGTAGGCCTGCAACTCGTAGAGGCTGCCGCCGTTCCAGCTGGAGGCGGTGACGGTCAGGCGCAGATAGCGGGCGTCGACCGGGGCGTCGGGGAGGGAGTAGGCGGTCTGCGCCGAGGTGTAGCCGCCGGTGTGGTCGTCCAGCGCCGACCAGTTCAGGCCGTCGGCGGAGTACTCCAGGAGGTACTTGTAGCCGCTGGGCTTCTCGAACGTCGTGACCACACCGGAGACGCTGGTGACCTTGCCCAGGTCGACCTCGATCCAGGACGGGTCGGGCAGGCCGAGGCCCTGGGCCCAGCGGGTGGACAGGTCGCCGTCGACGGCCAGTTCGGGGGTGTTCGGCTCGGAGTAGGAGGAGACGGTGACGGGTGCCTTCAGGGCGAGGTCATGGTCGGCCGGCATGGTGACCGTCGCCGCCGGGCTCGGCGCGGAGGCGTTGAGCGCCGCGTCCCTGGCCACGACGGTGAAGCCGTACTCCTTTCCGGGCGTCAGACCGCTGACCCGCAGCCGCGTCGCGTCGGTGACGGCGATCCGCTTGCCGTCCTGGTAGACGGCGTAACTGGTGACGCCCTGGCCGTCGGGGGCGGCCGGCCAGCTCACCTGGGCGAGGCTGGGCAGCAGCGGGGTGACGGTGGGCCTGGCCGGCGCGTCCGGAGCGGTGTGGTCGTCGCCGGGGGCCAGCGGGGTGCCGTAGACCTGGAGTTCGTAGACGCTGCCGCCGTTGAAGCTGGAGCCGGTGACGGTCAGCCGTACGTACCGGCCGTGGATCTCCTTGTCCGCGAGGGAGTAGGTGGCCTGCGCGGTGGTGTCACCGTCCGTGTGGTCGTCCAGGGCCGTCCAGTGCGCCTCGTCCGGGGAGACCTCCAGGCGGTACTTGTAGCCGCTCGCCTTCTCGAAGGTGGTGATGGCGCCGGTGACGTCGTACTGCGCGCCCAGGTCGACCTGGATCCAGGACGGGTCGGGCAGGCCGAGGCCCTGGGCCCAGCGGGTGGACAGGTCGCCGTCGACGGCCAGTTCCGGGGTGTTCGGCTCCGAGGAGGAGGAGACGGTGACCGGCTTGCGCAGCGCCAGGTCCGCGCCGTCGGGCAGGGTGACCGTCACGGGGGGGCCGGCCGGCGACTCGTTGCCCGCCGCGTCCCGGGCGGTGACCGTGAAGGTGTACGACGCCCCGGCGGTGAGGTTCGGGACGCGCACCGAGGTGCCCTTGGACGCGCTGACCACCTTGCCGCCGCTGTGGACCGCGTAGCCGGTGACACCGTTGTCGTCGGTCGCGGCCGGCCAGCTCAGATCCACGACGGTGGGCAGGCCGGCGACCGCGCTGGGCTTGCCGGGGGCCGTCGGCGCCGTGTGGTCGCCGGTCTCCGGGTCCGGGTCGAGGTGCCGGTACGCCGGCTGGAGACCGGCGTTGTCGACGATCGACGCGGGCAGCTGCTCACAGCCGTCGACCGTCGTGTTGTTCACGATCTTGTCGTCGGTGCTGTTGAACTGCGCGCTGAACCTGGGCGTGGTGGTGAAGTTGTAGTCGGCGGTGATGTCCATGCCGTGGTTGAGCAGCAGCCACTGATAGGCGACATCGCAGAAGGCGTTGTTGGTCGTGTGCCAGTAACGGCTGCCCTCGTCCTGGTAGATCGCCCCGTAGGCCGGCTCAGGGACCTTCCTGATGTAGTTGCCGGAGACGATGCCGCCGGGGTTGGCACTCAGGGTGTAGATCGCGCCGCCGTCGGCCTGTGACTTCATGATGTCACTGATCTCGTTGTCACTGATGACGTTGTCACGGGAGGTGGTGGGGGTGTCCCACACCGGTACACCGGAGTTGCCCGGATAGTTGCTGTCACCGCCCGGATCGGTCAGGCCCCAGCCCCAGCCCACGGAGATACCGCTGTACGGCAGGTCGTACACCTTGTTGTGAGTGATGACGGTGTGGTCGGTGTACCCGGCGAAGATGCCCAGGGAGCCGTTGTACTGATCGGCGACCTGGGTGACGACGTTGTTGTCGACCGTGTTGTCCTTGGTGACGTCCCGTGGATCGTCCGGGTGCGCGTCCACGACCTCGACCCCGCCGACCTGGACACCGGTGGCCGCGATCTGCCGGAACACATTGCCGGTGACCTCGGTGCCCCGCGTCCCGGTGTTGAGGTTCAGGCCGACGGCGCCGAGGTGCGTGAAGGTGTTCCCCTCGAAGGAGATGCCGTGGCCGTGGCTGACGTTGACCGCGCCGGGCGTCTTGACCCACTTCAGGCGGGTGGAGTCGAAGTCCGGGTTGTCGTCGCCGACGATACGGAAGCCGGCCTGGCCCTCGATCAGCCCGTCGTCCGAACTCGGGGCGAGCCAGGTCGAGTAGGAGAAGGTGATGCCCCGGAAGGAGACGTTGCTGACCGGGTGGTCCTTGGTGCCGTCCAGGTCCACGAGATCCTGGACGCGCGGGACGGTCACGGTCGCCTTCGCCAGGTCCTGCCCCTTCTCGGGCATGTAGTAGAGATCGCCCGCGCTCCTGTCGAGGTACCACTCACCCGGGGTGTCCATCAGCTCACGCGCGTTCTCCAGCCAGGTGGGGTTCTGGATCTCCTGGCCCTCGTGGAGGTTGGCGTTGTGGAAGCAGGGCTGCCGCATGGTCATCGTGGTGCCGGAGATGGACTGCACGGGGCAGCGCATCATCATCCAGCCCCACTTGCTGACCACCTCCATGTCGGACTGATTCCTGTACGCGTCCAGACGGGTGTCCGTGATCTTGTAGCCGGTCGCCGTCTTGGAGAAGCCGGGCGGGTTCTCCGGACCACGGGCCCGTGTCTCCAGCTCGCCGTCGACGTACAGCTGCCGGGTGTCGAGGTCCCCCACATGCGCCCTGTACACCGTGTGGCCGGCGTCGACCGGTGCCCAGCCGGTGACCTGGCTGCCACCACTGATCACGGGGTGCGCCCCCGGCGCCGCCTCGTAGACGACGCGGTGTCCGTTGGTCCCCGAGTCGCGTGGCGTCAGGGTGAAGGTGTCGGTCAGCCGGTAGGTGCCGGAGAGCAGCTCGACATCGATGTCACGCCGCATGTCGCGGTTGGTCCCGCGCACGAAGTCCCGCGCGTGACCGAGCGTCCGGAACGGGTGCCTGGAGGTGCCCGAGCCGGTGTCGCGGCCGAGGTCGGGCGAGACGTAGATCTTCAGCGGGGGCGGATCGGCGGCCCGCGGGGCGGCCTGGGCGTGCGGGGCGGTGAGGGGGAGGGCCGCGGCGGCCAGGGCGAGGACCGTCAGTGTGCCTCTTCGCCGGGGGCGGCGGGGTGGGGCTGAGGGTATGGACATGGGAATCCAATCGCCTGCGGGGTGGGGAGGGAGGGGAGGGGAGGGGGAGATGAGCGGCTCATTCCCGGGGACGCCACGTCGGTGACGCCATGTCAGGAGGCGGACGTCACCGGTGGGGTGGGCTTGGCGGCGTCGGTGGTGGCGTCAGTCGTGGCGCCCGGTGCGGCGGACGCGGCCGGTTCGGCGCCGGGTGCGGCGACGTTGAACAGACGGTCGCGGATACGGCGCTCGAACTGCTGCCGTGTCGTGGCGATGTGCTCGGTCATCAGCGCGGCGGCGCGGTCGGCGTCCCCCGCGGCGATGGCCTCGGCGATCGCCATGTGCTGGCGACCCGCCACCTCCAGCGAGCCCGGTGTGTCGCCGTGGAACAGCAGCACATCGGACTGCGCCGCCAGACGCCGTACGTTGGTGACGCTGGAGCGCAGGAAGATGTTGTGGGCGGCGACGCCCACGGCGTCGTGGAACTCCTGGTCGGCCACGGCGAAGGCGTCGGCGTCGTCCTCCCGGCCGGCCTCCAGGGAGCGCTCGGCGCCCTTCCGGATGTTCCGCACCTCGATCGGCGCCGCCTGACCCGCCGCGCGGCGGGCGGTCTCGGCCTCGATCAGGCTGCGGTAGTCCAGCAGCATCAGCACGTGTTCCATGCTGGTCGGCTGGAAGTGCGCCATGGCGTCGTCGGCCAGCCCGCCGGGCGAGTCGGCCACGAAGATGCCGGCGCCCCGCCGGACACTGAGCCGGCCGAGGGCCGCCAGTACCTTCACCGCCTCGCGGGTGACATTGCGCGAGGTGCCGAGGATCTCGGCGAGCCCCGCCTCGGTCGGCAGCCGCTCACCGGGCCGCAGGCCCTGTTCGGCGATGTACCCGAGGAGCTGCTCGGCGACCAGCTCGTAGCCCGGCCGGTACGGCCTGGGCGCCGCCCCGTTGCCCTTGGCCGATACCTTGCGCTCTGCTGACACGAGAACAACTCCCACCGCCGGAAATGAATCTGACTCATTGGCGGGGCCACTATGGCACCGGGGTGGGTGGCCGACAAGGGTTGCGGTCGAACTCCGTCGCGCGACCCGCCCGTCGCCCTGGCGGGCGGTGCGGATGAATCAGCGGGCGCTGTGAATGAATCAGATTGTTCAAGGCGTCTTCCAGCCGCCGGGACGCGCATTCCCCGGTACCGCTCGTCCTGGCCGTCCTCGCCGCTCTGGCCGGATACGTGGTGGCCGTACGTGCCGTGGTGGACGAGAAGTTCGGGCGGCGGTCGTGGCGCGCCCGCATCCTTGGTGTGGCTCGCTGCCGCGGGCCTCTTCCTTCAGCCGGCCTGAGCCGGAGCCGTTCATGCCGGTGGGCCGGTCAGGGTGGCCGTGATGTGGTCCGCGAGGCGGGGGAGCCAGTCGGGGCGGGCGTTGCCGAGGAGGTGGTCACCGTGCGGGACGGTCAGGTAGGTGCCGCGCGGTGCCAGCCGGGCCAGGGGCTCGCCGTCGGTCACGCCGGGAATGACGTCCTGGCCGCCGTCCACGACCAGCAGCGGAGCCGCGATGCGCGGAGCCAGGTCGGTGAGGTCGACGTGACGGGCGAAGTCGCGGGCGGCGTCCGCTCCTCCGGTCCGGCGGGTCATGATGTCCCGTACCGGCGGAGGCAGTCGGGCCCAGTCGAGGCGGAACGGGCCGCTGACGGTGGCGACCGCCGCCACGCGCGGCTCCAGCGCCGCCGCGCGGGCCGCGAAGTAGCCGCCCAGGCTGAGGCCGACGAGTCCGACGCGGGTGACGCCGAGGGCGTCGACGACCCGGCCGACGACCCGCTCGTACTCCGGCCGCAGAACCGTCGTGGCCGCGAGCACGCCCTGCCCGGGGCCGTCCATCGCGAACACCGCCAGGCCCCTGGCCAGCAGCGCGGACGCCACGTCCAGGAACTCCTCCTTGGCGGAGTCCAGCCCGGGGACGACGACCACGGTGCCGGGCGCGTCGGCGGGACCGCGGAGCCAGCCGGTGAATCCCTCACCGGTCACACGCCGCGCACCCGGCTCCAGGAGGGCGAGGGCACGGCCCAGCGCCTGGTCCGCCTCGGCCGCGGCACGCGGGGCCCGCGGGTACGGCGCGAGCGTGGCCAGGTGGAACCACCGGGCCGCCATGAGCAGATGTCCGCCCGCCGAGACGGCGGATGCCGCCTGCTCCGCGCGCTCCAGGTGGGCGCGTCCGGTGCGCAGGAAGGCGGGCCCCCAGTCGGCGACGGAGGCGAGGCCCGCGGTGACGCGCCGGTACTCGTGGGGGTCGACGCCCGCTCCGGTGGCGCGGGTCCACTGGGCGGCGGCGAAGTCCGCGGCGTTCATCGTCCCCCTCCCGTCGTCAGGACGGCCTTGCCGCGTATCCGGCGCTCCCGCAGGTCGACCAGGGTTGTGGCGGTCTCGGCCCAGTCGGAGATCCGGCCGATCTCCGGATGCAGCCGCTCCCGCTCCACGAGGCGTACCAGCGCCGCGAGATCGGGGCCGTACGGGGCGCCGGCGTAGTGGAAGTGCTGGATCGTGACGCGCTCGGGACCGCCCAGCAGCTGGAAGAAGTCGAGGGTCACCGGGGTGCGGCTCGCCTGCCCGAACCAGACGAGCGTGCCGCCCGGGCGCACCTTCGACAGGGCCCGCGGCAGATCCGGGCCGCCCGTGGACTCCAGCACGACGTCGAACGGCCCCCGAGCCGCCGCCACGTCGTGGACCACCTCGGCGCCCAGCTCCGCGAGCCGCGCGCCGCGCACCGGCGTGGCCGTCACCGCGGTCGGCTCGGCCCCGGCCCCGACGGCCAGCTCGGTGACGTAATGCCCGACGCCGCCCGAGGCGCCGGTCAGCAGCACCCGCCGGCCGACCAGGGAACCGGCCGTACGCAGCAGGCGCAGCGCGGTGATCCCGGCCAGGGGCAGGGCAGCCGCCCGTACGGCGTCGATGCCGGCCGGGAGCACCGCGAGGGAGTGCGTGGGCACGGCCGCGTACTCGGCCCAGCCGCCCTGAGCCGGATGCCCGACCACGCGGGTGCCGACACCGGGGCCCGAACCGTCGGCCGCGGCCTGGACGACGAGCCCCGCGATGTCCTTGCCGGGCAGCAGTCCCGGCCGGGGGCGTTCGAGGAGGAACGTCTCGCCCCTGTTCGGCGCGAACGCCTCGACCTTGACCAGCGCCTCATCGGGCTCCGGGACGGGCTGGGGGACCTCGGCGAAGGCGACCGGACGCGCCGCGTCCCCCGTGGGAATCAGTCTTCGCATACCGGGAATGCAACCCCCGCGCCCGTGCCGGAATCCAACAACGAACCGGCATGATCGACAACCGTTGGTTGTCACCTAGGGTGGGGCCATGGATCTGGACGGGGCGCAGGTACGTGCCTTCGTACGCGCCGCCGAGGAACTGCACTTCGGACGGGCGGCGGGGACGCTCGCCATCTCCCAGCAGGCGCTGTCGAAGCGGATCGCACGGCTGGAGTCCCTGCTCGGCACCGAGCTGTTCGAGCGCGGCGGGAGCGGAGTACGCCTCACCGAGGCCGGACAGCGCTTCCTCGCGCCGGCCCGGCAGACCCTGGCCGCGGCCGACGCGGCGGTGGCGGCGGCGATGGGGGAGAGCCGGCCGCTGCGGGTGGACGTCTGGGGGCATCTGTACGCGCCGATGCGGACTCTGGCCCAGGTCGCGGGGCAGGACAGGCAGGCCGAAGGGGCCGGTGGAGCAGGCGGGTTGGTGCTGGGCCACGGGCGTGACCTTCCGTCGGTGACGACGGCGCTGTTGCACGGCGACATCGACGCCGCCTTCGGCCGGGTCCACCCCCCGCTGCACGCCGGGCTGGCACACCGCCTGGTCCGCCTCGAACCGGTGGACGCCGTCCTCGGCGCGGAGCATCCGCTCGCGGCCGAACCGGCCCTGCGGCCGGACCAGTTGAGCGACAGCGTGCTGTGGGCGCCCGGCCCGCTGGACCGCCTCGACTTCCTCCACCAGTTCGCCGACCGGTTCGCGATCCGGAACAGGGCCACGAGCGTCAACCTGGGCCTCGCCCACTTCCTGGCCGAGGTGGCGGACGAGCCGCGCCGCTTCTCGCTGCTCCCCGCCGACGTGCCCCTGCCGGACATCCCCGGGCTGCGCTCCGTACCGCTCGTCCGCCCCACACCGCTGTACGCCTGGTCGCTGCTGTGGCGCACCGGCACCGGACACCCGGGCCTGCACGCCCTCATCGCCGCCTGCGCGGCGCGGGCAGGGCGCAGCCGATGGCTGGAGTACGACCCGTCCCGCGACTGGCTGCCCGAACCGCCGGCACCGCGCGGCTCCGACCAAGGGGTGTGAAGCGGGCCTCGGAGGCGCGCCTCGGGGCCGGGCCGCCGCCCGTACGGCGTGTTCGCGGCACCGGGGCGACGACGTCGTGCCCGATGCCCGGCACCCGTCGGCAGCGGCATCCGGAGGAGAACCTCCGCGCCGGACGTCGAGCCGTCCGCCGAGGACCTCGCCGCGAGCGAGGCCGCCGCCCCGCCCGAGCACATCGCGGGCAGCCGCTACGACGCGACCAGCCTCACCTTCGTCGACCGCCGACCCGGAGAGGAGCGGGCGCTGCCGGCCGGCGCCGCTGTCGCGCCGTACGCGCCGGCGACCGTACCCCCACGCTCACGACCCCAAGGCCGCGCCGAACCACTTGGCCAGGTGGTCGACCAGATCGCCCTGGTCCTCGCCGACCCAGGCCACATGGCCGTCCGGCCGCAGCAGTACCGCGGGCACCTCCAGTTCCTCGCTGACGTCGGCGACATGGTCGACCCGGTCCGCCCAGCCCGCCGCGGAGAGCCGGCCGGTCTGGTCCAGCAGCAGGCCCCGGCCGTCGTGCATCAGCTCATAGAGGCGGCCCCGCTTCAGCTGGACGTCCCGCAGTCTCCGGCCGAGCAGGTCCTGCCCCTCCCCGAGGTCGTAGCGGACGTCGACCGCGGTGATGATCCCGGTGATGTACCGGTTCACCTCCTCGAAGTCCATCAGCCTGCCGAACAGCTCCCGCAGCGCGGTCGCACCCGGATCGGTCCCGAGCAGCGTCATCTGCGCGCGGGTGTTGGCCAGTACGGCGGCGCCCACCGGATGCCGTTCGGCGTGGTAGCTGTCCAGCAGGTCTTCCGGCGCCCAGCCGGCCACCTCGGCGGCCAGTTTCCAGCCGAGGTTGAACGCGTCCTGGATGCCGAGGTTGAGCCCCTGCCCGCCGGTCGGCGGGTGGATGTGCGCCGCGTCACCGGCCAGCAGCACCCGGCCGACCCGGTAGCGCTCGGCCTGCCGGGTGGCGTCACCGAACCGGGACAGCCAACGCGGCGAGTGCGCCCCGAAGTCGGTGCCCGCGACCGCCCGCAGCCGCTGCTTGAACTCCTCCAGCGTCGGCGCGGCCGTACGGTCCTCGGCCACCCCGTCGGCGGGGACGCCGATGCGGTACACCCCCTCGTTCCCGTCCACGTCGGGAATGGCGCCGAACCGCAGCTGGGTCTTGCGGACCTCCGCGACGACGGCGGCGATCGTCGCCGCGTCCTCGGTCACCTCCATGTCGCCCAGCAGCGTCTCGACCTTGGCGGGCTCACCGGGGAAGCCGACGCCGAGCAGTTTGCGCACCGTGCTGCGACCGCCGTCGCACCCGACGAGGTACCGCGAGCGCAGCCGCGTGCCGTCCGCCAGTTCGGCCGTCACGCCGTCCGCGTCCTGGCTCAGCCCGACCACCTCGCGGCCGCGCCGGATCTCGGCACCGACTTCCAGGGCACGCTCGTTCAACAGCCGCTCGGTGGCCTGCTGCGAGATGGCGAGGCCGTACGGATGAGCCGTGTCCAGCCGGTCCGGCCACGGCTTGATGACGCCGCCGAAGAGCCCGCCGACCTGGAACTTCTCACCGGCCGCCAGGAACCGGTCGAGCAGGCCGCGCTGGTCCGTCATCTCCACGCTGCGCGCGTGCAGGCCACGCCCACGGGACTGCTCGGTCGGCTCGGTCAGCTTCTCCAGCACGACCACGTGTACGCCGTGCAGCCGCAGCTCGCAGGCCAGCATCAAGCCGGTCGGTCCACCGCCGACCACGATCACGTCGATCATTCAAGGCCCCCCGTTTCCACAGGTTCTGGTCGAGGCCGGAGATTCTGCATGACCAAGGGGGCCTTGCCGCAAGGCCCCCCGTGCGCTATACGTTGAGAGTGGCAAGGAGTGGGTGACCTCCTTGCCTTTGTCATGTGTGACGGCCTCGACCACCCGCGTCAGGCCCCGTACGCCTCCGGTCGTCTGCGGCACGATCCGCCCCTGGCGTTTACGAGTAGCTGCTCGTATCATGGGTCCGGGAACCCACGGAGGACATCATGACCACTACGTCGCCGAACCTCACCGAGCAGTGCAACAACCTGGCGCTGCGCAAGGCGGCGCGGTACCTCGGCGCGACGTACGACAAGGCGCTGGCCCCGGTCGGGCTTCGGGCGACGCAGTTCAGCATCCTGCAGAAGCTCGATGCCCACGGCGAGATGACGATCACCGCTCTCGCCGACATGATCGCCATGGACCGTACGACGATGGCCTCCAACCTCAAGCCGCTGGCCCGCGAAGGTCTCGTGACCGTCGAGCCGTCGCCGACCGACCGCCGGGCACGCATCGCCGCGATCACGCCGGACGGCCGTGCCCGGATGCGGGAGGCGATGCCCCTGTGGAAGGACGTCCAGGCCCGGTTCGAGGAGGCCTTCGGCGCCGAGGACGCCGATCGCCTGCGCACGTCCCTCGCGGCCATACTGGACACCGGCTTCACACCCTGGGCCGAGTGAGCCGCGCCGACACGCCGGCACCCGATGCCTTGGCAGAGGCGCGAAGTGAGATCCCCGGTCGGCTTCTCGGCCTCAGGAAACGCCGGGCCGCTTCGGTGGGAAGCCGGCTCTCACCGTGGCGTTTCGGCGGGGCCGCAGCAGGACGTCGCACAGCACCCCCGGCGAACCGGACAGGACGCACAGGCGTATGTGGCCGGCGGCGCGGACGACCGCCAGGCCTGGGTCCGGGCCCATGTCCGACGGGGGACGGTCCGGTCGGAGGGCCACCGTCCTGCCGCGGGCGTCGAGCGACCACCGCCCCGTACCGGTGAACCCCGCGACCGACGACGTACCCACCGGTAGCCCGGTCGCCGAGAAACGGCCGTCCGCGGCGAACTCCACCCGCCCGCCCCAGTCGTCGTCCTCCGACTCCCAGGTCCCGAGGAGCGCGGTGCGGGAGGGGACGGTGGCGAACCAGGGCTCGGCGTTGTGCGCGGCGACGGCACGCCAGACGCCCCAGCCGAGCACCATGGCGGCCACCCCCGCGAACACCGCGCGCCGTCGCCGGCGCACCGAGCGCCGTTCTCTCTCACGCACCGCGCCGCCGCCCGTCCCGCACCCGCCACTCGCCGATCCCCGCCACGGCGATCATCGAACCGGCCGGACGCGGCGAGCGCAAGCCTTCATGGGGTGTCTTCGGCGCGGCCGAACCGGCGGGCGGCCCAGAGCAGGGCGGTGATCGCCGTCAGCAGGAGGAGGCCCGTCTCCAGGGCCGGCGGTGGTGGCCAGGTGCCCCAGTGGACGCCGGCGGCGGCGGTGGGACGGGCGGTGCGGCGCAGGGTGTCGGCGGCGTAGGCGAGCGGGTTGAGGGCCGCCGCGGAAGTCATCCACGACGGGAGGGCGGAGAGCGGGACGAGAGCGCCCGATCCGAGGAGGAGAGGGGCGCTGCTCAGGGCCAGGAACGTGGTGAAGGTCTCGGGCCGGCGGGTGCGTACGGCCAGGACGAGGGCGAGCGCGGTGAGCGTGAACGCGGCGAGGGCCAGGTGCGCGAGCAGGCCCAGGAGCAGCAGGGGCCGGTAGGGCAGCCCGCCGACGGGCGCCAGGGCGAGCAGGACGGCGCCCTGGGCCGTGGCGGTGGCGCAGCCGCCGAGGCAGATCCCGCACAGCAGGGTCGAGCGGCGGGCGGGGGTCACGAGGATCTCGCGGATGACGCCGCTGTGCCGGTCGGTGATCAGACGGATGCCGACGCTGACGGCCGGTGCCTGGATGGCCATGAGCAGGATGCCCGGGTAGAGGAAGGCGCGGTACTGGCCGTCGAGGGCGCTGTCGGGAACCAGTGCCGACAGGCCACCGCCGAACGCGAGCAGGAACAGCAGGGGTTGGAGCAGGAGCAGCGCGGTGTGCGTGGGGTCGGCGACGAGTCGTAGCCAGTCGCGCAGGACGAGTCCGTGCACGGCGCGCAGCTCCTGCCGCAGGCCGCCCTCGCCGGTGCGAGCCGTTCGGGACGCGGATGCGCCGGGTGACGTCGTCATGGGGTCCGGGGGGTGTAGGGGCGGCCGGTGTGGTGGAAGAAGACGTCGTCCAGGGACGGCACGGTGGCGGTGGCCGTGTGGGTGTGCACGCCGTGAGCGCCGAGTGTGGCGCACAGCCGGGGCAGCCACTCGGCGCTGTCGGCCACCGGCACGGTGATCTCCTCGCCGCCGTCGAGGGCGGTGAGGAGGTGGGCGGTCCGGAGGACGGCGGCGGCCCGCCGGTTGTCGCTGGTGCGCAGCCGTACGGTCTCGTGCCCGAGGGCGGACTTCAGCTCGGCGGGCGTGCCGTGGGCGACGAGGTGGCCGTGGTCGATGATGGCCAGCCGGTCGCAGTACTCGGCCTCTTCGAGGTGGTGGGTGGTGACGAAGACGGTGATGTGCTCGTCCTCGCGCAGGGTGCGCAGGTGCCGCCACAGGCGGGCGCGGGCGGGCGGGTCGAGTCCGGCGGTCGGTTCGTCCAGGAAGAGCACGCGGGGTTCGTGCAGCAGGGCCCGGGCGATGTCGAGGCGGCGGCGCATGCCGCCGGAGAGCGTGCGGACCCGTTCGTGCCGGTGCTTGGTGAGTCCGGCGGTGCTCAGCACCTGGCCGGCGCGGGCACGGGCGTGCGCCCGGGAGAGGCCGTGCAGGCGCGCGTGCAGATGCAGGTTCTGGGCGCAGGACAGGTCCGGTTCCAGGGCGCTGTGCTGGAAGAGGACGCCGACGCGGCGGCGCACCAGGTGCGGCTGGGCGCGTACGTCCGCCCCGGCGACCCAGGCCTCGCCCGCGCTGGGCCGGTTCAGCGCGCACAGCACGGAGACGGTGGTGGACTTTCCCGCGCCGTTCGGGCCGAGGAAGGCGAACATCTCACCGGCCGCGATGCTCAGATCCACGCCCCGTACGGCCTCGTGGCCGCCCGGGTAGGTCTTGGCCAGTCCCCGGGTGTACACCGCGTGCGCCGGAGCGAGCCGCCGTACGCGGGGGGAGGAGGCGTCCGTGGTGGTGCTCGGGCGTCCGGTCATGGGCGGTTCCTCGCGGGTGCCGGTCATGGGCGGTTCCTCCCTGGCGGGAGAGGCGGGACGGTGACGGCGGGCAGGTGGCCGCGCTCGTGAGCCGGTTCGCCCCCGGGCTCGGAGCCGACGGCGACCCGCGCGTGGACGCGGAAGGGATCGGTACGCGCCCCCTCCCGGCCCAGCCACTGCGCCACGGCGGCAGCGGTCCCCCTGTCCGGCGGCATCACCCACCAGTTCTGCACCGCACTGCTCTCCTCACGCGAAGTCCTCCGGGAATCGGGCGCACGCGTCGGGCTCGGTCGCCGTGCGCGTGGCGCCGGAGCGGCCGCGTCGGCGACGGCGCCGCTCATCCACGGTGATGACCGAAAGGAGCGGGAATAACCGGCTGGACCGGATAAACACACCGCACGGATGAAGGTGCCGCACAACCCCGGCTGCGGCGCGCCTCCCGCGACGGAACGTATCCACCTCCCGCCCTCCGCGTGCCCGCGCACACCGCCGGGCGCCGCCGCACCGCACGCGCCCCGGCAAGCCTCCGGCCGGGCGGCTCGGCGTTCCCGCGCGAACCCGGGCTAGGCGGTCGCGGTGACGCGGTCGACGGCCCGCCGCGTCAGCGCACGGTCGTGCGGCGAGCCCTCCAGGGGCGGTGCAGGGTCAACACATCGGTGCGCACCGAGTTGGCGGGCGGCGTCCGGGCGTCTCGGAGCGTTACGAACCTACACTCGGGGTTTCGGGCTTACCCAGGCCTGGTAACAGCTGTTACCGTCGGAGCATGGCGAAGACACAGCTGGGTGCGCGCGTCGATGAGGAGATCGCGGAACTGGCCCGGGCCCGGGCCCGGGACCGCGGCCTGAGCGTCGGCGACTACATCGCCTCCCTGGTACGGGACGACACCGGCGGACTGCGGCAGCGCGGCATGGACGCCGCCCGGCGCTTCCTCGACGAGCACCAGGCCGTCTTCGACGCGGCCGAGGACGCGGACCGGGGCACCCCGGGCGTGCACGCCGCGTGATGGAGCTGTACATCGACGTCCCCTGGATCCTCGAGGTCGCGGAGCTGGCCGGCGCGCGGGACCCGGCCCCCGAGGACTACGGCGTACCGGTCGCCGCCGTCGCCTGCCACCGGGCGGAGCTGCTGGAACAGCCGGTCTACGACGGCCCCTACGCCCGGGCCGCCGCCCTGGTGCACATCCTGGGCCGCTGCCGCTGGCTGGAGCGCTCCAACATGGCCGTCGCGGCGGCGACGGGCGTGATGTACCTGGAGGCCTCCGGCATCCCGGTCAAGCCGACCCGCGACGACGCGGTGGCGCTGCGCGACCTTCTGCGGGACCCCCTGTGCACCGCGCCGAAGATCGCCGCCCTGCTGCGCGGCTGGCCCCGGACGACCTGACCGCACCGCCGCCGCAGCCGGGCCGCCGCCGCACCGCCCCGGCCGCGCGTGTCGTACTCAGGACCACATCGCCTGGGCGACGGCGCCGCCCACGAACGCGGCCCCGAGGCCGGTGACCACGCTGGCGATCACGTTGGCGGCGGCGAAGAACCTGGCGCCGGCCTCGGCCAGCCGCAGCGTCTCGTAGGAGAAGGTCGAGTACGTGGTGAGCGCTCCGCAGAACCCGGTGCCGAGCAGCAGTTGCACCGAGTGGGAGGCGGCGCCGTAGGTGACGGCGCCGGACAGCAGCCCCAGGATCAGACAGCCGGTCACGTTGACGACGAAGGTGCCCCAGGGCAGGACGGTGGCGTGCCGGGTCTGTACGGCGCGGTCGGTCAGGTACCGCAGCGGCGCCCCGACCACGGCGCCGGCGATGACGAGGACCCAGTTCACTGCGCTTGCTTCTCCTTCTCGCGTCCTGCGTGGCGGATGACCTCGCACTCGTCGAGGTACAGCGGCTTGTGCCGGAAGGTGTCGCCCTCGGCGACGAAGACGGTCACGCGTGGTGCGGAGCCGGAGCCGTGCAGTCGTGTCACGTCGTCCTCCCCGTCCTCCACGAGATCAGGCGGCGGGTCGCCGCTGTCGCCAGCCACACGGCCGCGAACGCGGCGAGCAGCGTGGCGGCCAGGTAGGCCAGGCCGGTGCGGGCGTGGCCGCTCTGCACCAGCCGCTGGATGTCGACGCTGTAGGTGGAGAAGGTCGTGAAGCCGCCCAGGACGCCGGTGCCGAAGAAGGGGCGTACCAGCCGGTGCGCCGCCCAGGCCTCCGTGATGACGACCATGAAGGCGCCGATCACCGCGCAGCCGGCCGCGTTCACCACGAGGGTGGTCCAGGGGAAGGCGCCGGCGGCGGTGGGCCACAGCAGGGAGGCGCCGTAGCGGGCCGCGGCCCCGAGCGCGCCGCCGGCCGCGACCGCCGTGATCACGGGCGCCTGACCGTCGGCGGGTCCGCGGCGCCGTGTCGGCGCGGACTCGCCGACGGAACGGGTGGGCTCGGTCATCCGATCGCGTGGAGCTGTCATGGACGCGCTTCTCCTACTCGTGCAGCCGCCCGGCATGCGGGCGCGTGCGGTCACAAGTAGGGACTGTTGGCGGCGTCGATGCCTCGGTTCGGGTGCGGCGAGCCCCACCGCCGCGCGACCGCCTGTTCTCGGCTGCCGCTGCTGCCCAGCCTAACCGGTGCGGCCGGCCACCGTCGCGGCGGCCCGCCGCGGAGCGGCGTCAGGCGGTCAGCGGAGTTCGAGCGCCGCTCGCAGGTTGTGCTCGGCGATGCCCGCCATCGCCGTCCGGTCGGGAAAGTCCCCGTCGAGCAGCCGCAGCGGCCCCGCCGTCAGCGACAGCCGCTGGGCCAGCAGGTAGAGCGCGAGCCGGTCCTCGTCCAGGCCGGTCACCGCCAGCGGACCGTACGCGTCGCCGAGGCGGATGCGCAGGAAGACGTGCTCCCATTCGACGTCGAAGTACATCGTGCCCTCGATGTCGATCATCACGGGCCGGCCGTCCGCGTCGACCAGCACATGGTCGGGTCCCAGCTCGCCGTGCACGACCGCGTACTCCTCGCGCGGCCGTACCGCGCCCGCCAGCTCCCGCAGCCGCTCCTCCAGCCGGGCGCGGGCGGCGCCGACCCGCGGATCACGCGAGGCGGCCTCCGCGAGGTCCCGCAGTGCGCGTGCGAGGACGACCCCCTCGCACGACGTCCCGTGTGACGTCCCTCCACCGTCGACCACGGCGACTTTGCCGTACGCCGGGGCCCGGTGGCGGCGCATCGCCTCCAGCGCCTGCCCGAGCCGGTTCACGACCGGGGCCGCCGCGTGGCGGTCGCGCGCGAGGAGGTCGCGCAGGTTCTCCCCCCGGACGTCCTCCACGACCGCGAGATCGGACGGCACCGTGGACGCCGTCCCGGTCGATGAGACGGACAGCCGGGACGCGGACGCCGAGCGCGTCCAGCCGCGCGTGCGCGGCCTCGAACAGGTCGAGCCCGAGGCCGGGCGAGAAGGGGTCGGTGAGGTCGTCGTCGCCCGGGGCCGCCGGCCAGTAGTTCTCGTCGTCGTCCCACACATAGGCGACCGCCGTCGTCGCGTCGTCCATCACCAGGCGGTACACGCCCTTCTTGCTGCCGCCCGCGACCCGCTCGACCGCCTCCAGTCGCCGCCCCCCGCCCAGCGCGGCCCGCGCCGCCCCTGCCAACCGCTCCCGCGTCACTGCCCTGGGTGCCACGTCCCCGCCCGCCTCTCCGTCACGCCAACTCGCGCACTTTACGGGAGCGTTGAGAGGGCGGCGACTCGAAAAGGAAGGCGCGCGCCCCCTCGCATAAACTGGACCGGCAAGTCCAACGGATGGGGTGGAGGAGGGCACGTGAGCACGAGTGGAGCGACCGCACCGCGGCTGACCGCCAAGGGCCTGGCCACCCGGCGCCGCATCGTGGAGGGTGCGGCCGAGGAGATCCGTGAGCGGGGCGTCGCCGGGACGACTCTCGACGACATCCGGGCCCGCACCGCGACCAGCAAGAGCCAGATCTTCCACTACTTCCCCGGCGGCAAGGAGGAGCTGCTGCTGGCGGTGGCCGCCCGCGAGGCCGAACGCGTCCTGGAGGACCAGGAACCGCACATCAGCGACCTGACCACGTGGTCGGCCTGGCAGGACTGGCGCGACGCGGTCGTACGGCGGTACGAACAGCAGGGGGTCAACTGCCCGCTCGGCGTGCTGATCACCGAGCTGGGCCGCACCACCCCGGCCGCACAGGCACTCACGGGCCAGTTGATCAGCCAGTGGCAGTCAGCCCTGCGCACCGGCATCCAGCACATGCAGGACAGCGGCGAGGCCGACCGGCGGCTCGACGCCGACCGGACGGCGGCCGCACTGGTCGCCGCGGTGCAGGGCGGCGTGACCATCCTGATGTCCACCGGCGCCATCGGACACCTGGAAGCGGCGCTCGACACGACACTGACGCTGCTGCGCACGGCAGCCGTACCGGCGGTGCGCCCCGGGACCTGACGCGTCCGCACAGCAGCACCTCAGGGCGTGAGCAGCCGGTCCTGTTCCACCGGGGGCGTGCCGCCGTACCAGGGCAGGGCCTTGCCGAAGCGGACCAACTCGCCGTACAGGGCGGGGTCGACGTGCTCGGCGAGGACCAGGTCGAGTACGGCTTCGGCGGCCTGGGCCGGTGACTGGGCGTGGCCGTAGTCGCTGAACCAGGGGCGGGAGGTCGCGGTGTCGACCATGCCGGGGCACACGGCCGCGATCAGCGTCCCGGTGGCGAGGTCCCGTTCCCGGCGTTCGGCGGCGACCGCGCGGACGGCGGCGACCTGAGCCACCTTCGAGGGGACGTTCAGCCACAGCGGCCATCCCGCCTCTTGCGCGGTCTCGTTGTGGATGGCGCCGCGCCACGACTCGACGGCGTACTCGACCCGGTCGAGGCTCGCGCCGTCGAACAGGTGGTGCAGCCGGGGGTCGAGGTGGCCGAGGGTGCCCAGGCTGCTGGCCACGACGAGCAGCCGGCCGCCCGGGCGCAGGACGGGGCCGAAGGAGCGCAGGACGGCGTGCGTGGCGGTGTTGGAGACGTCGATGAACTCGTCGGCCCGCTCGGCCTGTGACTCCTCGGGCAGCACGCGGGCGACCGCGTTGGACAGGACGACGTCGACGCCTCCGTGCCGCGCGCGCAGATCCTCGGCGAGGCGGGCGACGGCGTCGGTGTCGGTGACGTCCAGGACCCGGCCCTCGACCCGGGCGCGGGTACCGGGCAGCCGGCCGGCCTCCCGGGCGGCGTCCGCCACGCGCCGGTGGTCGCGGCCGGTGAGCAGGACCAGGTCGGCCGGGCTCATACGGGCCGCCAGCCCCTCGACGAGAGCGCGGCCCAGTCCCTGGTTGGCGCCCGTGACGAGGGCGATGCGTGAAGCGTTCATGGACACCACGCTAGGAACGCCGTATCCATGAGTCCAACGAAAGTCAGGCACAGCTGGCATGCGGAAACGTCATGGACTTCACGGATGTGTCACTCACCGCGCTGCGCGTCTTCCGCGCCGTCGCCGAACAGGGAACCTTCACCGCGGCCGCCGCGTCGCTGGGCTACACCCAGTCGGCGGTGTCCCGGCAGATCGCCTCGCTCGAACGGGTCGCGGGCGCCGAGCTGCTGGAGCGGCGGCGGGACGGCGTACGGCTCACCGCCGCCGGCCGTGTCGTCATGCGCCGGGCGACGGTCGTACTGGACGAGATCGACGCGACCGCCAGGGAGCTGTCGGGCCTGCCCGGGCAGTCCGGGACGGTCCGCCTGGGCTGGTTCCCGAGCGCCGGTGCCGTCCTGCTGCCCCGCGCCCTGACCGCGCTGCGCCGCACCGACCCCGGCCTCCGGGTCGTCGGCCGGGAGGGCAGCACCCCGGCGCTGGTACGCGCCCTGCGGGCCGGCAGTCTCGACCTGGCGCTGCTCGCGTCCGCGCCGCCGTTCCGGCCGCCGGACGCCGAGTCGCCCCCGCTCGTCCTGCGAACCCTCACCGAACGGGCGCTTTGCCTCGCGGTGCCCGCCACCCACCCGCTGGCCCGTGGCGACTTCGTCGACGTGGCCGATCTGCGGGGGCAACGCTGGATCGCGGGGTCCTCCTCGGGCGAGGACCAACTGATGGGGGTGTGGCCGGGCCTGGACGAGCGGCCCGAGATCGCCCACACCGCGCGCGACTGGCTCGCCAAGCTCCACCTGGTCGCCGTCGGCTGTGGGCTGACCACCGTGCCGCCCGCCCTCGCCGCCGCCGCGCCACCGGGTGTCCGCGTCCTCCCGGTCCGTGGCGGGCCCCAGGAACAGCGGCGCGTGCTCCTGGCCCGGCTGCCCCGTCCGCCGGCCGAGCCGGTCACCCGCGTGGCAGCCGCCCTCCGCGCTGCGGCCCTCGACGGGGACGCACCTGCCCCGCCGCCGTCGTCGCCCGCGTGATCGCGGGGAAGCGGGCGGCGGCGTCGTGCCCTCAGGCCTGTGACGTCTCGATCAGTTCCAGGAGGTTGCCTTCCGGATCGGCGACGTACGCGTACCGCATGCCCGCGGTGACGCCGGGGGCCGGTGAGGACACCGGGGCGGCGCCGCACTCACCGGTCAGACGGGCGAACGCGGCGTCGAGGTCGGGGACGTGCAGAGCGAGGTGGGTGAAGGTCTGTACGGCGGTGGCGGCGAACGGGTCGGCGGGCGAGAGGGGGCTCGAACCGCGCCGTTCGACGAATTCCACGCGCAGGCCGGCCGCGTCACTCAGGACGACGGTACGGACGCCCGCCTCCGGCATGTCCAGGCGCTCGTCCACGTGAGTGAGTCCGAAGGCATCGCCGTACCAGGCTTCCTGGGCGGAGAGGTCGGCGACCGAGAGGCTGATGTGGTGGAACCGGGCGGCGGCCGTGGCAGTGGGCATGGTTAATACCTTTCACCTGGTGAGTGGTGTTAACCTTACTGCCGTGAACCCTCCCGTCAAGCGGCGTCCCGTCGGCCACCACCACGGGGATCTGCGCAACGCCCTGCTGCGAGCGGCCCTCGAACTGGTCGGCGAACGAGGCCCGCACGGCTTCACCCTGGCCGAGGCCAGCCGCCGGGCCGGGGTGAGCGTCGCGGCACCGTACAAGCACTTCGCCGACCGGGAGACGCTGCTGGCGGAACTCGCCGCGCAGGGGTATCGCGAGCTGCGCGACCGTCTCGCCGTGGCCCTGGGCGGCAGCGAGGACCCCGTGGAGCGGCTCGCGTCGTTCGCGTCCGCCTACGTCCGTTTCGCCGCCGAGGAACCGGCCCTGTTCGACGTCACGTTCAACGCGGGCCTCGACAAGTCCCGGTTCGCCGAACTGGCCGCGTCCGGCGAGGAGGTGGCCGGCCTTCTGCTGCCGGTGGCCCGGCAGGTGGCCCCGGACGCGGACGGCGCGTTCGACCTGCTGCTCCGCGTGGCCGGTGCCGCGCACGGCCTCGCCGTGTTCCATCGCCAGGGGCTGTTCGGAGCGGGCGGCGGCGCCCTCACGGACACGGAGGAGAAGGCCGCCCGCACGGCTCGCGACATCGCACGGGCCGACGACGTCTGACGGCGGGGTGGTTGAGGCGCCGGCCGGATTCCCTCAGGGATCCTACGGTCGCCGTGTGCCGGGCCGAGGGATCAGCGCGTGCGGCTGCGCCGGGTGGCTTCGTCGGCGTCCGTCAGGAGTTGTTCCAGGCGGGTGAGCTGAGGGGCGTCGAGGGCGCCGAAGATGCGCTGGAGTATCCGGATGCCCGCCTGCTCGCCGGCGGCGAGGGCCGCGTGGCCCTGGTCGGTCAGCGTGACGGTCTTGCGCCGGCGGTCCCCGGGGTCGGAGGTGCGGGTGACCAGCCTCAGGCGTTCGAGGGCTTCGACGGCCTGGGTGACGGAGCGGGGCGCCTGGCCGAGCGCCTCGGCGAGTTCGGCCTGATGGAGAGCGCCGCGCTGGGCGAGGAGCCGGAGCAGTTTGGTACGGGCCAGGGACAGGCCGGCCGCGGCCATGTGCTGATCGACCGCCCCCCGGACCTGGTGGGCGACGGCCAGGAACCGCAGGCCCACGTCCGCGGGGTCGGGGCTGGTGGGCGGCGCTGTCTCGTGCTTGCTCATGACGTCGGGTATCGTCCCACACGGAATTGATGAGGTACCTCACCAATGGAGGAAGCGGTGCCCCGACCCGTTGCTGTGATCACCGGTGCGACCTCCGGGCTGGGCCGGATCGCCGCCCTGGATCTCGCCCGCCGGGGCTACGACCTCGGCATCGTGGCGCGCTCCCCGGGCAGGGCCGAGGCCCTCCTGGCCGAGCTGGCGGAGACGGCCGGGGGTGCGCGGGCCGACGTCTTCCTCGCGGACCTCGGGGTCGTCTCGCAGGCCCGGCGGGCGGGCCGGGAGATCGCCGCGCGGTATGCGCGGCTGGACGTGCTGGTGAACAACGCGGGCCTGCACGCGTTCGCCCAGCGCGTCACGCCCGAGGGGCTGGCGGAGATGACCGCCGTCAACTACCTCGGCCCGTTCGTGCTGACCCAGGCGCTGACGGACACGCTCCTGGCGTCCGGACCGGCGCGGATCGTGAACGTCGCCTCCGAGGCCTCCCGGCGGGCCGGGAGCATCGCACCGGCCACGGACCTGCGGCACACCGCCCCCTACACGCGGCGCGCCTCGATGGCCCGCTACGGCCGGACCAAGCTGATGACCATCATGTGGACCCAGGAACTGGCCCGGCGCCTGGACGCCACGAAGGTCACGGTGAACTGCTGCGACCCGGGCTTCAACGCCACCGGCCTCGGCCGCGACCTGCCCGGCTCCGCCGCGCTGCGACGCGTCCTGGACGTCCTCAAGGTCGGCGACCCGCGCAGGGGCGCGCGGATCATCGTCCGGCTGGCGACCGACCCGGCGTTCGCGCACACCACCGGTGGCTACTTCTCCGTCCGCGACGCCGAGCCCCTGCCGTGCCCCGAGCCCGGCCGTGGCGAGGACGTCCAGCGGGAACTGTGGGAGGAAACCGAGTCGTTGCTCGCCGGGACGAGTGGTGCGTAACGCCTGTACGGCGCCGTCGATCCGCTGGGTCAGCCTCGGTCAGTGAAGGAGACCTGTGGCCGATTTTCGTCGCACCTTCTCGCGAAACCGCAGGTCACAGGCGTGACGCTGTTGCTCCCGTCCTGATCTGTGCCGACGGCCACAGCGAACGGGGGCCCCGTGGGCTCATACTGAGCCATGACCAAGCCTGCTGCACCGAAGCGTCACCTGCCTACCAGCCCCTTCAAGGCCCCGGTCACCCGGGCTCCCAAGCACTTCGCCGTAGGGGACCAGGTCACACACGACGCGTACGGCCTCGGCCGAGTAGTCGGCGTCGAGGACGGCATCGCGGCACTCGTGGATTTCGGCTCGGCGCAATTGCGGATCTTGAGCCCGTACGCCAAGATGACCAAGCTGTAGGACCGCTGTGCCCGGTCACGGCACACCAGGACCCGTTCCGGGACCTGTAACGAAAGAGAGTCCTCCCATCGATCTGACGTCGCTGTTCTCCGCCCTGGAAGGGCAACCCCGCCGCTCCGCCGCGGCATCGCCGCCTCCTGCGACGAACCCCTTCCAGGCCCCTGACTTCGGGGAGGACGAGACCTGGCCGCTCGACGACGCACAGGAGTCCGCCCCGGGCATGCCTACGACACGACCCGAGGCGGCTTAGCTCCACGCATGACGGTGGCTCCGTGAGCGGACCGTGCCGGGAACCGGCCGAGGGCCGTGGTCGTCGCCCGGTGGATCAGTCGGGGAGGCGGACGTTGCCGAGCCGGCTGACCATGGCCGGGTCGCGGTGGCCGAAGAACACGGAGTTGCCGGTGTCCAGGGCGGCGATGCGGCTCTCCGGTCGTCGGTGAGCCGGCAGTCGATCACCGCGATGTTCTCCGCATCCGGTCGGCCCGACCGACTCGGGGATCACGACGACGCCACGCTGGATGAGCCGGCGCGGCGGCGAGGAACCGGGGCGCTTCCCGCGTGCCCGCAGCACCCGGACCAGTCCCCGGACAGGCCGGCCTCACCCCCGGCCCCGGCGTCCGCCGTACCCCCGGTCTGGCCGCGAGGAACTGGCCACCCTCGCCGGGGCCGGCATCGACTACTGCACCCCCCTGGAACGGGACAAGGAACCCCGGCCCAGACCGGCCGCGGTCGACGCCCTCGCGCGTGCCCCGCGACTCGTTGACTTCCTCGCGGGTGCCCCGCGGCTCGTTGACTTCCTCGCGGGTGCCCCGCGGCTCGTCGACTTCCTCGCGGGTGCCCCGCGGCTCGTCGACGTCGAGCACCAGCACCTGCGCGAGCCGGCCGTCCGCGCCGCATGGTACGCACCCCAGCCCGCCGCGCCGTCCGCGCCGCACGGTACGCACCCCAGCCCGCCGTGGGCATCGCCGGCAGGCCGGGCAGCGCAACCTCGCGCGCTGCCTCTTCCTCCACCCTGCCGCCCGCGAGGTGTTCCCCGACCGGGACAACCGATCAGCGCCTGCGTCGCCCGCCTGCGCGCCCTGGCCGGCACCGACCCCGACGCGCCCGACCTCGCCCAGCGACAGGACGACGCCCGCCTAGCCCTTCCATCACCTGGTCAGCGACGGTGTAGGGGAAGTGCGTTGGAGCAGCGCACGTACCGCGGCACGGCGATACGTCGCCAGCGCCTCCTGGAGCATCGGGCTTCTCCCGCCGAAGGTGCGTCGTGATGTCCGCCGCCAGGACGGCCCGGCCCCGGTGGCAGAGAGCCATGAAGCGACGAAGCCGGCGATGTCGCCCAGGAATTCGGCCCGCGCGGACTCGCCCTGTCTGCCGAACCAGGTCAACTCCTCGCCGCCCAGTCCCCGTGGCCGGCCTCGCGGGGAAGCCGACGTCGGCGGACAGTGGGCGCTGAGCACCTGATGACCCGTGGATAGTTCACGATTCAGCCATCCTTGGCGGGCCTTGCCCCTCATACCCATCGTGCGCGTGCCCCCCCGCGGCTGTCGAATCGCGGGGCTGCCGGGATGCCGGGGGCGGGCGGACGGAAATAGGATGGCCTCAGACGGTGCACGGAGACGCGTGCCCGCGGCAGTGGGCTCATGGAGGTGCACGATGAGCCACGCCACCGACATCGGCGCCGACCAGTTGCTGGGCATGTCGCGGCCCGAGCTCGACCGGTTGTTCCGTCACTCCCCGCCCGGGGAGATTCCCCGGGGAAAGGGCCTGGGGACGGTGCTCCTGGGACTCGGCCCGAAGACGAAAGCCGTGGCGGCCGTGCTGGCGCGCCGTCTCATGTGGCAGGGCAAGGTCTTCGACCCCGACGGCCGTGGACTGCGTAATCTCGTCACGCCGTTCGGTATCCGGGCGGTGCGGGCGCGGGTCTACCGGGAGTCGAGCTGGGCGGACGGGGGCGCGTGCATCGTCCTCGACTACTCGCACACCTCGCTCGTGGCCCACTGGATCCGGGACGAGATCCGCAGCGTCGGGCAGGGGGTGTACCTCGGCAACGTCTACTGGGGGCGGCGCAAAGTCCTGGATTTCAGCCTGACGTTCCGGGATGCGCGGAGCTGAATTCCTGAGCGGAGGCGGAGGTGCTTGAAGATGCCGTATCAGACGGCGGTCACCGTCCAGGCCGCCCTGCCGCCGGATCGGGTCGCCGAGGTGCGGGAAGTGCTGCACGAGGCCGGCCGGAAGAGCACGGCCGGTGAGTTGTTCCCCTTTGCCGAGATACCGGGCATTCACTTCGCACGCGTCGTGCTCGTTCCCGAGGGACCCGGCGGCGCCGCAGCGGGCATGCCGCCCAGCGTCGTGTACATGAGCGAGGTGGACGGGCCCGTGGAAGCGCACCTCACCGATCTCGTCCGCAAGGCGGGCGACGGCCTGGACCGAGTGTTCGGGCACTGCGCCGGATATCCGGCGGACGGCTCCCCGGATGCGATGCGGAGGGACTGGCTGCGTTCCCATGCGGTGCCCTGCGCCGCCTTCTACGTCAACACCGTCGGCAGGGGGCGGCGGCAGATCGAGCAGGAGGCCCTGCTGCGGGAGGTGATCGAGGAATTCCTCGACCGGAACGGACCGGCTCTGGCCGGCCGGACCCCTGTGGAGATCAGAGCCGCCGTCCAGGAATACGTCGGCGGCCGCGAGGACCTCGCCTGGGCCCGTACCGGGCCCCCGACGTCCCCGCTCGGGTGGCGGATCCGCCGGGCCGCCCACCTGGTCGGGGTTCCGCTGGCCGGCCTGGTGCTGCTGCCGCTGCTCGCGGGCGCTCTGCCCGTCTGGGCCGTCCTGCTCAGGCTGCACGAACGCCGCGATGTCCCCGACGATGCCCGTCCGAGCCACGACCGCATACACGAACTCGCCGGCTGCGAGGATTTCGTGGCGCAGAACCCGTTCACCGCCGTCGGTTCCGTCAAGGCCGGGCCGTTCCGGCGGATCACGCTCACCGCCGTCCTGTTCGTCGTGGACTACGGCGTCCGCCACGTCTTCGACCGGGGGAACCTCGCCGGGGTCAAGACGATCCACTTCGCCCGCTGGCTGTTCCTCGACGGGAAACGGCGGGTGATCTTCGCCAGCAACTACGACGGCAGCCTGGAAAGCTACATGGACGACTTCATCGACAAGGTGGCCTGGGGGCTCAACGCCGTCTTCGGCAACGGCCGCGGCTATCCGCGGGTGCGGTGGCTCGTGCTGGACGGTGCGAGGGACGAGCAGGCCTTCAAGAACTACCTGCGATGCCACCAGGTGCCGACAGAGGTCTGGTACTCCGCGTACGACAGCTCGACCACGCACGACCTCGACATCAACGCCCGCATCCGGGCAGGCCTCTTCGGGCGCCTCGGTCCTGCCGAGACGGAGGCCTGGCTCGCCCTGTTCTGAAGGGTTCCGAAGGAAGGGTGACACCATGACGACGCCGCTGGAACTCGACGACATCCAGGGCCTGGTCACCCGCGGCTACCGCACCCTGACGTCGGCCTGCTTCCTGGTGCTCGCCACCGCCGGGCCGGCGGCGACCGCCCGTGCCGCGCTGGGGCGGCTGGCGCCCCGCGTGACGAACGGCCTCTCCGAACCCTCGGACACCGCGGTCAACGTGGCCCTCACCTCGGACGGCCTGCGGCGCCTGGGACTGGAGACACCCGAACTGGACGGATTCCCCTACGAGTTCGTCGTAGGCATGACCGACCCCGACCGCAGCCGCTTCCTCGGGGACGTCGGGGAGAACGCCCCCCGGCACTGGCGGTGGGGCGGCCCCGCCGGCCCGCCCGTGCACGTCCTGGTGCTGCTCTACGCGCGCGACGGGCAGCGACTGCGGCAACTGGAGGCCGAGACGCGCCGAGAGGTCCTGGCCCCCGGCGCGTTCACCGAGACCGTACGGCTGGGCACCGACGAGCTGACCGGCCGCGAGCCCTTCGGCTTCCGCGACGGCATCTCCCAGCCCCTGATCGAGGGGCTGTCCAAGGCCATGGCGGCGGCCGGCGACGGGGACACGGACGGTGAGCAGGTGGTCAGGGCCGGGGAGTTCCTCCTCGGCTACCCCAACGAGTACGGACTGCTGACGGACCGCCCGCTGCTGCCGCCCCGCTACGACCCCCTCGGCGTGCTGCCCCGCGCGCCCGAGGGCGGCGTCGACTTCGGACGCAACGGCAGCTATCTGGTCGTCCGGCAGCTCCGCCAGGACGTCGAGGCCTTCCGGGACTACCTCGACGCGGAGACACGGCGCCCCGACGGCAGCAGCGACCCCGCCGCACAGGAAGCGCTCGCCGCGCGCATGGTGGGTCGCTGGCCCGGCGGCGCTCCTCTCGTCCGGGCGCCCGAGTACGACGACCCCGCACTGGCGACGGACAACGGCTTCGGCTACCACGCCACGGATCCGGCCGGCCTGCGCTGTCCGCTCGGCGCCCACATCCGCCGGGCCAACCCCCGGGACTCCCTCGATCCCCGCCCCGGTTCCGCCGATTCGGTCGCCGTCGGACGCCGCCACCGGCTGCTCCGCCGCGGCCGGCCCTACGGTCCCGACGGCACGGGGGACGGCCCGGACGCACGCGGAATCCACTTCCTCGGACTGAACGCCAACATCTCCCGCCAGTTCGAGTTCATCCAGCACACCTGGCTCGACAACCCGCACTTCAACGGGCTCCACGACGGCCCCGACCCGCTCCTCGCGCCGCGCCAGGAACGCCGTGCGACATTCGCCGAGCAGGGCAGGCCGTTCCGCACCCGTCACCTCGGCCTTCCGCAGTTCGTCACGGTGCGTGGCGGCGCCTACTTCTTCCTCCCGGGCCTGAAGGCGCTGCGCTACCTCTGCACGGCCGTACCCGAGGGTGGACGGCGGTGAACGCCGGGCGGCGACTCAACGACGCGGTCCTGGGATGCGTCCTGCTGGAGCGGCGCATCGACCCCTATGTGCGCCCGCTGTTCGACCGGACCCTCCTGCGTCCCCTCCAGGCCGCCGCGCAGTGGTGCATCAACGTACGCCGCCGGGACGAGCGCCTGGGCCTCGCCGAAGAGCGGGCCGTGCCGGACGAGGCGGCGGTCGCCGAGGCCATCGCACAGCAGATGGCCCGCTTCGTCCGGCGCCGCTACCGGCCGGGGGAGGCCCAACGGGCCGGCAACACCAAGACCTACGGGGTCGTCCACGCCGACTTCACCGTCCGCGACGACCTGCCCGCGCGGCTGCGGCACGGCGTGTTCCGAACCCCCGCCACCTACCGCGCCTGGGTCCGCTTCGCGGGTCCCGGCCCCCTCGCGCCACCCGACATCAAGGACAACGGCATCCTCAGCATCGGCGTCAAACTCCTCGGCGTCGCCGGCGAGAAGCTGCTCGACGACGAGCGGTGGACCCAGGACTTCACCGGCATCAGCGCGCCGACCTTCACCACGCCCGACGTCGTCGAGAACCTCAGGCTCCAACGGCACGTCTTCGCGGGTACTCCGGTCCTGTACTTCCTCGACCCCGCTCACCCGCACCTCTGCGACATGATCATGCAGGGGCTGTACGCGAAGACCCAGACCAGCCCGCTGGAGGCCCGCTACTGGAGCTGCGCACCGTACCTCCTCGGGGCGGGTCAGGCCATGCAGTACTCCTTCGTGCCCCGCGAGGGGACCCGCAGCCGGGTGCCCTGGCAGCCGCCCGACGACTACCTGCGGCAGGCCCTGGCCGCCGCACTGCGGGAACACGACGTGTACTTCGACTTCCTCGTCCAGGTGCAGACAGACGCGCACCGGATGCCGGTCGAGAACGCGTCCGTGGTGTGGCCCGAACGCCTCTCGCCGTTCGTGCCGGTGGCCACCCTGCGTCTGTTCCGCCAGGAGTGCGATCCGGCGGACCAGTTCGCCCGTGCCGACCGGCTGTCCTTCAACCCCTGGCACGCCGTGCCCGAACACCGGCCGCTGGGCAACCAGAACCGTGCCCGCCGCACGATCTACCAGCAGCTCGCCCGGCTCAGACAGGCCATGAACGGCACGCCGCACCAGGAGCCCGGAGAGGAGGAATGACGGGTCGGTGGCCGCCCCGAGGCCCCGACGCGCACATCAGAACCGCTTCCCATATCGTAGGAACCAGGGCGTGAACATCCTCTGGATGGCCGCCTGGAAGGGACGCTGAGATGGACGTGCGGACAGCCGCGCGCGGTTCTCTGGCCGTCATCCGACTGGTGAACGGCGCAGCGGCGCTGGTGACCCCGCAGGTGATGGCCCGCCGTCTGGGCGCGGACCCCGGACAGCCCGCCCTGGTCTACGTGCTTCGTATGTTCGGCGTGCGCACCGTGTACATCGGTGCCCAACTGCTGTGCCCCGCGGACGCGGACCAACTCGACCGGGAGCTGCGGACCGGCACGCTCATCCACGCGAGCGACGCCCTGGCAGCCGCCTGCGCCGGCCGCGAGGGCCTGCTCCCGCGCCGCATGGCCGCCGCGGCCACGGCGATCTCGACGGTCAACGTCGCCCTGACACTCGTCGCCCGGGGGTGGCCATGCCGGCTGCGTGACGTCCGCTGACGCCGCAGCCGCCGCGCCGGGCCTCCCGGACGCCGGAAGGAATTTCCTCATGAGCACAGCACCACAAGGCCGGGCCCCGTGGTTCGTGCGGATGCACGACCGGCTGGCGGTCGCCGTCGACCGGAAGGTCGGCTGGCAGCGCCTGCCCAAGCCCCTCGGTCTGCTGACCCTCGTCGGCCTGCGGGACAACCTGCGTCGCAAGAACCTCTTCGACACCGGCTCCTACCCGTCGTGCGACCTGCCGGATGTCGGCCCCCCGAACGTGCAGAATCTCACGGGGCGCACGGCCGACGGAACCTACAACGACCTGGCCGACCCCCGCATGGGCATGGCCCGTTCGCGCTTCGGCCGCAACGTACCGCCGGACCAGGCCTTCCCCGAACCCGAGCCGCGCCTTCTCTCCCCGAGCCCCCGCGCGGTGAGCCGGGCCCTGCTGACCCGGCACGAGTTCGTCCCGGCGGAGTCCGTCAACGCCCTGGTGGCCGCCTGGCTCCAGTTCATGGTCAGGGACTGGGTCAGTCATGGGCAGGGCGCCATGGACCGCCCCTGGCGCATCGATCTGGCCGACGACGACCCGTGGCCCGCGCCACCGATGCTCGTGCCGCGAACCATCCCGGACCCCACCCGCCCGGACGGGCACGACGGCCTGCCGCCGACCTTCCTCAACGAGAACTCGCCCTGGTGGGACGCGTCCCAGTTGTACGGGAACAACCTGGACGAGCAGCGGTCGCTGCGCACCGGCCAAGGCGGCAGGCTCCGGGTCCCCGACGGCCCGCTGTTCCCGGACGATCCGGACAAGGACCCGGCGGGTGTTCCCGGCTTCTGGGTGGGACTGGCCATGATGCACAGGGTCTTCCTGCTCGAACACAACGCGATCTGCGCGGCGTTGCAGGACGCCTACCCGGCGTGGTCCGACGAGGAGCTCTTCCAACGGGCACGGCTGATCACCGCGGCGCTTCTCGCCAAGATCCACACCGTGGAATGGACGCCCGCCGTCCTCAGCCACCCGACGACGGTCACCGCCCTGCACGCCAACTGGTACGGCCTGCTGGGCGAGCGCCTGCACAAGCTGCTCGGCCGTCTCGGCGGGAGCGAGGTGCTCAGCGGCATCGTGGGCGGGCGCACGGACCACTTCGGCGTCCCGTACTCGCTCACGGAGGAGTTCGTCGCCGTCTACCGTATGCACCCCCTCATCCCGGACGACTGGAGCTTCCGGTCGGCCGCCGACGACTCGCTCCTTCAGGAGGCCACCTTCCGGGAACTGACGGGGTGGCACGCGTACGACATCCTCGGCAAGCACGCCATGAGCGACCTGCTCTATTCCTTCGGCACGTCGCACCCGGGCCTGGTGACTCTGCACAACTACCCCCGGTTCCTCCAGGAGTTCCAACGGCCCGACGGCAAGCTGATGGACCTCGGGGCCGTCGACATCCTGCGCTCCCGGGAGGTGGGCGTGCCCCGCTACAACGAGTTCCGGCGCCAGCTCCACCTCCGCCCTGCCGAGGACTTCGACACCCTGACGGACAACCCCGTCTGGGCCGAGGAACTGCGCCGGGTCTACGACGGGGACATCGAGCGCGTCGACCTCTCGGTGGGCATGTTCGCCGAGCCCCGCCCACGGGGCTTCGCGTTCAGCGACACGGCCTTCCGTGTCTTCGTCCTGATGGCCTCCCGCCGCCTCAACAGCGACCGGTTCCTCACCAGGGACTACACGCCGCAGGTGTACACCCGGACCGGCCTTGACTGGATCGAGAACAACAGCATGACCAGCGTGTTGCTACGGCACTTCCCGGGACTGCGGGCGTCCCTGCGGTCGGTGGACAACGCCTTCGCCCCGTGGGCGGCGGCGGGGGTTTCGCAGTGAGACAGGACACCGATGGCGGGACGCGCAGCCTGCCTGCCTCGCGGGGAGACGCACGCCCCGCCCCGCTGTCGCGCGTGCACAGCTGCATCCTGGCCGTCGTGGCCCTCGCCGTCTTCGGTGCGGGGCTCTGGATCCGCCACCGTGCCCCCGCCGTCGACGACGTGGGGCTGCAACTGGCCGGCGGCGCGCCTGCGGCGCACACCCTCGTCGGCGACCGGACGGCCGACTTCCGTACGGCGCTGACGGCCGACTTCGTCCTCACAGGGACGTACACCGTCAGCACGGCGCTCGCCTTCTGGCTGAGCGGCCGCACCATCGCGGTGCGCATGAGACACAGCTCCCTGATCGTGTACGGCATCGGCGCGGTCGTCGCGGCGTGTGTGTGCGCCGTGACGGAGAAACTGCTGCTTCTCCATGCGCTGAGCGGCGCGGACTGGGCGTTCGCGTGGGCGGCGGGCTTCGCGACGGTCAAGTGGCTGCTGCTCGTCGTCACCGTGCCGGTCGCCGCGGTCCTGGTCGCGATCGTCCTCAAACGGGCCGCGTTCTACGGCTGTGCCCGGCGCAGGTACGCCAGGGAGCGCGCCCGCCACAGGACATGCGTATGCGGAGGCGGGCACGGAGGCGACACGACCGACTCCGGCTCCGACGGTCCCGACGTCGTCGCTCCCTGGCCCGTGATGACGTGGGGCCGGCGGCGCTGGCCGGGGACGGCGCGCGGTGACCCTCCCCGTTCCAGGGCGGCGCGCTGGGAGAACGGTAGCCGGGTGCCGCCCGGCCGGGAACAGGGCGGGCTCGGCTTCTGCGTCTCGGGCGGCGGCATCCGGTCGGCCTGCGTCACCCTGGGCGCGTTGCAGGCCCTCCGCCCCCAGCTGCGCAGGGCGCGCTACCTCGTGTCGGTCTCCGGGGGCGGCTACACCACGGGTGCCCTGCAACTGGCGCTGACCGGGACGGGCCGGTCTCGTGGGCAGGGCCGGTACAGGAGCGGTACCGGCGACGTCTTCATGCCCGGCACGCCGGAAGAGGACCACACCCGCCGGCACTCGAAGTACGTCGCGGAAGGCGCCGGCCAATGGCTGGCCGCCGTCGGGGCCGTTCTGCGCGGCCTGCTGGCCTCCATGGGGCTGCTCACCGCGGCTCTGCTGGTCGTGGGGCTCGCCCTGAGCTGGGGCTACCACCTCGTTCCGCTGGCGGACCGGACCCGGCTCCCGGGCTTCCGGGGACCCGCGCTGTGGGCCGTGCTGGCCCTCCTGTGCTGCGCGGCCGTGTTGTGGTTCCTCTGGCTGGTGTCCTTGTGCCTCGCCAGACGGTCCCTGTCGGGCGTGCTGAAGAAGGCCTTCCTCACGTTCGTGGTGGCGGGCCTGCTGCTGGCCGTTGTGGTGGTCGTCCTCCCCGCCCTGGAGTGGGCGACGGTGCGTGTATGGACGCTTCATGCCCCGGCGACCGCGGTGAGCGGCGGAGTCGTGGGGCTGCTCACCTATGTGACCGTGCTGGTCAGCACCTCATGGCGGCGCATCGAGTCCACCGAGCACGCCGTCGAGTCCGCCAGACGTACGCGACTGGTGCGGACCATGCCTGTTGTCGGAAAATACCTGCTGGTATGGGCGGTCCTCATGGTGGTGGCAGCGGCCTCCCTGCTCATTCTGGGCGGGGCGATCCACGTCGGGCGGACCTGGCCTGAGGCCGTCCAGATCGGCCTTCCCGTCATCCTGTGCGCGGTCGCGCTGAGCCTCGACCAGACGTGGACCAGTCTCCACCCCTTCTACCGCGCCCGGCTGGCCACCGCTTTCGCCGTCCGCCGCAAGACCGATCCCGACGGTGAACAGCTCGCGGTCCCCTACGAGTTCGACGAGCCGACGCCGCTTGCCTGCTACGGCAGGCGGCACCCCGGCTTCCCCCAGGTCGTCTTCGCGGCGGCGGCCAACCTGTCCGGCGGCGACCGCACACCGCCGGGGCGGCACGCGGTGTCGTTCACCTTGTCCTACGACTACGTCGGCGGTCCGGACGTCGGGTACGCCCGGACGGACGTCCTGTGGAACCGCACCAGACCGGTCATCCGCAAGGACCTGACCGTCGAGTCGGCCGTCGCCGTCTCCGGTGCCGCCTTCGCCTCGGCCATGGGACGCCAGGCGCGCGCGTTCCAGACACTGTTCGCGATCTCCAACGCCCGGCTCGGCACCTGGCTACCCAACCCCGGTGTGCTGGGACCCCTTTGGGACGAGCGCGCCGACTGGGGGCTGCCTCCGATGCCCGGCATCCGCCGCCTGCCGTACCTGCTGCGGGAAGTGTCCGGCCGCTACCCGTTGGACGACCGGATGCTGCTGGTCACGGACGGCGGGCACTACGAGAACCTCGGCCTGGTCGAACTGCTCCGGCACGGCGTCACCACCGCCGTGTGCGTGGACGCCAGCGGGGGCTCCGGGGCCTTCGCCCCCGCTCTGGGCGAGGCCATCGCCCTGGCCCGGGAGGAGCTTGGGGTCGAGATCAGGATCGCGCGCGAGGACTGGCAGAAGCTCGTTCCCGGCAGCGGGTCTTCCCTCACACCGCAGCCGACCCAGCCGAACCAGCCGACCCAGCCGCCCGCGCCGAACCCACTGGCCGCCCTCGACCTCCGGCTCTCGGCCGACGTGGTGGTCGAGGGCGAGATCGTCTACCCGCGCGCACTGGTGGACGAACGTGGCCGAACGCTGGGAAGGCGGGGACGACTGATCGTCGCCCGGGCCACGCTGACCGCGGACATGCCCTACGCACTCCTCGCATACGCCCAGGCCAACAAGGCGTTTCCCCACGACGGCACCAGCGACCAGTGGTTCGACAGCCGACGCTTCGACGCCTACCAGGCACTCGGCCACTGGATCGGCGAGCGGGTCGCGAAACTGCTTCCGGTGGACGGCGGCGCACCTCGGACCGGGTGCCGGGGGGCCGGAAGTCCGGGCGCCGAGCAGCAGGACCCGGTGCGTGACGGGTGGGCGGGCGGAACGCCGTCCTGAGCGAGGAGCGGTTCCGTGACCGCCGGCACCGGGGCCTCCTGGCTCCGCGACCTCACCTGCGGACAGAGACTCCCGCAAGGCCTGGTGGCTGGCGGGAGGTATGCGGTGGGGGCTGGCTGCAATGCCGGTGGGGGCTGGCTGCAATGACTGCGCCGTAGCTGTGTTCCTAGCGTGGACGTGTTGGCTGATCTGGCCGGACATTCCTTGGCAGGTTCCGCCATCCGCCGCTGACTCGAAACCCTCTGAGAACGGGAAACGCAAGTGAAAGCCGTCTGCACCGTCTTTGTCGGAACCTCCCCCACGGTGGTGAACGTTGCCGGTGAACTGGACATCGCGACCGCCGCCCAGACTGACGCCATCCTTACCGCCGCGACCAGCGGCACGCACCCTGAGGTTGTCATAGACCTGCGGCAGGTGACCTTCGTGGACTGCGCGGGAGTGCGCCCTCTGGCAGCCGCCGCGCGCCGCATCCATGAGGCAGGGGGCTCGCTGACCCTGCTGGCCGGTCACCCCATGGTGGTCAAAGTTCTGCGCTTCAACAATCTGATTCCTGGCGGAGCGGCGTCAGCCGACGGCGCCGTCCCGCCCCGGCATCTCCCCGCATACCCGCTCGCAGTACATCGCTGCGACCACCGCTGCCGGGTGCTGGCGGAGGAACGCTGACGGTGCCGGAACCGGTCGAGCGCGGGGTCGGCGACGGCCCCCGCGGGCTGGTGGACCGGGCAAGCGAGCGTCCGGGACGCACGTCCTGGCCTCCGTGGCTATGGCCGCGTCAGCGGAAGGCGCGCTTCCAGTGTGGTTCCCTGACCACGGGGGCTGTGGAGGGTAAGGGTCCCGCCCAGGGCCCCTATGCGGTCGGTGAGGCCCACCAGGCCCGAGCCCTGCCCCCGCACGGCCCCTCCGACGCCGTCGTCGTGAACGGACAGGCGCAGGACGTCGTCGCCGACACGCGCGGAGACGCGCACGTAGGACGCCAGGGCGTGCTTGGCGGTGTTGGCCAGTGCCTCCGAGACGACGTAGTAGGCCGCCACCTCGACCGGCTCGGGTGGTCGCTGGGGGACATCGACGTCGAGTTCGACCGGAACCAGTGAGCGACGAGCCAGAGCCCGGAGCGCGGGGGGCAGCCCGCCCTGCGAAAGGATCGCCGGATGAATGCCGCGGGAGAGTTCGCGCAGCTCGTCCAGCGCCGCCAGCAGCGAATGGGTGACCCGGGCCATCCTGGCCTTCAGCTCCCGTTGATCCACGGGTACGGCGCTCTGGGCGGCCCGCAGTTCCAGCACCAGAGACACCAGCCGCTGCTGGGTGCCGTCATGCAGGTCGCGTTCGATGCGTCGCCGGGCCTGGTCGGCGGCTGCGAGAATCCTGCACCGTGAGGTGCACAGTTCGGCATGGCTGTCCTGGAGCGAGTCGGCCATCCGGTTGAAGCTGCGCTCCAGCACGCCGATCTCACCGACCCCCGTTTCCGGTGTGCGTGCGGTCATGTCGCCGCCGGCGAGTCGGCCGGCCATGGCGGCTGCTCGTCGCACGGGGTGCACGACCGCTCGGGTGACGTAGCCCGCGAATCCGATGACGAGCACGACCGATCCGGTCAGACCACCGACGGTTGCCATGACCGCCTGGTTGGCGACCGCGGCGGCGCGTTCCTCCCGGGCCGCCGCAAGCTTCTGTTCGGTGAGCACGATGCGGTGGCACTCGTCCCGGACGGCCTCCACGCGTCGGTCGCTCTCTTCGTCCGGGGCCGCGACGCGTATCGTCGCGCGGTCGTGCTTCGCGACGTTCGCCAGTGGCATGGAGTATTGCTTGATGATGTATGCGAAACCCGCTTGCCGGACCTGCTCCGTTCTGATCCGCTGGGCGGAGTCGGCCAGGCGGGTCAGCGTTTCGACCTCCCTGGGCAAGGCGGCCTGAGCAACCTGCCAGCGCTTGACGAACTGCTTGTGCCCGGTCAGTTCATAGCCGCGCAGGTCCGTCTGGAGACTGAGCATGCGGTGCTGTACCTGGTTGGCCGCCAGCAGCAGTTCTTCGGATCGCTCCGCGAGCCGTTGCGAGGCGCGCAGATCGACATTCGAGCGGAACAGAATGATGAAGGCGGAGCTGATCAGGAGCACGAGGAAGCCGCTGGCGACGACCACGCGGTACACGAGACCGCCGTTCGCGCCGGTTCCCCGGGCACGGAAGGCGAGCGGACGCACGTTTCCTCCCTGCCGGTGAAACAGGTCTTGTCTGGGCTTCCGGCAGGTGCCCACCGGACGAGACCCAAGGACAATGGTAGGTATGAGGTCAGGAGGCTCGACGTCCCGTGCCGGGGACGAGCCGAGCGACAACGGACCAGCCACGAAGAACCTGCGGGTCGTCCTGGCCGAGGACGATGTCCTGTTCCGCGAGGGACTGGCCAGCCTGCTCCAGGGTGCGGGCTGCGCGGTTGTGGGGCAAACGGCCGATGCCGTCCAGCTGCTCGACGTGGTCAGGGCGGCGAGGCCGGACCTGGTCGTGACCGATATCCGGATGCCGCCCGGTCAGGGCACCGAAGGGCTGGACGCAGCCCACACCATCCGGCAGGAGTTCCCCGGCATGGGAATCCTGGTCCTGTCGGCGTATGCCGAGGTCGAGCGGGCGTTGGAACTCCTGGAGAGCGGCCACGGCGTTGGTTACCTGCTCAAGAGCCGTGTCAGCGACCTTCAGGACTTCCTGGAAGCCATGCACCGGATCGCCAGGGGCGGGTCGGTGGTGGATCCCGCACTGGTGCAGGAGCTGGTCTCCGCCCGTCGCAGGGAGGATCCGCTGGCGGTACTCAGTGCGCGGGAGCGCGAAGTGCTGGAACTAATGGCCGAGGGCCGTTCCAATGCCGGTATCGCCCGTCGTCTGTGGGTCACCGAAGGAACTGTGGAGAAACATGTGCGCAGTATCCTCACGAAGCTGAACCTGCCGGAGACCGGCGACGATCACCGCCGTGTCAGGGCCGTCATCACCTTTCTCGAGGCTCGATGACCGAGCCGCCCTGGTGATTGTCGTCCTCATCGGTGAGCAGAGTCCGAATGGCGTCGCCTGACAGAGCGGATTTCGCCAGGAACCCGACCGCGGGGCTCTCCTCGACCAAATCACCGTAGTCCTCCTCAGCGTAGTTGGACATCAAAACAACCGGGGGAGGGGAGGGACCGGTCTCGTGTCGCAATCGGCGAGTCAACTCCAAGCCGCTTTCGGCACCTAGATCGACATCCACCAGCACCACCTCCGGTCGGAGCCGCTCGACCTGCCGCAATGCCTGCGCGCTGTCGGATGCGACGCCCACGACCGCGACGCCCTGCCCCTCGAGCAGGCAGCGGGCAGCTTCGAGGAAGTGGGGGCTGTCATCGATGATCACGCAACGCAGCATGTACCCAGCATGCCGGGCGGACACTCAGCCGGCATTACCGCTAGCGGTAGCTCTTGAGGAGACGGGGGCCTCGGAAAGCCCGACTCCGAGGGCCTGACGTTCGAATTCTGTAATGAATGAATCAGGATCGTGATCTTGACGTGGCGTCCGTGAAGTCGCACATTGGAGTCCGTATAGCGGAAATGATTTCTCGGAATGCGGCAAGAATGTGACAAGAATGCGGTAAGAGCGATGGGTCCGTGAGGGATCTCCGCAGGCAGCCGCCATAACGTACGAACCGTGCATCCGAGGTTCCTCCTCACAGGACCACCCATGAAATTGCTTGCTCGCGGTGTCCCACTGCCTGGTCTCGGCGACCGCGAAGTCCCTCACGCGCGGGCCCGGGCGCAGGTGGCACTACCGCTCCTGCTGATCGCGGCGATCACCCTCGCGGCATCCTTCGCCCCCCTGGCCATTCACCTCTCACCGCTCCTCGTGGCCGCCCCCACCTGCACCGTGGCCTTCGCACGAACCCGGGTGACGGTCGTCATGGCTCTGGTCGCCAGTGCGGCCGTAGTCCTCGTCGACCGGCACGACGGTCTGTTGCATTCGGCGCTCTTGCCCATCCACATCGGCGCACTGCTGGCGGTCTCCGGCTGCGCCGTCGTCGCTCGCGCTCTGCACGATCGCGATCTGAGAGAACTCACGCAGGTACGGGCGGTGTCCGAGGCGGCCCAACGGGTTGTGCTGCGGCCCATACCCCGCACACTGGGTTCTCTGCACATCGCGTCCATGTACCGGGCGGCCACCGCGCACGCACTGGTCGGCGGCGACTTGTACGCCGCCGCCCGCACCGGCCGCACGACCCGCATCCTCATAGGCGACGTCCGCGGCAAGGGCTTGCCCGCCATCGAGGACGCCTCCGCCCTCCTCGGTGCCTTCCGCGAGGCCGCCCATGAACACGAGACGCTGCCGGAGCTGGCGGCTGCCCTGGAACGCAGCGTCCGCAGGCACCTGGCCGAGATGACGGAGCGGGACCCTGACAGCGCCGAGCGTTTCATCACCGCTCTGCTGGCCGAACTTCCCGACGGAGAGGACACCGTCCGGATCGTCAGCTGTGGGCATCCCCCGCCGCTGCTGAGGCAACGCGGCCGAGTGAGCCTCCTGCGCGTAAGCCGGCCGGCTCCGCCACTGGGGCTGGCCGGAAGCACGACGGATGCCTTTCCCCTGCACGCCTTCGCGTTTGTTCCCGGCGACACGTTGTTGCTCTACACCGACGGACTCGTCGAAGCCCGTGACAGCAGCGGGAACTTCTATCCCGTTCTTGAACGCGCCGCCACCTGGGTCTGGAGGTGCCCACAACGCCTCCTCCAGCACATCAGCCAAGACCTCAACAGTCATGTGGGTCCTCGCATGGACGACGACCTCGCCTTGGTGGCCGTCCACCGTCCCACCCGATCGTCCCACCACCTGGACGCACCCGCATGACCCGCACAACGCCCATCATGGAAGGACAGTGACCAGGATGACCACTGTACGACGCCTGTCCTGGCAGCCGTGCTCGCTGCTGGTCGCCTACCTCGGTGCAACCTCCGCGGTGCAACTGGCGGCATCCGCCGGTGGTTTGGTCCGCTGGTCCGAATACTCGATACTGGCGCCCCTCGTGGCCGCCGGCCTGCTCCCCCTTCGGCGCACCCTCGCGATCGGGGTGGCCACGCTGGTCGCCAGCGTGGCCGTCTACGGCTTCGCGATCCGTGGAGTGTCCGAAGGAGGCCGCACGGTCGTGATCGCCGCGGCCGCGCTCTCACTCGCCCTGAGCTTCGTCATGTGCCGTACGCGCCTGAGCCTGCAACATCGCGTATCCACCCCGGCAGAGCGGCCCGTGCGGGGCGTCGACAGCCCACGGATCAGCCCGGACGTGAAGCAGGCGGTCGACGACGTCTCCGGCGACACACCTCCGTTCTCGATGACCAGCACGCATTCCGGTCTGCTGCCGCAGCCTGCGGCGTTGGAGCTCGCCGGTTGCTGTGCGGCTGCCGACGGCACCGTGCGGCCCGAAGCCCACTGGCTCGACGCGATACCACTGCCAGGCGCCCGGGTCGCGCTCGTTGCCGGTTCCGTCGCCGAAGACGGGAGTCCCGCGCCCGCCCTCGCCCCTGAACTTCGCGCCGCGGTGCGCACGCTGGCCGACCTGGACCTGCAACCGGAGGAGCTCCTCGCCCACCTGGCGCGTGTTCTGACCCGACTGCGGCTCGACGGCGAACCGGGTGGGCACAGCGAGGACACGTCCGGTGTCACCGTGGGTTGTCTGTACGCGGTCTACGACCCCGTCTCCGCCCGCTGCACCCTCGCCAGCGCCGGCTACCCCGCGCTGACCGTCCTCCAGCCGGACGGCGTGGTCACGACTGTCGACATTCCCGCCAACCCGCCCCTCGGGCAGGCGCTCTCGCCCATAGAGGCCACCGAGGTCGATCTGCCAGATCGCAGTCTGCTCCTGCTGCACGCACACACGCCTTGGACACCCGACCCGGCAGCCGGGGGCGGCCCGACCGCGCTGCCCGAGGCGGGCCTCGGATCGCCGTCCCGTCTGACGGCTCTCAGCAGGTCCGCCCTCAATGCTCTGCTGTCCGACAGGAGTTGCGCCCACGCCGGCGTGCTTGCGGCCCGCACCCGCACGTTCGACAGCGACAACGTCGCCTCCTGGGACCTCGCGGACGACCTTGCCGCCGTCTCCCAGGCCCGTAAGTACGTCTGGGCGAAGCTGACCGCGTGGGGCCTTGAGGACGCCGCACCCACCACGGAGCTGATCGTCAGCGAGCTGGTCACCAACGCGATCCGTCATGGCCGCCCTCCGGTCCAGTTGCGCCTGATCCTCCAAGGCGCAGGACTGACCTGCGAAGTCTCCGACGGAAGCAGCACCTCTCCGTACCTGCGGCAGGCCAACACCTTCGACGAGAGCGGCCGGGGACTGTTCATCGTCTCCCAGCTGGCGCAGCGTTGGGGCACACGCCATGGGTCCCGGGGCAAGACCATCTGGGCGGAAGAACAACTCCACACACCGGAAGAAGCGCCTACCGACGGTCACCGCACGTCGGCGCACCCGGTCCGGGAGACGACCTGACCGTCGACGACATCGTGGCGAGCACCGCGGCCGGGCCGCCCGTCGGCGAGGGACGCCTCACCATGCTGGTGCGGTACTCGGCGTGGGTCGCCTGATCAGCGCCGCGGCGCAGTGCCGGCTCCGGGCTGTGTTGACCCCGTTGCTGCCTCCTGGGTGAAAGTACCGCCTGATGACTGCGGGGTCGCCTTCATGCATGGCCATGCCGGACGCGATCGATTCCATCACGGGGCTTCAGCAGGAGGACAGAACGATCCTGCCAGGTGATGGCACGATACTGGCAACTTCGTGGCTGTGGCTGTCCTTGGGGCGGCGCGCACAGGTGGCGGGATCGTTCTCCCCGTACGCTACGACCGTGCGGGGAGAGCTTCTGTCGGTTGTTGCGCCGCCTTTGTCGCGGAGGAAGAAGTAGCGATGACGCCTGGCATCCCGACCGTCCGGGACTTCGAGGCGCTCGTGGAGCCTGTTCGCCTGCGTCGCGACGTCGAGTTCCTCGCCGCGTGGCCGCGCAGCCGGCGCCGTACTCCGCACGCGATGGACCGCGCGGAGTCGTACGTCAGCGAGCAGCTGACCTCCGCCGGGTGGCAGGTCGAGCGGCAACCGTTCGACCTGCGATGGAAGTGGGGCTCGACCGATCGGCACGGCCACCGGGCTCTGGCATTGAAACCACGGCTGCACCGCCGGCTTCAGGGGGCGAACCTCATCGCCTCCCTGGGTGACGCCCACGACTGCTCCACGGTGCTGATCGGGGCTCATCTGGACAGTGTCAGCGGCAGCCCGGGGGCCGACGACAACGCCTCGGGAATCGCGGTGGTCCTGGAGACCGCACGCCTCCTGAGCCGGCTGCACGTCGTGCCACCGGTCACCCTCGCCGTTTTTGACATGGAGGAACTGGGTTTGATCGGCGCTCGCCATGCCGCGCGTGAACTGAGCCGCAACAGGCGGGTGGCCGGCATGATCTGCCTGGAGTCGGTCGGCTATTTCACGGACGCGCCCGGCAGCCAGAAGCTGCCGGCCGGTTTCTCGGCTGCCTTCCCCCGCGTTTCCGCGGCCGTCAAGTCCGATGGCCGGCGGGGCGACTTCGCACTCGTCGTCCATCGGCGGTCATCGGCCGCGGCCGCCCTTTCCTGGCAGCGCGCTGCCGCGGCGACGTCAGTGCCCCTGCCGAGTCTCCTGCTGCGCGACCCGAGGCCCGATGGGCTGCTCGGCATGCTGATCGGCTTGGCGGTTCCCCCGGCCCAGCATCTGGGCCGCAGCGATCACGCACCCTTCTGGAACCGGCGGATTCCCGCGCTGATGCTGACCGACACGGCGAACTTCCGCAACCCGCACTATCACCAGCCCACCGACCTTCCGGACACACTCGACTTCCGACGTCTGGCTGCCGTGACCGCGGCCACGGCAGCCACCGCGATGTCCTGGCCGACCGAATGCGAGTGCCGGTGACCTGTTCGTCCGCCTCACGACGGGCGCGGTGGTCATGGCCGACGCCGGCCCCGCACCCTGCGGCGTCGACTGAGCCCGGTCCCGTCGGCCGACGCGGCACGCGTGGGCGTCCGGACGCCCGGCAAAGCGAGGGCGGTGAGCCCCAGGGCGGCGCGCCCCGGGGCCAAAACGCACACGCCCCCGGAGCTGAAGAACGTGCTCCGGGGGATGGCTGTGCGGCGTGGGCCGCGGGGCGTCAGTCCTTCGGCTCGTAGGCCTTCGGCAGGCGCATGCCGCGCTCGGCCATGATGTCCCGGACGCGGTTCGGGTAGTTGGTGATGATGCCGTCGATGCCCATGTCCATGAGGGCCTCGATGGTGGCGGGGTCGTCACAGGTCCACGGGACGACCTTCAAGCCGCGCTTGTGGGCCTCGGAGACCATCTCGCGGTCGACGTAGAACTTGAAGTCCGGGTTCGAGACGACGCCGTCCTGCGGGAAGCCGTAGACCGGGGAGAGCGCGGTCACGCCGGGGATGGCGGACGCTGCCTTGACGAAGTCGCCGTCGTAGTCGTCGGCGTCGATGCCGCCGAGCCACGGGGAGGCGCCGGGCTTTCCGACCTGGAGGAAGTCGTAGTTGGTCAGCGCCACCAGGGGGTACTTCGGCGCGAGCTTGTGCATCTCCTTCAGGGCGCCCCAGTCGAAGGACTGGATGGTGACCTGGTCCTCGATGCCGGAGGCGTGGATCTCCTCGTACACGCGGCGCACGAACAGCGCGCGCGGCGCGGTCTGTTCGGGTGCGCCGGCCTCGACCTTGGTCTCGATGTTGAGCTTGATCTGTCGCGCGTTGTAGCTCTTGACCAGGTTCAGGACGTCCTTCAGCTCCACCATCCGGTGGCCCTTGATCTGTTCCTGCTCGGGGAAGCCAGGCAGCTGCTGGTAACCGCAGTCCATGGTCTTGATCTGGGCCAGCGTCAGGTCCTTGATGTACTTACCGACGTACGGGTACATCGGGTCGCCCGGCGTGACCGGCGCGGTGTCCTTGCACTTCTGGGCGCTGATCTGGCGGTCGTGGTTGACGACGACCTTCTGGTCCTTGGTGATGTGGGTGTCCAGCTCCAGGGTGGTCACACCGAGGCGCATGGCCTTGCCGAAGCCCTCCAGGGACTCTTCGGTGGTCATGCCGATGCCACCGCGGTGGGCCTCCAGATCGAAGTGTGTCTTCTGGGGGAGCACCGTGGGCTGGGGATCTGCGGGGGCCGCCTGGGCGGCGGTCGCCGGGACGGCGAGCACGGGCACGACGGCCAGTGCGGCGAAAACATGCCGGAGGGACACTTCAAGCCTCGTATTACTCGGGACGATCCGGTCAGCCGGTCAGTGGCGAGGGGCCAGGACCTGAGACAGGACGTCGTGAACGTGGGTGTTGGCGTGCTTGCCGGTGAACCGGCTCGCGAGCGGGCCGGCGGCCGTGACCGGAACGTCGACACTGGTGTGGCCGGAAGTCGTCCAGTCGATCGTGAACGTCCGGTCGCTGCCGTGAATCGTGAACGGGCCGTCCTCGGCGGAGACACCAGTGCCGGATTCGTCGGCCGTGTCGTTCTCCTCGACCGCCAGGCCGCCGGTCTCGTGGTCGCCGGTGACGACGAGGAGGGTGTCCGGGTGAGTCGCCTGGTAGGCGCGGGCGACGGCGACAGCCTTCTCCAGCTGCTGCATCGACTCCAGGACACGCGTGCCGTTGTTGCTGTGCGCGAACTCGTCGACACCTTCTTCCTCGACCATGAGGAAGAAGCCCTTCTTGTTCTTGTCCAGCGTGTTCAGTGCCTTGCTGGTCATCGTGGCGAGGTCGACGGCCGGATCGTACACGTCGCCCTGGCCCTCGGGGCGCTGCTGGAACATCTCCTCGTTGCTGAAGAGACCGAGCAACTTGCCCTGAGGTGCCTTGTTCAGTTCCTTCGCGCCGGTGACGTACGTGTAGCCGGAGCGCTTGGCCTGGGCGATCAGGTTGCCCTTCGTGCCGCGGCTGCCCTCGCTGGTGTCTTCGGCGGGCTTGTCGGGGAAGGCACCCGCGGTGCCGGCCGGCAGCCACCAGTCCTCGCCGCCGCCCAGGATCACGTCCGGCTTGCTGACTTCGAGGTACTGGCGGGCGATCTCGTCCTGCTTGCCGCGGTCGGCGGTGTTGGCGAAGAAGGCCGCCGGCGAGGCGTCGGTGACCTGCGCGGTGGTCACCAGGCCGGTGGTCTTGCCCGCCGCCTTGGCCTGCGCCCCGAGCGTGGGGAGCGGGTTGCCCTCGGTGTCGACGCTGATTGCGCCGTTGTACGTCTTTTCGCCCGTGGCCCATGCGGTGGCGGCTGCCGCGGAGTCCGTGACCACGGCCTTGGGGTCGTCCGGTGTGGTCGTCAGCTGACCGGACACGGGGAGACGATCCATCGTCAGCCGGCCCCGCAGGCCGGCGAGATGCAGCCGTGCCGCCTCACGTGCGGCGGCACCCATGCCGTCGCCGTTGATGAAGATGACGTTCTTCGCGGTGGGGGCCTTCGCCTTCGCCGTGCTCTGCGGAGCACTGGCGGACGCGCCCGGCGTGGGGTTGAGCACCATGGTTGCCACCACGGCCGCGGACGCCGCTGCCACAGGAGCCCCCCATCGCACACCACGCACGTTTCTGTTCACAAAGCTCTCCCATGGGCATCGCAAAGTTCTTCCTTTGCAATCTAATGGGGTGGTGATCGATCACAGCCGAACCGCAAGTGACGTGTGGGCCAACAGTCCGCGTCCGCCCGCGCCTCTTGACCGCCTCATGCCTGTCCATGGCTGGTGCCATGACCGTGGTGTACCGGGGACGGGAGGTGCAGGCCGGTCAGGTCGCGCCTGACGACGATGTTGCGGTCGGAAACGTTGTGCGCGCCGAACCGCACCGAACGGGCCTGCGCCCTGGAAGGTGAGTGCCAGGAACATGAACTTCCGTGCCACGCTCGCCGGGAACCCGGCGAAAGCGCGAATGCCGGCGCGGGCCCGGCCTCCTACCGCGCCGCGACCCGCGTTTGATGACTTCACGCGGTGATTCGCACATTCCGGGGAAGGCCTTGAACCCGCGTGGTGGTCGGTGATTCACCGCCGAGCGAAAGCGTCACTGCCGGATAAACGAACCCGTCGTCGACCTCGGCCGCACCGGACGCCGTAGGCGCTGCCGGAGCCGTTGAATGACGTGTTGCTGTGCACTTCCAGGTTCTCGTACCGCTGGGACATACGATCTGGCGGATACGTGCTGGGCGCCGCCACTGCTTGCTTCCTCGATTCCTGGGGAATCACGTCTGATTCCGCCGCCACGCACCTGCGAACCCTCAGCCGCGGATTTCCGAAAAACGGCCGCACCCGTCTCGGTTCTTGTACGCCGGAGACCGTATGTCGCGCCCTGAAGGTGGACGTCTGGCCCTGCGGGGTGCCTCTATGCTCTCGATCGCAAGATCAACAAAAGGATCGAGAGGTGTTTTCCCTCATGTCCATACCCCGCATACCCGCCCGCGCCGGGCGAGGGCGGGTGCGTGCGCTCGTGGCTGGGCTGGTGATGGCCGGACTCACGGTGGCCATCCCCGACACCGCCGCGGCGGCGACGGCCGCATCGTCCACGACCGCTGTGACCCCGGTGGCGCCGACGGCATCCGCGTCCGACTGGCCGTACGCCGGTGGCGACCTCGGCGACACGCACAACGCGCCCGCCGAGCACGCCATCGGCACTGACAACGTTGCCAACCTGAAGCCCAAGTGGACCTTCACCACGGGGGACAGCGTTTCGGCCACGCCGACCGTGGTGGACGGCTACGTGTACGCACCGGACTGGGCAGGCAACCTCTACAAGGTGCAGGCGACGACCGGTCAGAAGATGTGGAGCCACCGGATCGGCGACTACACCGGGATCACGGGCGACATCTCACGGCTCAGCCCCGCGTACTGGAACGGCGAGATCGTCACCGGCTCGGGGGAGCAGCGCAGCAACAGCACGGACGGCGCGTTCCTCTTCGGGATCGACGCCCTGACCGGCACCAGGCTCTGGAAGACCCAGATCGACGCGGACCCGGCCGCCATCGTGACGTCGTCGCCCGTCATCGCCGACGGTGTCGTCTACGTCGGCGTGTCGTCCAAGGCGGAGAAGTTCGCTCCGCCGTACACGTTCCGCGGCAGTGTCGTCGCCCTGGACGCCGTCACCGGAGAGAGGCTCTGGAAGACCTATGTGGTGCCCCAGGGCTACACCGGCGGCGCCGTGTGGGGCAGCAACCCGGTGGTCGACGAGAAGACCGGGCTGGTGTACGTCGGAACGGGCAACAACTACACGGTGCCGCCCGGCGTCTGCACCTCCCCCGACGAGACCGACTGCGATCCCGGGGCGGAGGACAACTACCAGGACTCCATCGTCGCCTTCGACATGCACACCGGCGAGATCGCCTGGGCCACCAAGACCCTGACCGCCGACACCTGGACGGTCGGCCAGCGGTTCGGTGACGACTTCGACTTCGGCTCCGGGCCCAACCTCTTCACCACCACGGTCGACGGCAGGACCACCGACCTGCTCGGCATCGGTCAGAAGAGCGGCGTCTACTGGACGCTCGACCCGGCCACCGGAAAGATCGTCTGGGCCACGGCGGTCGGCCCCGGCGGCAACCTCGGTGGCCTCCAGTGGGGCACCGCGGTCGACGGCAAGCGCATCTACGTCGCCAACACCAACACCAACCACCTGCCTGTGAAGCTCACGTCCGCGACCGGGCAGACATCGACCACCACGGGTGGTTTCTGGGCCGCGCTCGAACCCGCCACCGGAAAGATCCTCTGGGAGACCGCGACGCCGGACTCGGCGGCTCCCATGTCCTTCGTGTCCAGCGCGAACGGCGTCGTGTACGGCGGATCCACGAACCCGACCGGCAACAACATGTACGCCCTCGACGCCGCGACCGGCGCCATCAAGTGGGGCTTCCCCAGCGGGGGTGCGGTCCTCGGCGGCGCGTCGATCGTGGACGGCTCGGTGTACTGGGGCTCCGGATACCACACCCAGAACCTGGGCCCGTTCTTCCCGTCCAAGGGTGACAACAACAAGCTCTACGCGTTCTCCCTGCCGCAGACCCTCCCGCAGACGGTCTACGTCTCGCCGACCGCCGTCGCCTCCGCAGCGAACACCAGCTGTAGCACCCCGGCGTTCAGATCGATCAACGCGGCGATCAAGGGCGTGGCCGCCGGCGGTCGAGTCGTCGTCTGCGACGGCACGTTCCACGAGGACGTCGCGGTCGACAAGCCGCTCGACCTCGAAGCCCGGGCCAACGTCACCATCGACGCCACCAACCTGATCAACGGCATCGAGATAAGCGCCCCCGACGTCACGGTGACCGGCTTCACCGTGAAGAACGCCGTCGGCGAGGGGATCCTGGTCAACAGTGTGAAGAACGCGACCATCGCGAACACCATCGTCCAGAGCAACAACACCGGTACCGGGCCGAACGCCGTCGCGAACTCCTACCCGTCGTGCCGGCGGGCGCAGGGCCGGCCCGGTGACTGTGGCGGAGGCATCCACCTGCTGGGCAGCTCCGCCGCCACCGTGCAGGCCGGAACCGTCAGCGGCAACAGCACCGGAATCCTCGTCAGCGACGAGACCGGTCCCGCGTCGGGCAGCACCTTCTCGGCGAACTCCGTACACGGCAACGCCCTGGGATCCGGCTTCACCCTGGTCTCCCGCAACGCCGCGGCAGCTCCTGGTGGCGTGCGCGACCCCGGCGCCGGCGGCGTCTTCGGCAACAGCATCAGCAACAACAACGTGTTCGACAACGGACTTGAGGCGGGCGGCGGCGGAGTCACGCTCGCGTCCGCTGTAGCCGGCGGCGCGGTCCACACCAACACCGTGCAGAGCAACGTCATCACCGGCAACGGCTGGGCGGCTGTCGTCGTACACGGCAGTGCGTCCGGCCTGGACCTGGGCGGCAACATCGTCAGCAACAACCAGATCGGCACCAACAATGCCGTCGGGGACACCGAGACGGGTACCACGGACGATCCGCAGACCACGGGCGTCCTCGTGAGCACCGTGGACCCGATGTCCATCCAGATCACCGGAAACACGATCTCCAACAACGTTTTCGGCATCTGCACGTACGGCCCGGTCACGGCGGCCGGCGCCGCCGGCGCCAACACCTTCAGCAACGTCACCACCCCGGTGTCGGCTCACTAGACCCGCCCCTCCCACCGCACCGGCGTGCTGTGGAACACAACCGCGCCGCGTCCTGCCGTAGACCGACTCGGCAGGACGCGCGCCCGTTGTCGACCCCGCTGTAGTGCCCACGAAGGCACCGACCGACAGGGCTTGAGGATGGAACCCCTACAGGAGCTGCGTACGCTCATTCTCGAACGTTGCGGGGACGGCGGCGGCAAGGCCGTCGCGATCGCGGACGGCGTGAGCGTCGCAGTCGTGGACGAGCCGACGCCTCCGGTCGTCGCCGCTAGGCTCGGGCCGACCCTGGCGATCGTGGCTCAGGGCACCATGCGTACGGTGCTCAATGGCGAACCGTACGAGTACGGCGCCGGCAAGTACCTGGTCGCCCCGCTCGACCTGCCGTCCACCAGCCAGGTCGTCCAGGCCGATCCTGACGAACCGCTCGCGGTCTTCGTCATGGACATCCAGCCACGGGCCGTCGCATCGCTGCTGCCCGAAACGAGCGACGCCGTCAGGTCACCCGCCGGCGAGGGACTTTTCGCCAGGGACGTCACGCCGAAGCTGCTCGACCCTGTTGTGCGACTGGTACGGGCCGCCCGCTGCCCGGACGATCTGCGGGTCCTCGGCCCGTCGTATCAGCGGGAGATCCTGTGGCGGCTGCTCACCGAGGACCGAGGCGCGCTCACGCGGCACATCGCCCAGGCCGACAGCGGCCTCCCACACATCGCCCGGGCCATCGGCTGGATCCGCGAGCACTACCATGAGCCGCTGAGAGTCGCCGATCTCGCCCGGCTCGCCGGCATGAGCCCTTCCTCCTTCCACCGGCGCTTCCGCGCGGCAACGTCCGCGACACCGCTCCAGTTCCAGAAGACCATAAGACTTCAGACCGCCCGCACACTTCTGTGGACCCGTTCGGAGAGCGTCGCGGAGATCGCTCACCGCGTCGGCTACGCGAGCACGTCCCAATTCAATCGGGAGTACCGGAAGATGTTCGGAATCTCTCCGGGGCGTGACACACCGCGACATGGTTCCCCTGAGCCGACCTGAGCCTTGTTGTGGACGGCGGCGTACGCCCGGTGTGACCGCCGTGTGTCAGCTGTTGGCCGCGGCTGCCAGAACGAGTCCGGCGATCGCTTCCGGGTGCGTCACCAGCGACAGGTGGCCGGCGTCGACCTCGATGGTCGTGGCGTTCATGCGCCGGGCCATGAAGCGCTCCAGGTCGGGATTGATGGTGCGGTCGTTCTTCGAGACCGCGTACCAGGTGGGCTTCTGGTGCCAGGCGGCGACGCTCGTCGTGGGCGGCTTGGTCGACAGCGGTCCCTGGGCCGCGTAGAGCACGAGGGCCTCCTTCCTGGGCACGCCGTTGGCGAAGTCCTCAAGAAATGCCTGCCGGCCGATGAACTTGAAGCCGCCCGAGGTGATGATCCCGGAAGTGACCGGAGGAGTGGGGAACTTCGCGGAGAGCGCGGCGAAGTCCTCGCCGGCCTCCGGGGCACGGGCGGCGACGTAGACGAGCCCGGTGACGTTCGGAGCCAGCCCGGCCTCGGAGATGACGGTGCCTCCGTAGGAGTGCGCGACCAGGACCGTGGGTCCGTCCTGGCGAGCCAGCGCGAAGTTCGTGACGGCGACATCGTCAGCGAGGGAAGTGAGCGGGTTCTGCACCGCGGTGACGTTCATTCCCGCCGCCTGTAGCAGTGGGATCACCTTCGCCCAGGAAGAGCCGTCCGCGTAAGCACCGTGGACGAGCACGACATTGCGAACCGCCGGCTTGCGTCGACGAGTTGCCGCCTGGGCGGACGGGACTCCGGCGAGTGTTGTTGCCGCTGCGGCTCCCGCACCCAGCATGGAAAAGTTGCGACGACTGATTGCCATTGCTGCCTTCTTTCTGCACCGCGGTCATTGTCCGCAAGCGTGGCCGCGACCGTGAACCCGTTCACACGGGGCCCCGCTTGCTCCAAGTCTGGCTGTCGGTGCCACCGTAGACCGAGCGTCTGTGTGATTCCGTCGTGCTTGGGGGTCTGTTCGTCAGCCCATCGTCCCGTGGTCCATCGGCGGCATGGCGCTGCCGTGGTCCATCGGCGGCGTGCCGCCGTCGCCGGTGGCCGGCTTTCCCGGGTTGTTCATCATCTTCAGCATCATCTTCTGCAAGGTGAGCACCTGCGGGGGCATGACGACGATGGGACGCATCATGCCCGCCACACTTCGCTCACTCGACGCCGGTCTCGTGACTGCGCTGGTCCCAGACCTCTACGATCACTCAGGCCGTATCAGGGAAAGTCGGCGAGATGGGGGCGTGGTCATGGGTGCACTCAAACGGGCGTTTTGGGCGGTCGACCGCTCGTTGGGGGGCGATCGGCCGCCCGTGTCGCCACGTGGGCGGTTCCTGCGCCATCCGGTGCTCTGCGGGCTCGCTGGCGCCCTCTTCTCCGGCGGCCTCTGTGCCTTGACTATCGGGAGGTTGGACCGGCAGGTCGCCCTCTTCTGCTTGGCCATGGGTGTGTTTTGGGGCCTTCTTGTCATAGGCGAACGGAAGCGTTTGGACCACTACGGCTACCCATGGAGAAAGGGGCGCGACGACTGAAGGGTTACGTCGGAGCCTCTGGTCAGGGGTGAGATGATCTTGGCGTGGCTGGTGTGATCACGGCGTCGGAGCCCTCCTGGTCAGCCCCGTTCACCAGGCTGAGCCCGCGGCAGTTCGGCAAGCTGATCACCGCGCTTCGGCGTGAGGGTGCGGATCCGGTGCGCAAGGGCCGGCCGCGGAGCCTGCCGCTGGAGGACCGGGTGCTGCTGGTTGCCGCGTACTGGCGGACGAACCTGACACTGCGCCAACTGGTGGACGACGGCGGCACGGTGCTGCCACTCCCGGTAACCAGGTACGACAGAGACCGCGGCCTCCCAGGAGGCCGCGGTCTCTGTCGTACCTGGACTTCGCTTCTTCAGGGCATCAGTGAGCGAGCGAACTCGGTGTTTCGCCGAACTGCCGCTTGAAGGCCCGGCTGAAATGACTCACATCGGCGAAGTGCCATCGAGCTGCTACGGCGGAGACGGTGTATCTCCCGCTCAGTGTGATGAGTTCTTCGCGCGCTCGCTCCAGACGGCGCCGCCGCACATATGCCATCAGGGATTCATCGGCATCGGCGAACGCTCGGTGCAATGTGCGAACAGAGACCGACAGGACCCTTGCTATTTCGGCGGGACACAGATGCGGGTCCAGGAGGCGGGCCTCCACGCAGTTGCGGGCAGCTGTGCGGAGCGACGGGCGGAACGCTGAGTCGGCGGAAACCCCACGGGCCATAAGTGTGCCGGCCAGCAACTGCACCACGGACTGCTGAGCGGCGCGGACGCCTGCCGGACTCAAATCGCCGAGTGTCTCGCGGATCAGATGAAGCTGCCCCAGCAGGAGTCGCGCCTCGGGGGTGTTCTGGGAGACGAGCGCGAGAGTCGGCAACTGGTCGAGTCCTGCGTCGGCCAGTGTTTCGGACGGCAGCAGCAGCACCTGCGCCCGTGTGCCGGGCCGGTAGGAGAACTCCCGCGGCACCTGTGCATCCCGTGCACACAGCATGCCCGGTGTGACCTGAACTGTGCGACCTGCCTCGGTGAGACTCAGTCCGCCAGTTCGCACGATGTGAACCACGGTGCATCGCTGCGTGGCCCGCTTCATGCCTATGATGCCTTCCACCGCGTCGCCGTATTGTTCACTGACGGCGATGTCCCCGATCGTTGAGGGATCCACCCAGCACCGGTAATGGCCTGTCGTGTACTGCCTGGGGACTCGCAAGGAGAGCACTTGCCAAGGGCGGGCTTCGTTCAGGCTCCGCCATCGCCGCCTCAACAACTCGTCCCGTTGGGCATGAGCCAGTGCAACCTGGATATGCATTCGAGCGGAACCAGAATGAGACGGTGAGCCAGCACCCGAGATGTCCGACATAGTCACAATCGGAAGTGTAGAGGATCACCTGAGCGCGATTACGTGCCGGGAAACCGCAGCGTCAGCCGGCCAAGGCCACGACGGCCGCCTGACGCCGACGCCGAGCCGCTGAAGCGACGCCGTACGAAGCGAGCGGGACGGAGCCGAGCATGACCGTCTCGTGGGAGCGGGGAAGGCCAACAAAGTCGGCAGTATCGTGCAAGCGGGTAGCAGGATCGGTCTCACCGCCGCACGCGACAGCCTGATGGAATTGGTCCCCGAGGGCGGGACCTGTTCCTCGGCTCCGGAGACCCCGGCAGCCGCGTCAGCCTCATGGGGTGTCGGCGGACCCGGCTGGGGCAGGCAGGTCAGGATCGGCGGCCAAAGCCCGGGGTTCAGAATCGAACTGCTCCATGAGAGCCCGCGGTTCGACGGCCCGGGGCACAGCACCGTGTTCAAGGCCGGTCGGCCCGACGCACGGGTCCGCGTGTGGAACCCGCAGACCGTCACCGGGCAGAACATCGACGTGCGCGCGGCCGCGGACATCACATCGCGGTGGCCAAGGCAAACATCCAGAGGAACACACACCGTGCAACCGATCTTTGCTGATTTCACCACCGTCCCGGCGAAGCTGGGTCATGTGACATTGCGGCATGAACACTGCTCGCAGGTCGAGAGCTACCTCGCACTGGACACTGACGGTTTCGTCGAGTTGGGCTTTCACCTGCGGATCGAGGAGGTCGCCGACAGCGCCGTCCTGACCGTCACCGCCTCGGTCGCCCCAGGCTGGGATCCCTGGGGATTCGCTCTCCTTGACGTCGTGGTCAACGGCGTGACCCTCTTCACCGCGTTCCCCGTACCCGACATGGAAGACCCGGCGGACATGCGGCTCAGTGTCCCCACGGACCGGCTGGTGCCCGGCTCCAACACGGTGCGCCTGGAATACTCGTCGGAGTCGACAAGGCACCCTCTGGTGCGCCGGATCACCCTCGATGCCCCGAGAGAGCACGGCCGGTCGCTGCGGGCCATCTCCGACGAGGACCAGCCGCCCTCCGTCCTCGTGTTCGGAACTCAGTGGCGGGCCGACGCCGGCGCCTGGCAGGACGACAAGCCGCTGTTGGCCCACCTCGACCGCGGCCGTCCGACGAAGCTGCCGCAGTTGTCCTGGCGCGGCGAGGACGGTGGGGAGGCGTCCGTCGCCCTCCATTCCGAGGCCGCTCTCGCCGCCCCGTTCGCCGGGGTCGTCCCCGAGATCCCGGCTGAGCCGACGCGCCCGGCCGAGCCGCCAAGGGCTGCTCCCGCCCGCCCCACCACCTCTCCTGTCACCAGCCTGACCACCGGAGAACTCGGCACAGTCGACGGCTGGCGGGCCTTCCTCGCCGAGTACAGTGCCGACTTCCTGCGCGTCGCCGACGAGAACGAACGCTCCATCGTCGATGAGAAGCAGCAGGCGCGGGGCCGGCTGGGGTACGAGGGCGCCTCCGAGGCGGACATCGCAGCCCTGGAGCAGCGACTGGGCACCGCACTGCCGCCCGACTACCGTGCGTTCCTCGGCGCCTCCGACGGCTGGTGCAAGCTTGGCTCGTCCATGGGGGAGATGCGGACCACCCAGGACATCGACTGGCTCCGTAACGCGGAGGAGGACATCGTCGACGTTCTCATGGAGGACGACGAAGAACTCGGCGCGCTCGTGGAACGGTCGCTGCTGATCTCCCGCGAAGGCGATTCCCAGTTCTGGTTCCTCGACCCGCACGCCGTCTCGCCGGACGGCGCGTGGGCCGCGTACACCTGGTCGAGTGGAGGCCTTCTCAGCGATGCGCACCCGTCGTTCGCCGCGCTCGTGGTCGAACAACGCCGGGCATGGGAAGCCGAGTGCCGCCGTGCCGGCCGCCCGGTCCGCTCCGAAGGGGTGGATGAGTCGCTCACCGAGGGACGGGCCCTGGCGCCGCGCGGCGAGGCCGACGCCGCGCTGGTCCTGTTCGGCCGGCGCGGCGTCGACCGCGAGGCCTTCGTCCCGCCCGTCCTTCCCCAGCCCCCCGCCTTCCGCCAGATCATCACGCCGCGCCGGGCACGCCTGATCGCCCTCACACCCAGGGGTCAGGCGCACTGGCCCGGCAACTGAGACCCGGCAGGAGTGACGGTGTCAGCCAACGGAGCGGGCCGCTGTGGTGATGACCTTGGCTACGGCGTCGGGGTGCGAGATCAGGGTGAGGTGTGACCCGCCTCGGAAGACGGTCGTCTTCGCGTGGGCGCGACGAGCCATGCGCTCTTCCGACTGCGGGGTGATGATCCGGTCGCCTGAACTGATGAAGTACCAGGACGGGATCGTCTTCCAGGCCGCGTGCTTCGACGGCGTGTTGAACGCGGCCGTCGAGGCGGCTCGCTGCGTCGCCCACAGGTTTTCGGCCTGGTTGGTGGGCAGATCACTCGCGAAGTCCTTCACGAAGATGCGCTTCTTGAGGTACAGGTTCTTCCCGCCGGACGGCGCCCCAGGGTAGGCCGCGGTGTCGAACAGCGTGTTGGGCGGCGCGTTCAGCGCCGAGTTGGAGCCGCTCAGGGATCCGTTCGTCTCACCGACGGCGGGCGCGGCGGCGTCCACGTAGACCAGGGCCTTGACGTTCTTGGCCTCCGCGGCGGCGTTGGTGATGACACTGCCCCCGTAGGAGTGCCCGACGAGCACCACCGGACCCTGCACCGTCTTGAGGAAGTCGGCAACCGTCTGTGAGTCGGTGGTCAGGTTCTGGAGGGGATTGGCGATGGCACGTACCTGGTACCCCGCGCCTCGGAGGATCTTGAGTTCGCCGTTCCAGCTGGAGGCGTCGGCCCAGGCGCCGTGGACCAGCACGATGGTGGGTTTGGAGGCGGTTGGGGAGGCTGCCGCCGACAGGCCCACAGCGTGTGTCGGGACGAGTGCGGAGACGGCGAACGAGATGCCGGCCGCGGCAGCAGCCGCGTAGCGAAGCGAGTGCGTTCGGTGCATACCCATACCCCACAGATCTCAGGCGGGAGATGACCGCGACACTGGTTACGGGAGGAGCGATGACCTGCTACGTGGTGTCATCCGAAATCCTCGGGCACCGGCGGCCAGAGGGCCTGGCACTGCGCGGCCCTCACGCCCAATGTGCCATGCGCCGCACCGCCTCGCATCCGGAGTGGGTCGGCCACGGTGGCCCGCGCTGATCGTGCTCCGCACAGATGCGGCCCGGCATGTGTGCCGCGCCGGCTGGTGAGCTGCTCCAGCAGCATGTCCGAACTGTCTGAATCCTCAGTCAGTCCGAAGTCACTTGCCGGAAGACCAGCGCCAACAAGTTGAACTTCCCTGCCACACCAGGTGCGGTGGCTTTCCGCCTGCTGTCCGAAACGGTGTGCTGGCTTCCGTCCGCAGCGGCTTCCGGTCCATGCAACCGGGCCGTGTCAGCGACTCAGGACATGTCGGACGAGGTCGTTTCAGCTCACCTCTGGCGGTCCGTTCCCTGTCGCTCAACTCTTGCCCGGGTGACGTGAGTCCGTCACCCCCGATTCGGAAACTTGATGACAAACAAATCAATGTCACGCCGGAAGCACGCCTCCCGGCGGCGCCCCATCGTGTTCGGAGCGGCCGCCATGGTGATGGCGGGAGCCATTGCCGTTCCGGTGGTGGCGCAGGCGTCCGCACACACCCCTCCAGCAGACACAGCACTTCAGCGTGCGTTCGCGACGGCATCCGCCGAGTACGAGGTGCCCCAGTCGGTCTTGATGGCGGTGGCCTACCAGCAGACGGCATGGGAGGCCCACGAGGGCCGCCACAGCACCTCCGGCGGTTTCGGCCCCATGCATCTGACCGCCGTCACACCCGACATGGTGTCCGGCGGCCCCGCCGGCATGGCCGGCCGAGCCGAGGCCACGGAGCTGGCCAAGGGAGCGGCCCGGCACACACTCCAGGCCGCGGCGAAGCTGACGGGTCTGACGACCGAGAAACTGCGCGACGACCCCGCGACGAACATCCGCGGTGGCGCCGCCCTGCTGGCCTCGTACCAGAAGCAGTTGAACGGCAGCACGTCCGACGACCCGGATGACTGGTACGGCGCCGTGGCCCGCTACAGCCAGTCCACAGAGCGCCGGGGCGCGACCGCGTTCGCCGACCGGGTCTTCGCCACCATGAAGAAGGGCGCCACCCGCAGGACGGCCGACGGCCAGAGCGTCGAGCTCGACGCCGATCCCACGGTCGATCCGGTCACCTCGCAGGTGAACAGACTCAAGCTGGCCACGGCCACGGTGGCGGACACGGAATGCCCCCCAACGGTCGACTGCACCTTTGTCCCGGCCAGCCCCAAGAACGGCCAGGTGTCCGACCGGCCCGCGAACGGTGTCCGGATCGACCGGATCGTCATCCACGACACCGAATCGCCCTACGACTCGGCCATCGCCACCTTCCAGGACCCGTTGAGCAGCGCTGCCGCGCATTATGTGATGCGGTCCTCGGACGGTGCGGTGACCCAGATGGTGCCCACGAAGGACCTGGGCTTCCACGCGGGCAACTACTCCACCAACCTGCACTCGATCGGCATCGAACACGAGGGCTACGCCGCGCACGGTGCGACCTGGTACTCCGAGACCCAGTACCAGGCCACCGCCGATCTGGTGAAGTACCTCGCGAACCGGTACGACATTCCGCTCGACCGGCAGCACATCATCGGTCACGACAACGTTCTCGCCCCGGCCGACCGGTTCACCAACGACCAGCATTGGGACCCGGGACCGTCCTGGGACTGGGAGCGCTTCATGGCCCTGCTGGGCGCGCCGCTGGAGGGCCGGCACGGCGTCGCGGACATCGGTTCCGCCGTGACCATCGCGCCTGGCTTCTCCGCCAACCGGCAGACCATGCAGCTCTGCCCGCAGGACGACGGCAGTGGCGCCACGGAAGAGTGCACCACGGTGCGCCAGGCGTCGAACTTCGTCTACCTGCGCACCGAGCCCCGTGCGGACGCTCCGCTCTTCGGTGAGCAGTCGATTCATCCCGGAGCTGCCGGCACCGACCGGATCAGTGACTGGGGCAGCACCGCCCAGGCCGGTCAGCAGTTCGTCGTCGCCGACAAGAAGGGCGACTGGACCGCGATCTGGTTCAGCGGCGGCAAGGTGTGGTTCCACAACCCGCACGGGGCCAACACGATCCCCGCGCGAGACGTCACGATCGTCGAACCCGCCGTCTCCGGCCCGGTGAAGGTCTACGGCACCAGCTACCCGGACGCCGCCGAGTACCCCACCGGCCTCTCACCGTCCACCCAGGCCCCGCTGAGCATGTACGACATCCCCGCCGGCCAGGCCTACGTGTCCACTGCGGCACCGGCCCTGACGGACGACTTCTTCCCCTCCAGCGGCACAGTCGTCTTCGGCGCCAAGAAGATGTACACCATCCAGTACAGCCACAAGACCGCACTGATCTACGCCGCCGACGTGACCGCCAAGAGTCGCCTGCCCCACCCCGGCCACTGAGCGGTCAGTGAGCGAGCCACCGCAGAGCAGGGCCCGCCCTGGCCTCGACGGTGTCCGCCCACCAGCGCACGATGCCTCCGGCGACTGTGCCGTCGGAGGCATCCGCATGAGAGCTTCGCCCAGTCTCCTGATCCGGCCCGGGCGAACGACTACGACAGCTTCGCCGAGGCGTACCCACGCTTCTGGCGGAGCGCGGGCCGTGCCGGCTCTGCGGAGGACCGTTGCGACCAGGGCAGCCAGGTCCCCCCCCCCGACACCCAGCACCCCACACCGGGCAGGTAGCCGCGTCACCCGTCGGTCGGGCTCTTCGGGAGCCAGTCACCGAAGATTTCCGGGAGACGGTTCAGGTCGTCGGCTGTGATCGTGACGAGGCGGAGGCCGTGGTGGTGGGCCAGTTCCCGTTTGCGCGTGACCTTCGCCGCGTACGCCTCCTGCGTCATGAGACCCAGCGCCTCGACGAACGTGCCGTCCGCCAGGCGCCAGTCCGCGCGCAGGCCGGTCGTGTTGAGTTCCGGGTGGCGCGGGTAGGCGGGCTCCGGCTCGTGGGCCACGCCCCAGTGGTGGAAGAAGTCGTCCACGTGCCGCTCGAACAGGGAACGGCACAGGTGCCCGTCGGTGGCCCTGGTCGCCGTACCCATCGAGGTGCGGACCCCGTCCGTGAGGAGTCCCGCGTGGCCCAGCCACTCCGTCCAGGTGCGGGCCGGGCGCGCCGGTCGTGCGCTCAGCAGCGCGGAGTCGGGGCGCGGCAGCAGGAAACGGCAGAGCATCACCTCGTCGACCAGGCCGGCGTCCTCGAACGGTAGGCAGACACGGTCGAGTTGGGCGAGGGACGGCGGCCCGGAGAACTCGATCTCCGCGAGCCGGCGCAGCGCGTACACGATCGCCTCCGTCCACGCGCCGTCCGCGCCGGTGTCCCGCAGCACCCCGTTGCGCGCGAGGGCGCAGCAGCCGTGGCAGTAGAAGAGCCCCGGGCGTGCCGACTGGGCGGAGCGCCCGCAGAGCCGGCACGGACCGCGCTCCGCCAGGTCCACGGGGGCCCCGAACAGCGACTCCAGGGCGCGCCGGTAGTACGGGTTCTCCGCCGCGTCGTCGACGAGCGGCGGCAGCGTGCTCCCGGCCCTCGCGGCGGCTGTCCCCTCGCCGTCCGGCTTCGCGTTCAGCCAGCGGCGGTGGGGCTCCGGGATCAGCCGCTGTACGGCGGCCGTCACCCGGCTGGGGCGGCTGACCGGGCTGATCTCGCCCGCCGTGAACGCGGCCCGGAAGTTGTGCCGTTCCACCTCCTCGGGCGGCGCGCCCCAGGTCACGAGCAGCGGCCGGACTCCGTGCCGGCGCAGCAGCACCGTCAACGCCTCGGCGAGCGGCGCGGCGTACACGGTGAGCGTCCCCGAGTCCGGGTCGAACCAGCCGGCTTCGGGAAGCGCGTCCCGTGACACCCCCGGCTTCGACAGCCGGATCGACCACCTGCCCCGGCCCACGACGACCACCGCGTCCGGGAAGCCGCCGAGAGCCGCCAGGTCCTCGGGCGCGTCCACGTCCACGCCGTGCGCGCGCAACGCGTCGAGCGCCTCGGCGCGCAGCCGCTCGTCGACGAGGGTGAGCGGACCGTCCGGCTCGTGGTACTGCCCGACCTCCACGCCGGACTCGTCCAGGACGAGGGTCCGGGTGTGGTGAAAGACGGACCGGGTGACGGCACGCAGGTCGCGGAAACCGTGCGCCGCGTTCCGGTACGTCTCCCAGGCCTCCAGGAGCGGGCGTGCCTCGGCGTCCCGGCGGCGCCGCGCGCGGTCCCGCTCGGTCTCCCGGCCCCAGGCCCCGCCGGCGGCCCGATGGCTCAGGCCGGTCCGCAGCCGGATGGCGAGCCGCTCGGCCAGCGCCCGGCGCAGGCCCCACTCGACACCGGCCGGGGTCGGCTCCTTCTCCGTGTCCTGGCCCACGTCCGTTCTCGGCTGATGCTCCGCCAGGTAGGCGTCCACGAGGGCGCGTACGGTCTGACGCTCGGGCAGCAGGACCCGTACCGAACCGACCGCGTACCCGAAGGCCTTCTGCTCCGCCCACGACACCAGCTCGTCGCGGCTGGGCTCCCAGTCCGTGTTCTCCTCGTCCCCGCCGTTCCCGTCGTTCCCGCCGTCCTCGTCTTCGTAGAAGTCGTCGTCGTAGAACTCGTCGTCGAAACGGCTGTCGCTTTCGAGGTCGTACAGCTCGATCCATCCGTGACAGCCGACGGGCGTCCCGGTCTCCTCGGTGAGCCTGCGGATGCTCTCACTCGTGATGTACAGCGCGCTGCTGTAGAGGTAGCCCATGTGCCGGTCGAGAACGGACCCGCCGTGCCCGGGCGGGGCGGCGACCGAGATCGCACGGGAGTCGTAGTCGTTGTCGGGCCGGGGGACGAGATTCACGCGTATCGGTATGACGGCGCCGGACTTCGCGTTGCGAGGTGCCGGCCTGACGTTCTCCTTCCGCAACAGGCTCAGGACGAACGCGCGCAGGGCGGGAACGGAGTCGTCGAAGACCGCGAACCCCGGGCTGTAGTCCTTGGCCGGATCGCCCGGGATCATGAGCAGACCGGCGTCGGAGGCGTACTGGATCGCGTCTCGGCTCGACATGCACGGATTATGTCAAAGGCATATGCACCTTGGCGCCGCCTGCCTCACCCTCCGTTGTCAGTGGCGACTCCTATGGTGGAGGAGTCGCTCGAACTCAGCACACGGGGGAGACATGTCCGAGACCAGCGTCGTCATGCCGGAGCACGCGCCGCATCCGTCGATCGTCCATGAGCCGACCCGCCGCGTCCTGGCCCCGGGGGAGCGGCTGGACGGTCACGGTCTGGTCAGCTTCCGCCCGTTCACCGGGCCGTCGCTGCTGACGGTCCATGACCATGTGACCGTGCTGGGCGGTGACCCGGAGGAACTCGATCCGGACCTCGCCGGACTGCTGCTGATCGGCCGTCTGATCGTGGAGGGGGACGAGGACGGCGAGGAGGTCGTCCTCGACCCTGTCACCGGGCGTGTGTTCAGCATGTGGCTCTACGTCAAGTCGCCGGACGGCGCGGAGCTGTTCCCGTTGGCTCCGTCGGTCGGCGCGCTGACCCGCTTCCTGGCCGCGGTGGACGAGTTCCGGGGGCTGCGCGGCAGGTTCGCCGGCTTGGCCGGGAGGACGGGCCCTGAGGCGGTGCGGGACGCGGAAGGGCTGCTGATCGCGGTGTTCGCCGAGGAGGAGTGGGGCGAGGAGGGCTGGGGCCCGGCCGGCCCGCGGTCCGAGTGGGACCGGCCGATACCGGCGTTCTGGAGGATCGCCGCGGTGATACGCCCGCTCGCCCTGATCGCCGGGCCCGGGCGGGGGCTGGCCCTGGACCTGCCGGAAGGTCTGCTGGAGGGGGTGTTCGGCGCCGAGGGGATGGTGCGGCTCACCGACGACCAGCTGCCCTCGGCCCTCAGTCACACCCCGACCCGCCGTTTCCTGACCGAAGTGGGCCTGCCCCGCGACGGGTACATGTTCTACGGGCCCGAAGCGGAACCGCTGGTCACGCTGCCGGAGGACTGGGCCGAGTCGCAGAGCGACCCCCGGCACGCCCACCTGTGGGACGGCGGCGAACAACTGCCTCCGGACGCGGAGCACTTGCTGGTGCTCGGCGGGCTGGTCCACGACTTCGACCTGCTGATCGACGGCCGGACCGGTGCCCTGTTCCACACGGAGCTGGGTGCCGGTCATGTCGTCCCGGTCAACGCCGACATCTCCACCCTGGCCTTCACGCTCTGGCTGCACCAGCGGGAGCAGACCCTGGACAAGGAGCACGAGTTCACCCAGGACTTCTACCACCCGCTCGCCGACACCATGATCGAGGTGCTGGCCTCGGTCGACCCGGTGGCCTGCGTCCCCGCCGCGGGCCCGGACGACTACCGGTACTGGCCGGAGGTCTTCCACGACGAGGCGGGAGGCGTGCTCTGACAGAAGGCGTCCCGGTCTCGCCGGGGGCATCGCGATCCGGACCGCCCGGCCGGGCAGGCCCGCACCTCCTCGCTGGACTGCATTGGCACGGTGGCTACACGGCACGGGCGACGAGAAGGGCGACGTCGTCGTGGTCGTCGGGGTGCCGCAGGCCGTACAGCAGGAGGTCGCAGGTCTCCTCCAGGGGCCGCTCGGGCGCGTCGAGGAAGCCGAGCAGGGTGTTCAGCCGGTCGTCGATCGGGTGCTGCCGGGTCTCGACGAGGCCGTCGGTGTAGAGCACGAGCAGGTCGCCGGGCCCGAGTTCGGCCGTGGCGGTCTCGAACCGGACGCCGCCGACGCCGAGCGGGACACCGGAGGGCAGGTCGAGCAGGGTCGGGGCCCCGCCGGCGGGGGCCAGGGCGGGCGGCATGTGTCCCGCGTTGGCTATCCGGCACTGTCGTGTGTGCGGGTCGAACACGACGTAGAGACACGTCACGATGTAGTGCTCCAGATCGCAGGTGATCTTGTCCAGGTGCTGGAGCACCTCGCCCGGCTCCAGGTCCAGGTCCGCGTACGCGCAGGTGGCGGTGCGCAGCCGGCCCATCGTGGCGGCGGCGTCGATGCCGTTGCCCATCACGTCCCCGACGACCAGGGCGGTCTTGTCGCCGGTCAGGGGGATGACGTCGTACCAGTCGCCGCCCACCTCGCTGGTGGCCTGCGCCGGCTGGTAGCGGGAGGCCAGCTCCAGGCCGGTGTGGTGCGGCGGATGGTCGGGCAGCAGGCTGCGCTGGAGGGTCAGGGCGGTGTTGCGCACGCTCTGGAACCAGCGGGCGTTGTCGATGGCGATGGCGGCACGGCTGGCCAGCTCGCCGGCCAGGACGACGTCGTCCTCGTCGAACGGGAGCGGATTGCGGGTGCGCTTGAGGTCGAGCGCGCCCAGCACCTCGCCGTGGGCGATCAGCGGCACGGCGAGATACGAGTGGACACCGGAGCGCGCGAGCAGCGCGGCGGCCTCGGCGTCCCGGGCGATCCGCGACAGATCGCGTGCGCCGACGTGCCGCACCAGGACCGACCGCCCGGTGTGCACGCACAGCGTCACGAGGCGGTCACCGTCGTAGGAGGCGAGGTCGCCGGGGGAGTCGGCGGCGCACAGCGCCACGGTGGGGTGGGCCGCCTTGAGGGCGAGGGCGCGGAACAGTTCCGGGCCGCCCGCCGGCTCGCTCACGCGGCGGCAGGCCAGAGCGGAGTCGAGTATGTCCACGGCGACCACGTCGGCGAGTTCTCGGCTGGCGATCTCGGCCAGCTCGGCGGCGGTCCGCTCGACCTCCAGGGTGGTGCCCACGCGGGTGGAGGCGTCGGCGATCAGTGCCAGCCGGCGCCGGGCCCGGTCCGCCTCGGCCGCCGCGCGGTGCCGTTCGGTGACGTCGACGACCGACGTGGCCGCGCCGAGCACCCGCCCGCAGGGGTCCTCCAGGCGGTAGAACGACAGGGACCAGGCGTGCTCGTGGTCGGGGTCGGAGCGGGGCCGCCCCACGTGGTACTGGTCGAGCAGCGGGGTGCCGGTGGTGAGCACCTGCCGCAGCGCGGACTCGACGGTCTCGACGTCGGGGAACGGCAGGGTCTCGCGCAGCCGGCGGCCGAGGTGGTCCTCTGCGGGGATGCCGTCGATCCGCTCCAGCGCCGGGTTGACCAGCAGATACCGCAGATCGGGGTCCATGAGGGCGAGACCGATCGGGGACTGGTTGATCAGCCGCTCGCACAGGGCGAGGTCGGTCTCGACGCGCTGGAGCAGGCTGTGGTCGGCGGCGAGCCCGAGGGCGTAGACGTCCCCGAGGTCGTCGAGCAGCCGCATGTTGCGGAACTCCATCAGGCGTGTGCTGCCGTCCTTGTGCCGGACGGGGAACGCGCCGGCCCAGCTCCGGCCCGTCTCCATGACCTCGGCGAACAGCTTGACGACCGCTTGCAGATGCTCGGGGTGGATGATCAGGCGGGCCGCCGGCCTGCCGAGCGCCTCGCCCGCGGAGTAGCCGAACAGCTCCTCGGCCTGCGGGGTCCAGAACACGATGCGCCCGTCGGTGTCGAGGACCAGCGCGGCCACGCTGAGCACGTCCAGCAGGCTGGTCCGCTGGGGCGTCCCGGAGTCGTACGGATCATCGTCGGACGGGAAGGATTCGGCTGTCATCCCTGAGCCTCCTGTACCGGCCGAGCGGCGCCCGGCCCAGGCCCCGGTCCCCGGCCAGGCCCGCTTCCTTCCATGCTCCCTCCGGTCCTCCGCCAGGGCGACACAGCCCCGTGAAGCCCCGGTCACCGTCACGGAACCCGGTCAGGGAACGGCCGCCGCGCACCCCCGTCGATCAAGCCCCGCCCCGCCCTCCGGACCGTGCGCATCAGCCGGTCAAGCAGGACGATAGTCATGTAAAGGACGGAGCCTATGGATTCTGTGCGTGACGGCTCAGATCCCGCCGCATCCGCCGTGTCCGCCGACGCGCGCGGCCTCCTCGACGCGTCCACCGACGCGGCCGTCGTGCTCTCCGGCCGTGGCATCGTGCTCGGTTGGACCCGGGGTGCCGAGGAGCTGCTCGGCTACCGGGCGCCGGAGGTCGTCGGCCGGTCCGCCGCGCGTCTGTCGGCGATGCCCGAGGACCCCGTACGCGTCGCCGGGATCGCCGAGCGGTGCCGGGCCGGCATGGGATGGAGCGGCCTCATCCCCGTGCGGCACCGCGACGGCCGCCGGATCGAGGTCGACCTGAGGGTGTCCGCCGTCTTCCGCATCGGGGACCACGAGTGCTTTCTGCTCTCGGCGCGCGAGCGGCGGCAGCGGTGGACGGTGGGCGAGTCCGTCCTCGACGGGTTCCTGACCCGTTCGCCGGTCGGCATGGCGGTGGTGGACCGGCAGCTGCGCTACGTGTGGCTGAACGACACCCTGGAACGTCTGGGCGGTGTGCCCCGGGAGCAGCGGCTGGGGCGCCGGATGAGCGAGCTGCTGCCCGGGTTGCAGACGGCCACCCTCGAAGGGCTGATGCGGAAGGTCCTGGAGACCGGGGTCCCGGTCACCGACTACGAGTACGTGGGATGGAGCTGGTCCGACCCGCACCGCCAGCATGCCTACTCCACCTCCTTCTTCCCCCTGGTGGACGCGGACGAGTCGGTCACCGGCGTCTGCTACATGGTTCTGGACGTCACCGAGCGGTGGAACGCCCGCCAGCTGCTGTCGCTGGTCAACGAGGCGGGCGCCAGCATCGGCAGGACGCTGGACGTGCTGCGCACGGCCCAGGAGCTGGCCGACTTCGCCGTGCCGCGCCTCGCGGACTTCGTCGTCGTCGACCTCCTGGAACCCGTCCTCAGCACGGCGGGGCACGGGGCGTGGCTGACCGACGCGGGACCGGCGTCGGCGCGGCCGGTGATGCGCCGCGCCGGGATGAGTTCGGTGCGGGAGGGCTGCCCGGAGGCCGTGGCGCGGATCGGTGAGCGGGTGGACTTCCTCCCTCCGCCGCGCGACCCCGGCATGCTCATCAGGGGCGAGCCGACGCTCGTCCCGGTGCTCGACCCGACCGACGAACTCTGGATCGCGGAACAGCCGGACCGGGTCGGCAGCATCGAGGAGTTCGGGCTGCACTCCCTCATCTCCGTGCCGATGCGGGCCCGGAACACCGTCCTCGGCCTCACCACCTTCGTCCGCTCGGTCAACCCCGTCTCGTTCCGGCCCGACGACGTGCTGGTGGCCCAGGAACTCGTGGCGCGGGCGGCACTGTGCGTCGACAACGCCCGCCGTTACACCCGGGAGCACACGGCGGCCGTCATGCTCCAGCGCAGTCTGCTGCCCCAGGCCCTCAGCGGCGGCACCGCGCTGGAGGTGGCCTCGCACTATCTGCCCGCGGACCCGACGGGCGGGGTCGGCGGCGACTGGTTCGACGTGATCCCGCTGTCCGGCGCCCGCGTGGGCCTCGTGATCGGCGACGTGGTCGGCCACGGCATCACCGCCGCGGCGGCGATGGGCCGGCTGCGCACCGCCGTACAGACCCTCGCCGACATGGAGATGCCGCCCGACGACCTGCTGGCCCATCTCGACGACCTCGTGCTCCGGCTCAGCGAGGAGGAGACCACCGGCGAGGCGGCCGACGACGGCGCGAGCGCGTTCCTCGGAGCGACCTGCCTGTACGCCGTCTACGACCCCGTCACCCGGCGGTGCACGATGGCCCGGGCCGGCCATCCGCCGCCCGTCCTCGTCACACCGGACGGACACGTCGACTTCCCCACACCGCCCGCCGGTCCGCCGCTCGGGCTGGGCGGGATCGGATTCGAGGCCGGCGAGATCGAACTGCCCCCGGACAGCCTCTTCGGCCTCTACACCAACGGCCTGATCGAGGCGACCGACCACGACATGGAGCTGGGCATGGCCCGGCTCGGCGAGGCCCTGGCCCGGCCCGGCACCGACCTGGACACCCTGTGCCGGAGCGCCGTCCAGCGCCTCGTGTCCGGCCCCCAGTCCGACGACATCGCCCTGCTCCTGGCCCGTACCCACGCCGTACGGCCCGACGACGTCGCCTCGTGGGACGTCTCCCCGGACCCGGCCGCCGTCGCCGACGTCCGGGGCCGTGCCGCCCGCCAGGTGGAGGCATGGGGCTTCGGGGAGCTGGCCATGACGACGGAACTGATCGTCAGCGAGCTGGTCACCAACGCGATCCGCTACGCCGCCGCGCCGATCCGCCTGCGCCTCCTCCGCGACACCCGCCTGACCTGCGAGGTCGCCGACGGCAGCAGCACCGCCCCACGGCTGCGGCACGCCCGCAGCACGGACGAGGGCGGCCGGGGCCTGTTCCTGGTGGCCCAGCTGGCCCATCGCTGGGGAGCCCGGTACACACCCGACGGGAAGATCATCTGGGCGGAACAGGAAATTCCGTGAGCGGGACTCCACAGCGGGAGCCCGGCCCCGGTGGCCCGTCATCAGGTGCCGGCCGACCGGGTGACGCCGCATCCCCCGATTCCTACGCTCGACGGCATGACCACTCTGACCGCTGCCGTCGTCCAGGCGGCCGCCCCGCTGTTCGACACGCCCGCCGCCCTGGCCCGCGCCGAGACGCTGATCCGTGAGGCCGTCGTGGACCACCGGGCCGAGGTCGTCGTGCTGCCCGAGGCGTTCCTCGGCGGCTACCCCAAGGGGCTCGACTTCGGCATCACCGTCGGCAGCCGCACCCCGGCCGGCCGGGACCTGTTCCGGCGTTACCACGCCGCCGCCCTCGACATCCCCGGCCCCGAGGTCGACGCCCTTGCCGGCCTCACCCGGGAACTGGGCTGCCACGCTGTCGTCGGTGCCGTGGAGCGCCGGGGCGGAAGCCTGTACTGCGTGGCGCTCTTCCTCGGCCCCGACGGCTACCTGGGCCTGCACCGCAAGCTGATGCCGACGGCCGCCGAACGCTACCTGTGGGGCCAGGGCGACGGCTCGACCCTCCCGGTCGTGGACACCGGCGCGGCGCGCCTGGGCGCGGCCATCTGCTGGGAGAACTACATGCCGCTGTTCCGTACGGCGATGTACGCCAAGGGCGTCGACCTGTGGTGCGCGCCGACCGTGGACGACCGCGACGCCTGGCAGGCCACGATGCGGCACATCGCCCTGGAGGGCCGCTGTTTCGTCCTCAGCGCCAACCAGTACCTGCGCCGCGCCGCCCTGCCCGCCGACCTCCACCCGGTCCAGGGCGACGCGCCCGACACCGTGCTGATCGGCGGCGGCTCGCTCATCGTCTCCCCGCTGGGCGAGGTGCTCGCCGGTCCGCTGCGCGACGGGGAGGGCATCCTGACCGCCGACCTGGACCTGGACGACCTCACCCGCGCCCGCTTCGACTTCGACCCCACCGGCCACTACGCCCGGCCCGACGTCTTCACGCTCCACGTCGACGAGACCGCGCGCGACGGTGTCGTGACCCGGTAGGGCGGCTACGACTGACCCGGTGGGGCGGCTACGACAGCCCGCCGGAGCGCACCGGCAGGCGGGCGGTCAGCGCCTGGCCCAGCGCCAGGGTGCTGAGGCCGAACATGAGGACGCCCAGCGGGACATGGAGCGACGGTATGTGCGCGATGCCCAGGACGACCTGCACCGAGGCGAGGACGAGGAAGCCGGAGGCGTGCAGGACGGGGCGGGGCGTTCCCCCGCCCGGCCGCCACGCCAGGACGGCGGCGAGCACGTACAGCATCGACGCGCCGTACATCACGCGGGCGCCGACGCTGTGCAGCGTCTCGCCGTGGGAGGAGGACAGCAGCAGTCCGGCGGTGGCCGCCTGGAAGAAGAGCGCCAGGGTTTGCAGGGCGATCGCGACCTTCAGCAGTGCGTGGCCGCGGACCGCGTGGCCGCGGACCGCGTGGCCGCGGTCTTCCGCCGTCGTCTGTACGGCCATGGTGGGGTCCCCTCGTATGCGTGGTGTGTGGACAGGCGGTGTCCCGGTGGTCCGGCGTGCTCAGCGCAGGGTGAGCGTGGTCTCGGACGCGATCCGGGTCAGCTTCTCCGGGTTGCGGACGTAGTAGAGGCCGGTGATGCGGGCGTCCTCGACGCGGACGGCCATGACGCCGTCGAGCTCGCCGTCCAGGCGTACGACGAGTGCGGGGCCACCGTTGACCACGGTGGGGTCGCAGGAGATCGTGCCTCTGCTTTGGTGGGAGCCGCCGAAGTAGAAGCGGATCACGTTCTCGGCGCCGACGATCGGCCGCAGCGCGGCCCGTTTCAGGCCACCGCCGTCGCTCACGAGGACGATGTGCGGGGCGAGCACGTCGAGGAGTTCCTGCGGGTCCCCGGTCTGGAGCGCGCGCCGGAACGACTCCAGGGCCGCCCGGGTGGCGCCCGGCGACACCGCGTACGAGGGCGGCCGGCCTGGACGTGTCGGCGGGCGCGGTGGGCGATCTGGTGGACGGCGGCGGGGCTCTTGCCGAGGGCCTCGGCGATCTCGGCGTAACCGACGTCGAAGACCTCGCGCAGCACGAACACCGCCCGCTCGGTGGGCGAGAGCCGGTCGAGGACGAGCATCATCGCCATCGACACACGCTCGGCCAGCTCGACGTCCTCGGCCACGTCCGGCGCGGTGAGCACGGGCTCGGGCAGCCACTGGCCGACGTACGCCTCCCTGCGGCGCTTCAGCGCGCGCAGCCGGTCGAGCGCCTGCCGGGTCGTGATCCGGACCAGGTAGGCGCGCCGGTCGCTCACCTGCGCCAGGTCGGCCTTGTCCCAGCGCAGCCAGGTCTCCTGGAGGACGTCCTCCGCGTCGGCGGCCGAGCCGAGCATCTCGTAGGCGACGGTGAACAGCAGGTTCCGGTGCTCGACGAACGCCTCGGTCGCCGGGTCGGTGGCGTGATCGCCCATGTCTCGCCTCTCTTCTCACTGGCCTTGACATCAAGACACCGGAGAAGCGCGGCTTCTGACAGTCTGTGAGGCAGATCACGCACTGACGTCAGGGCAGGATCGAGTCCACGTAGCCACCGTCGACCCGCAGCGCGCCTCCCGTGGTGGCGGAGGCGTGGGGCGAGCTGAGGTAGACGACCATGTTGGCGATCTCCTCGGGCTCGATGAGCCGCTGGATCAGGGACTGGGGCCGGTACTTGACCATGAACTCGCGCTGCGCCTCGTCCCAGCCCAGCTCGTCTCCGACGAGTTGCCGGACGAAGTCCTCGACGCCGCCGGTGTGCGTGGGCCCGGCGATCACGGAGTTCACGGTGACACCGCTGCCGGCGGCCTCCTTGGCGAAACCGCGGCTGACCGCCAGCAGGGACGTCTTCGTCATGCCGTAGTGGATCATCTCCGCCGGGATGACCACGGCGGAGTCGCTCGCGACGTTCACGATGCGGCCCCAGCCCCGTTCCCGCATGCCGGGCAGGCAGGCGCGGATCAACCGGACCGCCGACAGCACGTTGACCTCGAAATAGCGGACCCACTCGGCGTCCTCGATCTCCAGCGGCGGAGTGGCGCCGAAGATCCCGAGGTTGTTGACGAGGATGTCGATCCGGGGAACGGCGTCGAGAACGGCCCGGGCGCCGTCCGCGGTCGCCAGATCGCCGGCCGCGCCCACGACGTCCGCCGCGCCGGCCTCGGCACGGACCTCCTGCACGGCTTTCTCGACGGTCTCGCTGCGACGGCCGTTGACGACCACCCGCGCGCCGGCGCGGGCGAGGCCGACGGCGATGGCCTGGCCGATGCCCTGGGTGGAGCCGGTGACCAACGCGGTCCGGCCGGTCAGGTCGATGTGCACGGTAAACCTCCTCGAACGGGTACGGGACAGGGCGGTACGGCGCTCAGTTGAACGTGTCGGGGTCCGGACCGGTCCGCAGGCCCCGGTCCAGGGCGGCCAGGCTCCGCAGGTCCTCGTCGGTCAGCTCGAAGCCGAAGACGTCCAGGTTCTGCCGGATGCGCTCGGGCGTCACCGACTTCGGGATCACGATGTTGCCGATCTGGAGGTGCCAGCGCAGGACGACCTGCGCGGGGCTCACGCCGTACTTCGCGGCGAGGTCCACCACCGCCTGGTCGCCGAGGACCGCTCCCTGCGCGAGCGGGCTCCACGCCTCCGTGGCGATGCCGTGCCGCTCGTGGAAGGCGCGCAGTTCCTCCTGCTGGAGGCCGGGGTGCAGTTCGACCTGGTTGACCACGGGCGTGACGCCGGTGTTCGCCAGCAGGCGCTCCAGGTGGGGCACCTGGAAGTTGGAGACGCCGATGGCACGCGTGCGGCCCTCGCCGAGGATCTTCTCGAAGGCCCGCCAGGCGTCGAGGTACAGGTCGCGGGCCGGGGTGGGCCAGTGGATCAGGTAGAGGTCGACGTAGTCGAGACCGAGCTTGTCGAGGGAGGCGTCGAAGGCCGCGAGGGCCGCGTCGTAGCCCTGGTCCGTGTTCCACAGCTTGGTCGTGACGAACAGTTCGTCGCGCGCGATGCCGGACTCCGCGATGGCCCGGCCGACGCCACGCTCGTTGCCGTAGATCGCGGCCGTGTCGATGCTGCGGTACCCGGCCTGGAGCGCGGCGCCGACCGCCGCGGTGGTCTCGTCGTCGGGGACCTGGAAGACACCGAAGCCGAGCTGCGGCATCTCGATGCCGTTGTTCAGCGTCACGTTCGGGATCGGGATCATGGCAGTGCCGTCCTTCCGGAAGTGCGCCCTCGCCCAGCGCGAGGGGCGTCCCGTCTGGGTACCCCGCGTCGCGTCGTCCGAGAGTCACCGTTGTACTTTCGAAGCGCGGCGATAGATGCGCTCACGCCTTACGATCGTCGACAATAGTTGCAGACGCGGTATAGACGCAAGCGCAAGCAATTCTGTCCGGGGCGGAGTCTGTCCGGGCGCTGTCTGTCCGGGGCGGAGCCTTCGGGAGGTGCGCGCGCCTACTTGGATTCCACTCGCCCGAACGCGTCGGGGCCGGTGGTCAGCGCCTCCTGTGCGTCCTGCCACGCGCTGTCGCCGGGGCTGAACCCGCTGCGCAGGTAGGCCGAGGTGAGCCGGGCCAGGGCGGCGACTCGCCCGGGGTGCTCGTCCGTCGTCTCGGCGGCGTCGTACCCGGCGATCCCGCCCAGTCCGTGCTCCGCGTCGAACAGGGTGAGCAGCGTCTTGGGGGCCGGGGCGAGGTGGTACGGGTCGGCGTGCCAGGCCGGGCCCATGTCCGTGAAGTGCCGGGGGTCGTCCTTGTCCCCGGCGACGACCAGCGCCGGTGCGGTCATGGTGGAGAAGTCGAAGGTCCTGAAGACCGGCACCCGCTCGGCCATGAACCCGTTCAGGGCGTCACCGCCCCGCCCGGGGGCGGCCAGCAGTACGCCCTGCTTGATCCGGGGCTCGAAGAGGCGCACCTCGTGCCCGTCGTCGGGGTCGGTGACCCGGGCGCCCAGCAGGAGGCTCGCGGTGAAGCCGCCGAGCGAGTGCCCGGCCACGGCGACGCTGTCGTGGTCCACGCGTCCGGCGAGCCGCGGTACGGCGTTCTCGATCACGTCGAGCCGGTCGAGGACGTGGGTCATGTCCTCGGCGCGGGAACGCCAGAAGAAGGGTGCTCCGGGGGCGTCGGCGAGCAGGTGGGCGAGCGTCCTGGAGCTGAGGTGGGTGGGCTGGACGACGACGAAGCCGGAGGCGGCCCAGTGCTGGGCGAGCGGGGCGTAACCGTTGAGCGAGGACAGGTGGTTGGAGTTGCCGTGCCCGTGGGAGAGGAGGACGACGGGCAGGTCGGTTCCGGTCGCCGGCGCGGTGACGCGCACGTGAAGATCCACGGGGCGTCCGGGTGCGGGCAGCACCACCGGGCTGTACGAGAGCACGGGGGCCGGCGGGGTGACGGTGGCGGCGGAGGGGTTCGATGCGCTCACGATGGGGCCTTCCTTCGGTCCGGGCTCGGCCGGAACTGAAACGGAACGTTGTTCCGCTTAGGGTGGAGGCTACGATACGGAACGCCGTTCCGCTTCACAAGCGCATGCGGAACTTTGCTCCGCTTACGGCGGTGAGAGGAAGGTGAGCGCGGTGTCCACTTCAGGCCGGACCGGACCGGCGCCGGCCCCGGGAAAGCGGGCCGACGCGGTGCGCAACCAGCAGAAGCTGCTGGCCGCCGCCGCCGAGGTGTTCGTGACCTCGGGCGTCGACGCGCCGATCCGCGAGATCGCGGCCAAGGCGGGCGTCGGGATGGGGACGATCTACCGGCACTTCCCGACCCGGGCCGATCTCGTCGTCGCCGTCTTCCGTCACCAGGTCGAGGAGTGCGCCGAGGCCGGCCCGCGCCTGCTGGCCGAGGCCGACTCGCCGCTCGCGGCGCTGCGTGGGTGGATCGACCTCTTCGTCGATTTCCTGGTCACCAAGCACGGGCTCGCCCGCACGCCGCAACCGGACAGCGGCGGCTTCGCCGCGCTCCACACCTACTTCCTCGACCGCCTGCTGCCCGTCGCCGAGCACCTGCTCGACGCGGCGGTCGAGGCGGGCGAGATCAGGCCGGGCACGCAGCCGTACGAACTGATGCGCGGCATCGGCAACCTCTGCATCGGCCCCGACGACGACCCCCGCTACGACCCACGACGCATGGTCGCCCTCCTCCTCCAGGGCCTCCAGCACCCGCGGCCGTCCTGACGCCGGCCGCCCCGGAGCCGGACCCTGAGTCGCGGCGGCCCGCGGCCCACGTGATCCTGGACCAGGCCGTCCGGACCCCGCACCGCCCACCGAGAACAACGAGAGACAACGAGAGCGACGACAAGGAGCACCCATGCGGTACCGCAAGCTCGGCAGCTCGGATCTGGAGGTCTCGGAGATCTCTCTCGGGTCCTGGCTCACCTACTCCGGCGGCGTCGAGGCGGACGCCACCCGTGCCTGCACCGAGGCGGCGTTCGACGCGGGCGTCAACTTCTTCGACACCGCCAACGTCTACGGGCAGGGAGCCGCCGAGACCGCGTGGGGCGAGATCCTCTCGGCCCACCCCCGCGACTCCTACATCCTGGCCACCAAGGTCTATTTCCCGATGTCGGACGACCCGGCCGACCAGGGCCTGTCCCCGGCGCAGATCGCGAAGCAGATCGACGCCTCCCTCACCCGGCTGAGGACCGACCACGTCGACCTGTACCAGGCGCACCGCTTCGACCCCACCGTCCCGATCGAGGACACCGTCGAGGCGTTCCGGAAGGTCGTCGAGCAGGGCAAGGCCCGCTACCTCGGGTTCAGCGAGTGGACCCCCGAGCAGATCCAGGCCGCGATCGACATCGCCGGACCCGACCTGTTCGTCTCGTCCCAGCCGCAGTACTCCATGCTGTGGCAGGCCCCCGAGGCCGAGGTGTTCGGCCTGTGCGCGGCGAACGGCATCTCCCAGATCGTGTGGTCGCCGCTGGCCCAGGGCGTCCTCACCGGCAAGTACAGGCCCGGGCAGCCCGTACCGGAAGGCAGCCGCTTCGCCTCCGCCGACATGGCCGTCTCCCAGGACCTCGTCTACAGCGACGCCACCCTGGAAGCGGTCCAGCGCCTCGTCCCGATCGCCGAGGAGGCCGGCATGAGCATGGCCACCCTGGCGCTCGCCTGGGTCCTGCGCCGTGGCGAAGTCGCCTCCGCGATCACCGGGGCGTCCCGTCCCGAGCAGGTCCACGCCAATGCCGCCGCCTCCGGCGTGGACCTGTCCGACGACCTGCTGACCGCGATCGACCGGGCACTCGGCGACGTCCCCGTCACCGAACCGACCCTCGCCCCCGGCGCCCGGCCCGGCGTCGCGCACCGCTGACCGGCCGGGCGCCGGGGGCGAGGTCCGTCAGGCGACCGCAGGCCGTCCGCCGTCCCTCTTCTCGTGATGGATCGGCGTCTTCACCCCGGTCAGCGGCACTCCCGTCCCGCCCCGCCGCGCGGCGACGATCTCCGCCGTGATGGACAGGGCGGTCTCCTCCGGAGTGCGGGCGCCGAGGTCGAGGCCGATCGGTGAGCGGAGCCGGGACAGCTCCCGTTCGCTGACGCCTTCCGAGCGCAGACGCCGGTTGCGGTCCTCGTGGGTGCGGCGCGAGCCCATCGCCCCGACGAACGCGACCGGCATCCGCAGGGCCACCTTCAGCAGGGGCACGTCGAACTTCGCGTCGTGGGTGAGCACGCACAGGACCGTACGGGCGTCGGTCGCGGTGCTCCGCAGATAGCGGTGCGGCCAGTCGACGACGACCTCGTCGGCGTCCGGGAACCGGTCCGGGGTGGCGAAGACGGGGCGGGCGTCGCAGACGGTGACGTGGTAGCCGAGGAACTTGCCGGCCCGGGCCAGCGCCGACGCGAAGTCCACCGCGCCGAAGACGATCATGCGCGGGGGCGGCACGTTCGACTCGACCAGCAGCGTCAGGCCGTCAGGGCAGTGCCAACCTCCCCCAGACTCCGTCCGGGGGGACCCCCAACTCCCCCCGCTCGCCGACAGGTCCACCGTGCCGGTGCGGCCCGCCTCCAGCAGGGCGCGGGCCTCGGCCGCCGCCACCCGGTCCAGCTCCGGGTGGCCGCCGAGACCGCCCTCGGACGTGCCGTCGGACCGGACCAGCATGGCCCGGCCGAGGAGTTCGGCGGGGCCCCGGGCGACCCGGGCCAGAGCCGCGGGTTCGCCCTGCGCGGCGGCCGACAGCGCCGGCCCGAGGACCGTCCGCACGGGGGCCTCGGCGGCCACCGGCGTGACCAGCACGTCGATCGTCCCGCCGCAGGTCAGGCCTACGGCGAAGGCGTCCTCGTCGCTGTACCCGAACCGTTCGAGCACGCTCTGCCCGGTCCGCAGCGCCTCGCGGCACAGGTCGTAGACCGCGCCCTCCACGCAGCCGCCGGAGACCGAGCCGATGACCGTGCCCGCGCTGTCGACGGCGAGGGCCGCGCCGGGACCGCGCGGCGCGCTGCCGCCGACCGCCACCACGGTGGCGACGGCGAACTCCCGGCCCTCCTCGGTCCAGTGGCGCAGCTGCTCGGCCAGATCAAGCATCCGGGGCTCCCGTGGCGGCCGACAGGACGCGGTCGGGCCGGATGGGCAGGGCGCGGTGGCGTACGCCGGTCGCGTGCCAGACCGCGTTGGCGATCGCCGCCGCGGCGCCGACGATGCCGACCTCTCCGATGCCCTTGATGCCGACCGGGTCGTCCGGGTCCGTGTCGTCGATCCAGTCCGCCTCGATGCGGGGCACGTCGGCGTGGGTGGCCACGTGGTAGCCCGCGAGGTCGGCGCCGACATGCCCGCCCGAGGCGTGGTCCCGGACGGCCTCCTCGTGCAGGGCCATGGAGATGCCCCAGATCATGCCGCCCAGCAGCTGGTTGCGGGCGGTGAGCGGGTTGACGATCCGGCCCGCCGCGAAGATGCCGAGCATGCGCCGCACCCGCACCTCGCCGGTGCCGACGTCCACGGCGACCTCGGCGAACTGCGCGCCGAAGGAGTGGCGTTCGGCGGGCGGCAGGGCCGCGATGGCTTCGGCGGTGTTGGAGCGTACGGTGATGCCCTCCGGCGGGACGTCGGCGCCGAGGGCCAGCCGTTCGCGCAGTTCACCGGCCGCGGCCCGGACCGCCCAGGACCAGGAGCGGGTGCCCATGGACCCGCCGGCGATCATCGCGGGGCCGAAGGCGCTGTCCCCGATGCGCACCCGGACGCGCTCCGGCGGCACCTGGAGGGCGTCGGCGGCGACCAGGGTGAGCGCGGTACGGGCGCCGGTGCCGATGTCGGCCGCGGAGATCCGGACGGTGAAGGTGCCGTCCGGGTGCGCGGTCGCGGCGGCGGTGGACGGCGCGGCGCCCGCCGGGAACGAGGCCGCCGCCGTACCGGTGCCGAGCAGCCAGCGGCCGTCCCGGCGCACCCCGGGACGCGGGTCCCGGTCGGCCCAGCCGAACCGGCGGGCGCCCTCTCGGAAGCAGGCGGCCAGATGGCGGCCGGCGAACGGCAGGCCCGACACGGGGCCCTTGTCCGGTTCGTTGCGCAGACGCAGCTCGATCGGGTCGAGCCCGCACCGCTCGGCGAGTTCGTCGAGCGCCGCCTCCAGGGCGAACGACCCGGGTGCCTCGCCCGGGGCGCGCATGAACGTCGGGGTCGGCACGTCGAGCCGTACCAGGCGGTTGGCGGTGTGGTGGGCCTCGGCGTCGTACATCACCCGCGCCACCCCGGCGCTCGGTTCGACGAACTCGTACACCGTGGAGGTGGCGCTGACGGAGCTGTGCTCCAGGGCGCGCAGGCGTCCGTCGGTGTCGGCGCCGAGCCGGACCCGCTGGGTGGTGGGGCTGCGGTAGCCGGCCAGCGAGAACATCTGACGCCGGGTCAGGACGACCCGTACGGGCCGGTGCAGGACGGTCGCGGCCATCACGGCGGCGACCTGGTGGGCGCGGACGCCCTTGCTGCCGAAGCCGCCGCCGACGTGCTCGGAACGTACGCGCACGGAGGCCGGGTCGAGGGAGAAGAGGTTCGCGAGTTCGCCGGCGACCCAGGTGACGCCCTGGTTGGAGTCGATCACCTCCAGCTGCCCGCCGTCCCAGCGGGCGGTCGCCGCGTGGGGTTCCATCGGGTTGTGGTGCTCTTCGGGGGTGGTGTACTCGGCGTCCACGACGACGGGCGAGGAGCCGAGGGCGGCGTCGAGGTCGCCCTTCTCCGTGACCGCCGGCATATGGCCGTCCAGCGGGTACGCGTCCGGGCGCTCGCCGGTGAACTCGACGTCGTGCGGCTCCTGTTCGTAGTGCACGACGAGCGCCTCGGCGGCCTCCCGCGCCTGCTCGGACGTCTCCGCGACGACCAGCGCCACCGGCCAGCCCCGGTGCGGCACCCGGTCGTGCTGGAAGACCGCGCAGGTCGGGTCGGGGCGCATGCCCATCAGACCGGTGTAGTCGGTCTCCAGGCGCAGGGCGTTGCGATGGTCCAGGACGGCCACGACACCCGGCATGGCGAGGACGGGTTCGGTGTCCAGGGCGCGGACGCGGCCACGGGCGACGGTGGACAGCACCAGCCAGCCGTGGGCGAGGTCGGCGAAGGGCACCTCGCCCGCGTAGCGGGCCGCTCCGGTGACCTTGTCCCTGCCCTCGACACGGGTGTGGCCGGTGCCGACGGAGGGTGCCTGCGCGGGAGTTCCGGTGGTGACGGCGGTCATCGTGCGGTCTCCTCGGCGAGTTCGGTCAGGACGGCCACCACGAGGTTGCGGACGAGGTCCACCTTGTATCCGTTGTGCGGCAGCGGGCGTGCCGCCGCCAGCTCGGCGTCCGCCGCGGCGGCGTAGGTGTCGGCGGTGGCCGGTGCGCCGGTCAGGACCCGCTCGGCCGCGACGGCCCGCCACGGACGGGAGGCCACGGCGCCGAGGGCCAGGCGCGCGTCCTGGACGACGCCGTCACGGACGTCGAGCGCGGCGGCGAGGGAGCCGATGGCGAAGGCGTAGGAGGCGCGTTCGCGCACCTTGCGGTAGCGGGAGCGGGCGGCGACCGGCGCGGGCGGCAGCGTGACGCCGGTGATCAGCGCGCCCGGCGGCAGGGCCGTCTCCTGGTGCGGGGTGTCCCCGACGGGCAGGTAGAAGTCGGCTAGCGGCAGCTGTCCGGGACCGTCCGCCGTCTCGAACCGGACCACGGCGTCGAAGGCGGTCAGGGCCACGGCCATGTCCGAGGGGTGTACGGCCACACAGTGGTCGGAAGCGCCCAGGATCGCGTGGTTGTGGTGCTCGCCCTCGACGGCGGGGCACCCGCTGCCGGGTACGCGCTTGTTGCAGGGCTGGGTGACGTCGGTGAAGTAGCCGCAGCGGGTGCGCTGGAGCAGGTTTCCGCCGACCGTGGCCATGTTGCGCAGCTGGCCCGACGCACCGGCCAGCACCGCCTGGGCGAGCGCCGGGTAGCGGCGCCGGACCTCGGGGTGGGCGGCCAGGTCGCCGTTGGTGACGGTGGCACCGATGAGCAGGCCGCCCTCGGGTGTCGCCTCGATCTCGTCGAGCGGGAGTTCGCGGATGTCGACGAGCCGCGCGGGCCGCTCGACACCGGTCTTCATCAGGTCGACGAGATTGGTGCCGCCACCGAGGAAGCGGCTGTCCGGATCGGCGCCGAGCAGGGCGACGGCCCCGGCGACGTCGTGCGCCCGCTGATAGTCGAACTCCCTCATGCCACAGCCTCCTCGGCACCCGTCACGGGGTGCACGCGTTCCTCGTCCGGGCGGGCCCCGGCCGCGCGGGCCACCGCGTCGACGATCGCGACGTACGCGGCGCAACGGCACAGGTTTCCGCTCATCCGCTCGCGGATCTCCTCGGCGGTCAGGGGTGGTGGCCCCGCTTCGGGGCGGACGTCCTCGGTGACGGCGCTCGGCCAGCCCGCGGCGTGCTCCTCGATCATCCCGATCGCCGAACAGATCTGGCCCGGTGTGCAGTAGCCGCACTGGAAGCCGTCCAGGTCGAGGAAGGCCTGCTGCACGGGATGCAGCCGGTCACCGTCGGCCACGCCTTCGATGGTGGTGATCTCCCGGCCCTCGGCCGCCACGGCCAGTTGCAGACAGGCGACGGACCGGCGTCCGTCCAGCAGGACCGTACAGGCCCCGCACTGCCCCTGGTCGCAGCCCTTCTTGGTACCGGTGAGATCGAGGCGCTCGCGCAGGGCGTCGAGCAGGGTGGTGCGGTGGTCGACGGGCAGTGTGTACTTCTCGCCGTTGATCTTCAAAGTGATGACACTGGACGTCGATGAGGCCATGAGCTGCTTCTTTCGCAATTCCAGGACAGACGGGGGGCCGGCGGCCGGGGGTGGGCTGCGCGGGGAGTACGTCGTGCGGTGGGTAGCGCGAGGGGCGAAACGAAGGTGCGGGGTGATGGGGGCGACCGGCGACTCCCGTAGGGCCGCCTCCGCCGCTATGGTGAACGCAACCGGACAGCTGTCCGCTCACAGAAAACGTAACGGACAGTTGTCCGCTTAGCAAGGGCGAGGTTCGGCCACGCCGATCGGCCACGCCTTGAGGAGGGACGAGTGCCGCAGCAGAAGGACTCACCCCGGCGCTCGGACGCACAGCGCAATCGCGAGCGCATCCTGGAGGTGGCACTCACCGAACTGTCGCGCTGCGCCGACACCCCGCTGAGCCAGATCGCCAAGAAGGCGGGTGTCGGGCAGGGCACCTTCTACCGAAACTTCCCCAACCGCGAATCGCTCGTCCTGGAGATCTACCGCCACGAGATGCGGCAGGTCGCGGACAACGCGGAACACCTGCTCGCCACCCGGGCGCCCGACGAGGCCCTGCGCGCATGGATGGACCGGCTCGCCGAGTTCGCCATGGCCAAGGCCGGGCTGGCCGACGCGATACGGCAGGTCACCGGCGCGCCGGGCGGCCCCGCCAAGCCATCCCCCACACCGGTGGCCCACGCGGCGGAACTCCTGCTCCGCGCCAACCAGGACGCCGGCACCATCCGGCCCGGGATCACCGCCGACGACTTCCTCCTCGCCATAGCGGGCCTGTGGCAACTCACCCCCCACGACGACTGGCGCCCCCGCGCCACCCGCCTCCTCGACCTGGTCATGGACGGGTTGCGCAGCGGGGCGCCTGGACGGTGAGGCGCGGGCGGAGTGCCGGCGGGAACGCTCGGTGAGCGAGCGCCGCCTGACGCCACGCCGGTGGGCCCGGTCCCGCCGTGCGTCCCCTCAGGCCGTGGCCTCGTCGAGGAGTTCCAGGACGTGCCGGTAGGGGTGGCCCGTGGCGCGGGTCATTCCCATTTCGCAGGTGCGGTTGCAGGAGGCGTACGCGTCGTACGTGCCCGCGTTCAGCTCGGCGGCCTGGGCGGCGACGGCGGACGCGGTGATCTCCGGGTGGAGCAGACCCCGGTCCCCGGCGAACGCGCAGCAGCCCCAGCTGTCGGGCACGGTCACCTCGTCGCTCACCGCCGCGGCCACGGTACGCAGGGCGGACTCGATGCCGAGGTGCACCGTGGAGCAGGTGGGATGCAGGGCGAGGCTGCCCAGGCGCCGGGGTTCGGGCAGGGCGGGGAGCAGGTGCTCGGCGGCGAAGACGACGCTGTCGACGAACCGCAGCGACGCGAAGCGGCCGCGGTCGGACTCCGGGAGTGCGTCGCGCAGCTGGGCCAGACCGTGCGTGCAGGACGAGGCGTCGCACACCACCGGCAGCCGGCCGTGCTCGCTCGCCTCCCACAGCGCTTCCAGGGTGCGCTCGGCCATGGTGCGGTACCCGGCGGTGTACCCCTTGGACTGCCAGGGGGTGCCGCAACACAGCTCGCCCAGCCCAGAGGGCACGGTGACGGGAACCCCGGCCCGCGCACACAACCGCAGAAAGGCCCCCGCCGCGCCGGTCGCTCCGCCAGGCCTCTCCCCGCCGCCTCCCTCCGGGGCGAAGAGACTGCCGACGCACGCCGCGAAGAACACCGCGCGGGCTCCTGCCGGGCGGTGGGGTGCGGGGCGGGCGGGGCCGCCACGGGGGATGTCGTCGGCCCAGGCCGGCACCAGCTCGCTCGCCCCGAGCCGGCGGAGCGCGCCGGTGCCGGTGCGCAGGACGGGGGAGGGGACGGTGTGGGCCGTGTCCAGAGCCACGCGTACGGCCTTGACCGTGGTCCCCCAGTGCCGGGCCACCGCGTTCCCGGCGCGCTGCGCGACCGGACCGTGCCGTTCGGCGCGCAGGCGTTTCATGACCGCGCCCGTGTCGATGGTGACCGGGCACGCGGTGACGCAGAGGCTGTCCGCCGCGCAGCTGTCGACGGCCGCGTAGGCGTAGTCCTCCGACAGCGCACGCCGCCGCTCCTCGTCCCCCGCCGCCGTGGCCAGTGCGATCTCGCGCCGCAGGGCGATGCGCTGACGCGGTGTCGTGGTGGCGTCCGCGGTGGGGCACACCGGCTCGCAGTAGCCGCACTCGACGCACGCGTCGACGGCGGGGTCGACCTCCGGGATGCTCTTGAGGTTGCGCAGGTGCGCGGCCGGGTCGTCGTCCAGCAGCACGCCGGGGTTGAGCACCCCGTACGGATCGCACAGCCGTTTCAGCTCGCGCATGACGTCGTACAGCTCGTCGCCGTACTGGCGGCGGACGAACGGAGCCATGGCCCGCCCGGTGCCGTGCTCGGCCTTCAGCGTGCCCCCGGCGCCCAGGACGAGGTCGGCCATGGCGTCGGTGAACCGGGCGTAGCGCTCGATCTCCGGGGCGGAGTCGAAGTCCTGGGTCAGCATGAAGTGGAGGTTGCCGTCGCGGGCGTGGCCGAAGATCACCGCGTCCTGGTAGCCGTACCGGTCGAAGAGGCCGGTCAGGCCCTCGCACGTACGGGTCAGCCGGTCCATCGGCACCGCGATGTCCTCCAGCAGCGCGGTGGTGCCGGGACGGCGCGCACCCGCGACGGCCGTGTAGAGCCCCTTCCGCAGGTGCCAGAGCCTGGCCCGCAGGCGCGGGTCGTCCACGAGCGCGGTCCCGGTGACGGCGGGCAGTCGGTCCAGGGCCTGCCGGGCGTCCGCCACCCGCTCCGCCAGCAGGCCGGGGTCCTCCTCGGCGAATTCCACCAGCAGGGCCGCGTGCCGCTCGACGCGCAGGCCGCGCACCTCGGCGACGGGGTCGGGGGCCTGCTGCGCCACCCGCAGCGATGCCGCGTCGAGGAGTTCGGCGGTGCGGGCCCCGGCGGCCAGCAGCGCGGGCAGGGCGTCGGTGGCCTCGGCGAGCCCGGGCAGCACCAGCAGGCCGGTGGCGGTGTGCGGCAGCAGGGGGACGGTGCGGAAGACGGCCTCCCCGACGAAGCCGAGGGTGCCCTCGCTGCCGATCATCAGGTGGGCGAGGATGCCGGCCGGTTCGTCGTGGTCCAGGAACGAGTTGAGCCCGTAGCCCATGGTGTTCTTCATCGAGAACAGCCGCTCGACGGTGGCGCGGGACCGGGCCGAGCCGCGCACCCGGTCGCGCAACCGCAGCAGGCCCGCGTGCAGTGCGGGCTCGCGGGCGCGCAGCGCCTGGTCCGCGTCGGGGAGCGCGGTGTCGACCACGGTGCCGGAGGGCAGCACGAACTGGAGGGACTCCATGGTCCGGTAGGCGTTGTCCCGGGTGCCGCAGTTCATGCCGCTGGAGTTGTTGGCGACCAGTCCGCCGATGGTGCAGGCGGACTCGCTGGCCGGGTCGGGGCCGAGCCGGCGCCCGTACCGGGCGAGCCGCGCGTTCACCTGCCGCACGGTCAGCCCCGGCTGCACCCGGATGCGCAGGCCGTCGTCGAGCACCTCGGCGTCGCGCCACGCGCTGCGGACGTCCACGAGGATGCCGTCGCCGCCCGCCTGTCCCGCGAGGCTGGTGCCCCCCGAGCGCAGCGTGAGCGGCAGCCCGGCCGCGCGGGCGCCGGCCATCAGGGCACCCACCTCGGCCGCCGACGCGGCGCGCACCACCGCGCGCGGGGTGAACAGGTACGGCGAGGCGTCGTGGGCGGCGGCGACCCTGCGGGAGACGTCGGTCGTGACCCTGGCCGGGTCGTCGACGCACGCGGACAGCAACTCGGCCAGGCGGTCCGGCCGGTCCGCCGGGTGCGCGGAGGCGGAGGGGGCGTCGGAGGGGCTCATGGATCCTCGGGTGGGTCAGCGGACGATCCGCAGCAGGTGCGGCGGCTGTGCGACGGGCGCGGGCAGGCGCAGCGGCGCCACGCCGGGGGTGACGCTGCCGAGCAGCGTGGCCCTGGCGGCGCCGGTGGCGGAGGGGTGGGTGCCGGGCAGACCGTGGACCGTGAGGAAGCCCAGGACGGCGAAGGCCAGGGCCTCCTTGGCGTCGGAGGGCAGCCCGAGGTCGTCACTGCGGCGCACCGGCACTCCGGGCAGCTCTTCGCCGATCATGCGCATGAGCACCGGATTGCGGGTACCGCCGCCGGAGGCGACGAGCTGGGTGACCCCGTGCGCACGGCAGGCGTCGGCCACGGTCACGGCGGTCAGCCGGGTCAGCGTGGCCAGTACGTCGTCGGGGGCGGGCGTGGGTACGGCGTCGAGCGCCCGCAGCAGATACGGCAGGTGGAAGTGCTCCTTGCCGGTGGTCTTCGGGGCCGGCCTGCGGTAGTAGGAGTCCGCCAGCAGGAAGCGGAGCAGCTCGGGGCCGACCTTTCCGGCGGCGGCCCGGCGCCCGTCCTCGTCGTAGGCGGTCCCGTCGCCGGTGAAGTGCCGTACGGCCGCGTCGAGCAGGGCGTTGGCGGGGCCGGTGTCGAAGGCCAGCGGCTCGGCGCCGGGCGCGAGGACGGTGACGTTGGCGATGCCGCCGAGGTTCAGCGCCGCCGGGGTGCCGGGAAGGGCGCGCAGCAGCAGGGCGTCGGTCATGCCGACCAGCGGGGCGCCCTGACCTCCGGCCGCGACGTCCCTGCTGCGCAGGTCGGAGACGACGGGCAGCCCGGTCTCCTCGGCGATCCAGGCCGGCTGGCCGAGCTGGAGGGTGCCGCGGACGATGCCGTCCTCGACCCAGTGGTGCATGGTCTGGCCGTGCGAGACCACCAGGTCCGCCGCTCCCGCGCACAGCTCCCGCAGGGCACGCGCCGCCGCTGCGGCGAAGGCCTGCCCGATACCGCTGTCCAGCGCGCAGACGGCCTGGGTGGTCGTCGCGGCCGGCGGCAGGGTGGCGGCGATCAGGTCGCGCAGGTCGTCCGGATAGGGCACGGACAGATGCCCGAGGGGCCGCAGGAGCAGGGTGTCGCCGTCCAGGGTGAGGTCGGCGGCGGCCGCCTCGATCGCGTCGTACGAGGTGCCGGACATCAGCCCGATCACCCGCATGGCCCCTCCCGGGCCGTCCCCCGCCCGCCCGGCGGACGGAGTGGGCTGCGACTGGGACATGGTGCGTGCCTCCGGGGAGCGTGGCGGGAAGGAAGGGGTGCCCGCAGCAGGGGCGGTTCTTGCTCTCCGGCGGGGGGCGACCGTGCCGCCCCCCGCCGGGCGGTCTCAGTCCTGGTGGACGGCTGCCGTGACCCGCCCCTCGTCCGGGCCGGGTTCGCCGTCGGTCAGCCGGGCCGGCTCGGGCTCGGGGGCGCGGTGGAACAAGCTCATCAGGCCGCCGACCACGAGGGTGACCACCACGCCGATCGGGACCAGCCACTGCGCGGCGATCGCCGTCGGCACGGTGGCGCCGCCCACGGTCACGTCGATCTTCACCTCGCGCACGATGTACGTCATCACCGCCACCGTCACCAGGAACGCCACCACGGAGTCGACCTCGCCCGCGCGCCGGACGATCCGGCCGAGCAGGAACGCGCCGAGCAGGGCGCCGTAGGTGTAGCCGGCGATGGTCAGGCCGGTGAGGTAGACGTTGCCCGTGCTGGTGCTGAACGCGCAGGCGAAGACCGCCATCAGCGCCGCCCACACCAGCGTCATCACCCGGGCGAGCTTCAGCAGGGACGCCTCGGAGGGCGTCGTACGGAAGAAGCTGTGGATGATGTCGGCGACGGTCGAGTTCGACATGGAGTTCAGCGCCGAGGACAGCGAGCCCATGGCGGCGCCGAGGATGCCGGCCACGAGCAGGCCGGAGACCACCACGGGCAGCCCGTGCAGGATGAAGTTCGGGTAGAGGTTGTCGGAGCTGCTCAGGCCCAGTTCCTTGAAGCTCTTGCCCTCGTTGTACGACCACAGCAGCGCGCCCACGAGGGAGAACGCCGCGAACTGGAAGGTGACGAAGATCCCGGAGGCGATCATGGCCTTCTGGCCGTCGCGCAGGGAGCGGGTGGCCAGGATGCGCTGGACGATGAGCTGGTCGGAGCCGTGACTGGCCATGGCGAAGATCGCGCCGCCGACGATGGCGGTGGGCAGGGCGAACGGGCTGGTCAGGATGTGCGCCAGGTTGAAGTCGGTGTCGAACAGCCTGAACTCACCCGCGTGCAGGGCGCGTGAGAAGCCGGCGCCGCCGACGTGCCCGGACAGGACGGCGATGGCGAGGACCGCGCCGCCCAGGTAGAGCCCCATCTGGATGGCGTCGGTCCAGATGACCGCCTTGATGCCCCCGAGGTAGGTGTACACGACGGTGATCACGGTGAGCACGATGATGATGAGGCGGTAGCCCGCGTGCACCCCGAACTCGTCGAGCAGCAGCTTGATGGGGATCGCGGAGGCGAACAGCCGGACGCCCTCGGCGAGGAGCCGGGTGAAGACGAAGGTGACCGACGCCAGCCCCTGGAGTTTCAGCCCGAACCTGGTCCCGAGGTACTGGTAGGCGCTGACGAAGCCGCCCCGCTTGTACAGCGGGATGAGCACGGTGGCCACGACGACGCGGCCGACGACGTAGCCCAGGGCCAGTTCGACGTTGCCGAAGCCCTGTCCGCTGTAGGCGCCGCCGGGCACGCTGATGACGGTCAGCACGCTGGTCTCGGTGGCGACCACGGAGAACGAGACCGTCCACCACGGCATGCTGCCCTCGCCGACGAAGTAGTCCTTCGCCGTCTTCTGCCGTCCGGCCAGGCGCAGTCCGATCACGGCGATCGCCACCAGGTAGACGACGATCACCACGAGGTCGAGTTGGCGCACGCTCTCTCCTAAGCAACGGCCGGCGGGGAGACCGGCGGGGTGGGGACAGGGGGGAAGGGGGCCGTCCGCCGGACGCGGACGACGTGGGGTTCGTGCGGCGTGCGGGCATCCAGGGCCAGCAGGCGCGCGCCGTCCAGGGGGTCCCCGAGCGGGGGCCGCAGCCGGAGGGGGCGCGGGAAGCCGGCGAGCGCCGACCGCAGCGGCCCGAGCAGCGGTTCACCGAGGCCGGTGAGCCCGCCGGTGACGGCTACGTCGAGGCCGTCGCCGCGGATCCGGCGGGCCCCGGCGAGCACGGCCTCGCCGAGCGCGCCGGCGGCGTCCCGGACGATCGCCGAGGCCGTCGGGTCACCCGCCGCCGCCGTGCGCACGACATCCGGTGCGAAAGAGGCGGCGGTGCGGGCGGGGTTGCCGTCGCGGCCCAGGGCCAGGGGCAGCCGGTCGGGGTCGCCGAAGCGCTCGGTCGCGGCGGCCAGCAGCGCGGTGTCCGGTCCGCGTCCGTCGTGGGCGCGCAGCGCCGCCCGCAGCCCGGCGGCGCCGATCCAGGCGCCGCTGCCCTCGTCGCCGAGCCAGGGACCCCATCCGTCGACGCGGGCGTACGTGCCGTCGTCCCCGATGCCGATGGCCACCGAGCCGGTGCCGATCGCGAGCACCACGCCGGTACGGCCGCCCAGGGCGCCGGCGTGGGCGGTGACCGCGTCGCTGGTGACGGCCACCTCCTCGGCGGGCAGGTCGTCCAGGAGCAGGCCGGCCAGGGCGCGGGCCGCGTCCGGTGCGGCGGCGGCACCGGCCGCGCCCACGCAGACGGCCGACGGCCGGACGGACGGTTCCCGCGCCAGGAGGGGGCGGACGGCGGCGAGCACCGCCGCCCGAGCCGTCGTCACTCCGTCCTCGGTGGCGAGCCCGGGGGCGCCGGGCACCTCGTGAACGTCTCGGGCGGGGCCGGCGCCGTCCCACAGCACGGCACGGCAGCCGGTCTTGCCCAGGTCCACCGCGACTGCTGCTGTCATGCGGCACGCCTTCGTGTGTCCAGGGGATCCGTCACGTCGAACGGTCACAGAGTGGCCCGGAGGCCAGTGGCCGGCGCGGATCGCGGTGCAGCGAGTATCAGAAGGCGAACCTCCGGATGTCAATAAGTAACCTCATTGGGTGAGGTCCGTAAATTTTTGACGCGCCTCGCGGAGCCTGGTTACTGTGGCGTCACCCAGCAGGGCGTCCATCCAGGAGGCAGCGGTCCATGGCCGGCCAGAAACCACCCCGCACCCCGGCCCGGCCGGCGGACGAGTCCCCCGCCGGAACCCTGGCGCGCATCCGCGCGGAACTGCCCGCCATGGCACCCTCGGAACGGCGGGTGGCCGACGTCGTCCTGGCCGATCCGGCGCAGGCGTCGGAGCTGTCCATCAGCGCGCTCGGCAAACGGGCGGACACCTCGGTGGCCACGGTCATGCGCTTCTGCCGGACGATAGGCATCACCAACTACCCCCAGCTGCGCCTCGCCCTCGCCGCCGCCGCGGCCCGCGAGCACGCCCTCGACGGCGAACGCCCGATGCCGAGCACCGACATCAGCGCCACCGACACGCTGAGCGAGATCGTCGAGAAGATCGTCTACAACGAGGTGCGGGCCCTGGAGGACTCCGGGGCCGGGCTGGACATCGACGTCCTGGGCCGGGCGGTGGACGCCGTGGCGGGAGCGCGGCGGATCGACGTCTTCGGCGTCGGCGCGAGCGCCTTCGTCGGCCAGGACCTGCACCAGAAGCTGCACCGCATCGGCCACATGGCGTTCATCTGGACCGACCGGCACGCCGCCCTCACCGCGACGGCCCTGCTCGGACCCGGGGACGTGGCCCTGGCCATATCCCACTCCGGGGAGACCGAGGACACCGTCGAGCCGCTCCAGGCCGCCGCCGCACGCGGCGCCACCACCATCGCCCTGACCAACGTCCCCCGCTCCGCGCTGGCGCGCAGCGCGGACCTCGTGCTGACGACCTGCGCCCGGGAGACGCCCTTCCGGTCCGGCGCGACCGTCAGCCGCATCGCCCAACTCGCCGTCGTCGACTGCCTGTTCGTCGGCGTCGCCCAGCGCGGCTTCGACGCCGCGACCGCGGCCCTCCACGAGACCTACGAGGCCGTCCGGCGCCGCAGGACCCCGCAGCCGCCCCGCCGTACGCCGGCCGGCGACTGACGGCGCGCCCGCCACCCTGCCGTCGGCACCACCCAGGAGCCTCCGGCGCACCCCCGAGCCCTACGGCTCCGCAACTCGAGTACCGCCCAGGAAAGGAAAGCGCCGTGGACCTCAGCACTCTCGGCACCGAGACACGCAACGAGCGGACCGCCGACCTGGACCGCATGCCGGTCGGCGAACTGCTGTCGGTCATGAACGACGAGGACCAGACGGTCGCCCTCGCGGTACGCGGCGCCCTCGCGGAGATCGGCACCGCCGTCGAGGCGATCACCGCGTCCCTGCGCCGGGGCGGACGGCTGATCTACCTCGGCGCCGGCACCAGCGGCCGTATCGGCCTGCTCGACGCCGTCGAGTGCCCCCCGACCTTCGGCACCGCACCCGAACAGGTGGTGGGCCTGCTCTCCGGCGGCCCCGGCGCCTTCGTCGTCGCGGTGGAGGGCGCCGAGGACGAACCCCAGCGGGCCGCCGCCGACCTCGACGGGATCGGCGTGAACGACCGGGACACGGTCGTCGGGCTCGCCGCCAGCGGCCGTACCCCCTACGTGGTCGGCGGCCTGAAGCACGCCGCCGCCAAGGGCGCGACGACGGTGTCGGTCGCCTGCAACCGCGACGCGGTGATCAGCCGCTATGCCGACATCCCCATCGAGGTCCCGACCGGGCCCGAGATCCTCACCGGGTCGACCCGGCTGAAGGGCGGCTCCGCCGAGAAGATGGTCTGCAACATGCTCTCGACCGCTTCCATGGTCCGCCTGGGCAAGGTCTACGGGAACCTCATGGTCGACGTCCGGGCCAGCAACGAGAAGCTGCTCGACCGCGCCCGCCGCATGGTCGTCCAGGCGACCGGCGCGGACCCCGACGCCGCCGCCGAGGCCCTGCGGGCGGCGGGCGGCCACGCCAAGACCGCCATCGTCATGCTCCTCGCCCACTGCACCGCCGAGGAGGCCGCCCGGCGCCTGGAGAAGGCCGACGGCGACACGCGGACGGCCGTGGGCCGACCCTGAGCAAAGCGAGCCCGAGGGGGCTTACTTCAAACCTTGACTTAACATCACGGAATTGCTTGGATCCGGAGCGGCAGCGCGCCGCCGGCCCCGTACGGCGACGACCCCAGACACCCCGGAGCCCAGGGAGCAGGCGTGAGACGTCATCTCACCGCACTAGCGGCCGTCGCGACCATGTCACTGACCGCGCTGGTCGGCGCGGGCCCCGCCGCGCACGCCGACCGAGCCGCGGGCGGGCCGCCCGGACACGGCCGGATCGTGACCGGCACCTACTCCACCGGCGCCGCGCGGGCATGGCTGCCGCTGCCGAAGGTCAGGACGGACACCGACCCCGGCGGCCCCGTGACCGCCACCGTCGTCGCGGACCCGAACGCCGTCCGGCAGCGGTACGCGGGCGTGGGCTTCTCCCTGGACGAGACGAGCGTGTCCAACCTGTGGAAGCTCACCCCCGCCAAGCGGGAGGAGGCCGTCCGGTTGCTCGTCGACCCCGAGCACGGCGCGGGCCTGGACCGGTTCCGGCTGACGATCGGCAGCCCCGACCTCATCGAGCACCTGCCGTTCTGGTCGGAGGACGACCTGCCCGCCGGTGTCACCGAGGACTTCGGCCTGAAGCACTTCTCCATCCGGCGGGACATCGACCTGCACATCATCGACACGATCAAACTCATCCAGCGCTACAACCCCCACGCCACCTTCTTCGCGTCGGCGTGGAGCGCACCGGCGTGGATGAAGACGAACAACCGGTTCACCGGGCAGGTCGCGCTCAAGCCCGGGAGCAGCACGGACTACTACCAGGTCGGCAAGTTGCGGGACGACTGCATCGACGTCTTCGCCCGGTACTACGTCAAGTTCGTCCAGGCGTACGCCCGGCACGGCATCCGGGTCGACGCCCTGACCCTGCTGAACGAGCCCGGCATGGACGTCGTCTACCCGGCCATGGACATCAGCGTCGCCCAGCAGCAGAAGCTGGCCCTGGCGATCAAGCGTGAGTTCCGGGCCGCCCGGCTGCACACCCAGCTGTACGTGCATGACTTCAACTTCTGGGACTGGCGCGACCCGGGCAGCGAGGCGACCAAGAACTACCACCGCATCTTCGACGACGCCCCCGACGGCTCGGTGACCGGCGAGCAGGTCCGCGAGGCGGCCGACGCCATCGCCTTCCACCCCTACTGGGGGGACCCGCGCGTCATGCGCGACGCCTACGAACAGACGGGCAAGCCGGTCCAGCTCACGGAGACGAGCGACCTGTCGCCCTCGACCATCCTCGACGACTTCCGCCTCGACGCCGGTTCCTACATCCTGTGGGCCCAGACCACCGACCAGGACGGCGGGACACTGCACTGGACACCGGCCCGGGACAACGACGTCGACTGGGACCAGGTCGCGGCCACCACCAAGTGGCGGGACCGGCTGGTGACGGTCGACACGGCCACGCGCGACTTCACCGTCCGCGACGAGCTGTACCCGATCGGGCAGTTCGCCAAGTACCTCTCGCCCGGCGACGTACGCCTCGAGTCCAGCGCCGCCGAGCACGGCATCGGCAACGTCGTCTACCGCACGAAGAACGGCACCTTCGTCGCCGTCCTCGGCAACAGCACCACCACCGACAGCAAGGTCCGGATCACCGTCGCCGACCAGACGTTCGTCGTGACGGTCCCGGCGGACTCCTTCGCCACCTACCGCTGGCGGGGCGGCCCCGGCCACTGACGTCAGTCATCGCCCGGGGCGGCGGCCTCCAGATCGGCGATGCTGCCCGACATGATGGTCCGCACATGCTCGGTGATGAGCTCCAGGGGCCAGTTCCACCAGGCCACCGCCAGCAGCCGGGCGATGTCCCGGGCGTCGTGGCGGGTGCGGACGAGGCGGGCCGGGTTGCCACCGACGATGCCGTAGTCGGGCACGTCTCCGGTGACCACGGCCCCGGTGCCGATGATCGCGCCGTGCCCGATCCGCACGCCGGGCATGACCGTCGCGCCGTGTCCGAACCACACGTCGTTGCCGACGACGGTGTCTCCGCGGTTCGGCAGGCCGGTGAGCAGGTCGAAGTGGTCGGCCCACGAGCCGCCCATGGTGGGGAAGGGGAAGGTCGAGGGGCCGTCCATGCGGTGGTTGGCGCCGTTCATGATGAACCGCACGCCCGTGCCCAGCGCGCAGAACTTGCCGATGACCAGCTTCTCGGGCCCGTAGTGGTAAAGCACGTTGCGCGTCTCGAACGCGGTCGCGTCGTCCGGATCGTCGTAGTAGGAGAACTCCCCGACCTCGATGAGCGGGGACTTCACCAGCGGCCTGAGCAGCACCACCCGCGGCTGCTCGGGCATCGGGTGGAGGACCGTCGGGTCGGCGGGTGCGAGCATGGCGAACGGCTCCCCAGCGGTCGCGTGGCACGGACCGCTCCATGATCGCGGTATCGGGCCGTCCCGTACACCGATTTACTGGAGGGTGATGGCGGTCCGCGCCATGCCTTCGGGCCGCCGCGAGCAGGGGAGTGTCGGAACAGATGGATGGGACGCCGGGCAGTCCTTGGCCGGGGACCGGGCTCGACCCGCTGGCCGGGCGGGTGGTGGAGTACCTGGTGACCGTGCCGTCGGCGGACGCCGCGCAGGTGGCGGCGGCGGTGGGCGTGTCCCGGCCGGCGGCGGAGCAGGCCCTGCGGCAGCTGGAGGACGTCTCGCTGGCGCTGCGCGTCGACGGCGTGACGGCACGGTGGGCGGCAGGCCCCCCGCGCGCCTCGCTCGGCGCGCTGCTGGCCCGGCGCCGGGCCGAACTCGCCCGCGCCGAGGCCCTGGTGGAGCGCCTGCACGAGACGTACGAGGAGGTGTCCGCGCCGCGCGCCGCGCACCTGGTGGAGGCGCTGGAGCGCGAGGAGGAGGTGTCGGCCCGCTACGGCCAGCTGCTGAAGGGGACTTCGGCCGAGGTGCTGCACCTGGCCAAGCCGCCGTACGTGACGGGACAGCACACGTCCGCCCCTGATCTGGGCGTGGCGGACGGGGTGCGGATGCGGTCGGTGTACGAGACGGACGGTTTCACCGACGCGGTCTCGCTGGAGACGGCGCTGCGCGGGACGGCGGAGGGCGGGCAGCTGCGGCTCGCGTCCCGGCTCCCGGTGAAGCTGGTGGTGTTCGACCGGGCGGCGGCGCTGCTGCCGGTGCGCGGGGACCGGCCTGCGGCGGGTTCCCTGGTGGTGCACTCGCCCGCGCTGGTGGAGGCGCTGGTGGCGCTGTTCGAAAGCGTGTGGGAACGGGCCGAGCCGGTGTCCCTGGCGACCCGGCGCGACGGCGGGCCGGTGTCGCCGCCGGCCCCCCGGCCGGAGGACCCCGCAGCGGAGAGCGGCCCGCGGGCGGTGGGGCCGGACCGGCGGACCCGCGAGATCCTGCACCTGATGGCCACCGGGATGAAGGACGAGACGATCGCCCGCGTCCTCAAGGTGAGCCGGCGCACGGTGCAGAAACACGTCAGCGAGGCGGGAGCCCTGCTCGGCGCCCGAACCCGGTTCCAGATCGCGCTGCTGGCGGCGGAGCGGGGATGGCTGGAGGAGCAGCCCTGACCGTGTGTCCGACCCGGGTGCGGGCGCGGCCTTCGGGTCAGGGCGGTGCCGGTGGCGCACCCCCGGCGGGACACGCCACCGGCACCGCGTGGCTCAGCCGTGACAGGTCACGGTCGCGCTCTGAGCGCGAAACTCCTGCCCGTGACCCGGTCGCCGTGCACCATGGCCCGCCGGGACAGCGGCGCGTACCCGTCCGCCGTCGCGCGCAGGCGGTGCACCCCGGGGCCGGCCGTGAACAGCGTGTACAGGCCGTCGCCCACGGCCGGGTCCTCGGGGGTGGCCACCGTGCGCGCGCCGGCGCCCGGTGCCGAGGCGTCCGTGACCGTCGCGCCGACGATGCCGCGGCCGGTGCCGGCGTCCTCGACGGTGCCGACGGTCAGCCCGCCCGGCACCGGCTCCAGTGTCCGGCTCTCCAGGGTCACGTCGTCGACCTCCCAGAAGTAGGCCCAGTTCGCGACGAAGTGGAAGCGCAGCCGTACGGAAGGCTGCCCGGCGTACTGCCGCAGCGGGACGCGCACGGTGACATGGTCCGCCTGGCCGCCCGCCTTGGGACCGGCCCACGCGTTCTGCCAGGTGGCGCCGTTGTCGGTGCTGGCGTCCACCGTCATGTGCTGCTGGCTGAGGTTGGTGATGTAGCCGGTCTTGAAAGTGAGGTCGGCCGACTGCGCGTCCGACAGGTCGTAGGCGGGGCTGATCAGCGAGGTGTCCTGGTGCGGTCCGAACAGCCCGCTGTCGCTCTCGATGACCGCGAACGCACCGCTGCCGCCGGTGAAGTTGCCCCGCTGGTTCGGGTCGTCGAACCGCCAGCCGTTGTCGCTGCCCGCCGCGTCCGACACCGTCCAGCCCTGAGGAGCGGCGGTGGGGGAGTCGAAGCCCTCGGTGTGCTCGGCGCGGTGGAGGTCGTAGCCGACGGCGGTGGCCGCGTCGGGGTCGGCGGTCAGTGCCGCGTCCACCGTCACGGGCCGGCCGGCCACCGTCACCTCGCGGGCGAGCGCCTCGTAGCCGGGCAGGGCGGCGGTGATGTCGAGGGTGTAGCCGTCGTGCTTCGGCAGCGAGATGTCGTAGTCACCGGTCACCGGGTCGGTCCACACCGGCGCCTCGGGGGACCCCTCGACGGCGATCCTGGCGTACAGCGGCCAGCCGTGCCCGGAGCCGTCCCGGACGGTTCCGCGCACATGGGTGCGGGGCAGAGCCTTCAGGCCGAAGTCGCGGGTCACGGTCGTACCGTCCGCGATGGTCACGGTGACCGGGGCCGGGGACGCGTAGCCGAACGCGGTGACGGTGAGTCCGCCGACCTCACCGGCGGGCAGGTTCAGGGTGTACGTGCCGTCCGCGCGCGTCGTGGCCACGTCGAGCCCGGAGCCGACGGTGGCACCGGCGACGGGCCTGCCGGTCTTCGCGTCCGTCACCGTGCCCGAGAGGGTGCCGCTCGGACCGCTGCGGAAGGCGGCCAGGCCGGAAGGGGTGCCGAGGCCGGTGGGGCCGTCGTAGCCGGGGCCCGCGGTGCACAGGTAGGCGGTGGCGCAGGTGCCGTTGGACCCGGAGGTGATGTCGTTCAGCCCCGGGCCGTCGGTCGCGTACGGGTAGGCGTTGGGCTGGGTGCCCGGGCGGGGCGGGCCGGCCAGCGCGTAGGTGGCGGCGATCACCGGAGTGGCCGCGCTGGTGCCGCCGTAGCGCTGCCAGCCGGTGCCCAGAGAACCGAACGTCGAGTAGACGGCAACGTTGTCAGCGACCGCCGACACATCGGCGACACTGCGTCCGGAGCAGCCGGTGTCCTTCTGGAACTCCGGTTTGGGCTGGTACGACGCGCAGCCCGAGCCCGGGCCGTAGAAGCCCCGCTTCCACGCCGTCTCGTCCCAGCCGCGCGGGCTGTCCGGGTCGGCGGTGAGATTCGTGCCGCCGACCGCCGTCACGGTGGACAGGGTGGCCGGGAACGCGACACCGTAGCCGTTGTCCCCGCTCGCCGCGACGATCGCGACGCCGGGATGGTCGTAGGAGGAGCCGTACGTCTGCTGGTCCGAGGCGAAGTCGCCCGTGCGGCCGTAGGAGTTGGAGACGTACTTGGCGCCGAGCGCCACGGCCTTGTCGACGCCGGCCGCGAGCCGGTCCAGGCCGTCGTTGTCCGTCTCCACGAGCAGGATGTGCGCCCGGGGGGCGACGGCGGAGACCATGTCGAGGTCGAGGGCGATCTCACCGGCCCACATGTCGTTCGACGTGGGATAGTCCGTGCCGCCGCGCTGGTCGACCTTCTTGAAGCAGCCGTTGGCCGTGGTGCACGGCGGCAGCCCGTACTGGGCGCGGTAGACCGCCAGATCCGCCTCGGCGTCGGGGTTGTCGTAGGCGTCGACGATGGCGATGGTCTGCCCGGCGCCGCCGTCGGCCGGGAGGCTGTAGGCGCTCTGGAGGTCCTGGGGGCCGAGCCCCGGCGGCGTCTGGGCCGCGGTCAGCCGGAGCAGTGGGGGCTGGTCGGAGCGCATGGCATAGCAGGACGCGTGCCCCTTGGCGGGCGTGCCGCACACGGGAGCCAGATCGGTGCCGCCGTCATCGGTGGCGGGCGTGGTGTCGAGACGGGTCGGCGGGGCGGTGGCGCCGGGACCCGGGACCGGCGCGGCGGACGCGGGCGGGTTGACGCCCAGGAGAACGAGGGCCGCGAGCCCCACGGCCGCGAAACCGTGCCGGCAAGCATGAGAGACGGTTATTCGCTCTTTTTGAAGCGAGGATGACGTCACTTCGTACCTATCGTGAACGGGCCCTCGGTCGAGGGCCGACTTCCGGACAATTAGCGGGAGCCAAATGACGACCTGTCAATACCTGCTGTGTTAACGGGGGATGAGCCCAGCTCGCAGCCGGGTTCTCACTTGCGCAGAAGCGCAGAATGCCCTCGCCTCGCCGCTTGTCCGGCCGCCGTTCAGGAGTTGAGAATGAGGCCGCAGTCATCGGAACGGCTGAGAATTCCAGGAGTGGAAGGGAATTCCCGCCTGCGGCCCTGGCGAGGAATTCCGGACCTGATCCCGCCCGAGACGGCTTACTTCCTCGCCGGGAGGACATCGAGCCGCGCGCCGGAGTGCGGCCGGTCCACACCGACGTGAATCAGGTCGGCCGACGCGCCCGCGGCCCAGCGTGAGGAAAACGCACCGGACGACACCGCGGGCGCTTCCGGGCGGTGCTGCGACTTCTACCGCTGCGGCTGTGTGCGGAGTCCGTCGAGGATGAGCGCCAGCATGCGGGGTGAGCGGTCTTCGGGTCCGGACGCGGCGCGCCAGAGTGCGCCGGTGAGCTGGAGGAAGTCGCCGGGGTCGGCGTCCGTGCGGATGCTTCCGTCCTGCTTGCCGGCGTCGAGGAACCGCGTGATCGCGGCGATGACCGGCCCGTAGGTCTGCTCGCTGATCGTCTGGTGCGCGCCGGGGCTGAGTGCGTCGCCGAGGCCGTGCTTTCTGCGCATCGCTTCGACGAGGTCGGTCGTCCAGTGGCGGAGCGCTTCGAGCGGCGGCATCTCGGCCAGCAGCTCGGGCACGGTGCCGAGGATGCGTGCGACCTCGTCCTGGTAGACGGCGAGGGCGAGTGCTTCGCGGGTGGGGAAGTTGCGGTACAGGGTGCCCGCGCCGACGCCGGCGCGCTGGGCGATCTGGTTCATCGACGCGCCGCCGTCCTCGGCCAGCGCATCGCGGGCGGCCGCGAGGATGCGTGCCCTGTTCTCGCGAGCGTCTGAACGGACCACGGGACCTCACCTTGCTAAGCGGAGAACTCTCCACTACGTTATGTGGAGACCTCTCCACTTACTTTAGAGGAGCACCATGCGGTACATCAAGCTCGGCACCACCGGCCTGGACGTGTCACCCATCGCGATCGGCGCCATGACCTACGGCGAGCCCGACCGGGGCCACCCCGTCTGGTCGAAGGGCGAGGAGGAGGCGCGCCCGCTGATCAAGCACGCGCTGGAAGCGGGGATCAACTTCTTCGACACCGCCAACATGTACTCGAACGGTTCCAGCGAGGAGATCCTCGGCCGCGCCCTCAAGGACTTCGCCGACCGCGACGAGGTAGTGATCGCCACGAAGCTGCGCCATCCGATGCGGCCCGGTCCCAATGGCCGCGGCCTGTCCCGGAAGGCGATCATGACGGAGGTCGACCACTCCCTGCGCCGCCTCGGAACGGACTACATCGACCTCTACCAGATTCACCGCAACGACCACACCACCCCGTGGGAGGAGACACTCGAGGCGCTCAGCGACCTCGTGAAGGCCGGCAAGGTCCGCTACCTCGGCGCCTCCTCGATGCACGCCTGGGAGTTCGCGAAGGCACTGCACCTACAGAAGCAGCACGGCTGGGCGCGGTTCGTGTCCCTCCAGAACCACTACAACCTGCTCGCCCGCGAGGAGGAGCGGGAGATGATCCCGCTGTGCCTGGACGAGGGTGTCGGCACGATCATCTGGTCCCCGCTGGCCCGTGGCCGCCTCGCCCGCGCGTGGGACGACGCCCGCTCGACGGCGCGCGCCCAGACGGACGGCGCCTACGCTGACCTGCTCTACACGCCCGCACAGGAGTCCTCCAACCACGCGATCATCGACGCGGTCGGCCAGGTCGCGGACGCCCACGGCGTCAGCCGCGCACAGGTCGCACTCGCCTGGCTGCGCCACCAGCCCGTCGTCACCGCGCCCCTGGTCGGCGCCGGCTCGATCCGGCACATCGACGAGGCCGTGGCCTCCCTCGACGTCCAGCTCACCGACGACGACGTGCACGCCCTGGAAGGTCCCTACACGCCCCGGTACGACTGGCAGGGCATCTCCGACGAGGCCGAGCTGGAGGCCATCCGCAAGCGCGTCCCCGGAATGGCGCTGTCGTAACCCGGTCGCCGTCGGCTTCGACGTCGTTCCGGTCCCTGAACCCAGGACGACAACGAAGAACGTGCGCACCTCGCTCTCGCCCCCACCTCTACGGCCCCCAGTCGGAGTCGCTCGCGCCTGAAGGCTCTCGGTGCGACGCCCGTCGACGTGGGCCAGGGCAATATGCCGGGGACGGTCCTCGCCGAGCCGGAGGGCCACGAGTTCGGCGTCTGCGCCCTGTCCTGCCCCCGCCCGAGACGGCGACGGGACGGCCGGCACGCATCCGTGCCGGCCGACCCGTTCCGCTCGCTCCGGGGCCGTCGTCAGAAGGTCAGCGCCCAGCTGTTGAGGGTGCCCGTGTCCTGGGCGTACACGTCCTGCACCCGCAGCTTCCAGGTGCCGTTCGCGGGCTCGCCGGAGGCGTCCACCGTGTAGGTGGTCCTGACGTCGTCGGCGGAGTCCGAGCTGCTGGAGGACTTCAGCCGGTAGGCCGAACCGTCCGGCGCGACCAGGTCGATGACCAGGTCACCGCGGTAGGTGTGGGTGATGTCGACCGCCACCTTCAGGGCCGAGGGAGCGTTGCCGGTCAGCCCGCTGACGCTGACCGGGGACTCGATCGCCGAGCCGCCGTCGGGGACGGCGACCGCCGAGGTGCTGGTGAAGGTGGTGCCCGTCGAGCCACCCGTACCACCGGAACCGCTCACCGCCTGCACCGTCTTGGCCGCGTCCGCCAGCCCCGCCCCGCAGCCGCCCGAGCAACTGCCCGGCAGGGGACGGGCGTTGGCCTTGACGGCCGACTCGATCCGGGCCGGGGTCAGCGAGGCGTCGGCCGACTTCATCAGCGCGACCAGGCCCGCGATGTGCGGCGTGGCCATGCTGGTGCCCTGGTAGTAGGCGTACGACTCGGTCGACGGCGTCCTGGTGCCGGAGTTGAGCGTGGACAGGATGCCGTTCGCGGTGCCGGTGCTGGTCTGGCCGCCGGGCGCCGAGATGTCGACCAGCGAGCCGTAGTTGGAGTAGGACGCCTTGGCGCCGGAGCGGTTGGTCGCGGCGACCGAGATGACGTTGTTGCAGTTGCCCGGCGAATGGTTCGCGACGTTGTCGTTGTCGTTGCCCGCGGCCACGACGACCGTCGTGCCCCGGTTCACCGCCGCGTTGATGGCGCTCTGGGTCGCCGAGGTGCAGGCACCGTCGCCGCCGAGGCTCATGTTGATGACCTTGGCGACGTTGGTGTTGGCGGGCACGCCGGAGACGGTGCCGCCGGACGCCCAGGTGATGGCGTCGATGATGTCGGAGTCGTAGCCGCCGCACTTGCCCAGCACGCGCAGCGGGGAGATCTTCGCGCCGTAGGCGACACCGGCCACGCCCTTGCCGTTGCCGGTGACGGCGGCGATGGTGCCGGCGACGTGCGTGCCGTGCCAGGAGGAGTTGCTCGCCGGGACACCGGCGCCGCAGTCGCCCGCGGCGTACCAGTCACCCGGGTCGGCCGGGTTGCCGTCGCGGCCGTCGCCGTCGACGGATACGGCGGTGTCGGAGATGAAGTCGTAGCCGCCGACGATGTTCGCGGCCAGGTCGGAGTGGGCCACGTAACCGGTGTCGATGACGGCGACCGTGACACCGGAGCCGGTGGACAGGTCCCAGGCGCCCGGCACGCGCATGCCGGCGGTGTCCTCGAACAGGTCCCACTGCTTGCCGTACTCGGTGTCGTTCGGCGTGGCCATCGGCTTGTTGAGCCGGTCCGGTACGACGTAGGCGACCTGCGGGTCGGCCCGGTACCCGGCGACGACGTCGGCGACATCGGTCCGGGTGACGTCGTCACCGAGGTCGACGAGGGCGGCGCCGGTGCCGAGGCGGCGCTGGAAGTCGACGTGTTCGCCGGCCTCCTTGCCCTTCGCGGCGGCGTCGGACTCGGCCGCCTTGTCGGAAGTGGCCTCGGCGGCGCCCGACTTGTAGCCGACGATGAGGCGTTCGGCCGGGGCGCCGGGGGCGGCCTCGGTCCGGGCGGCCCGGACCGCGCTCTCGCGGACGGGGCCGTCCTGGGCGGCGGCGCCGGTGGCCGTTGCGGCCGTGAGGAGGGCCGCGGAGACCGCGGCGACGGATATCAGCGTCCGTCCGGTGGCGGGAACTCTACGCAAGGATGTGCCTTTCGTGACCGACTCCGGGCAGGGCGGAGCGGCAGTGGGGAGGCGCTTCGGCGTCGAAGCGGAGGGGTTGAACCGACAAGCGGTGCAGATGGCCGACCGTGCGCGGATGCGGACCCGTCCGGGGTTACCTGTGGGTCAGCTGTGCAGGAACGATAGGCAAAGCGCCGGCCAAAGGGGTACAGGGAAAACCCTCGACATGACCGATAACCCACCCTCGCCCGGCCGGCCCGGCGCGGGTCACGCCGGCCGGCCTCTCCGCGGGCGGCAAGCCCTTCGTTGACGGGTGCGGGGCGGGGGCGCCGTGCGGGTGCCGAAAGCGTCGTCGCCGTCGCGCCGGAAAAAATTCCGGGGCCGCTGTCGATTCGGCCGCGTCCCGTTCGACGTCATGGTGTGCGGCGCCTCGCCGGCGCGGCAGGACCTGATGAGGAGAAACGTGGATCAGCTGCTGAGAGTCATGAACTTCAACGTCTCGAGTGACGGAATCGGTGCTGGTGAGCACCAGAGTTTCGAGCGGCCGTTCGGCCTGGACCGTCCCGAGAGGCTGTTCGCCTGGGCCGGCGCCACGGCGAGCTGGCCCATGCGCACGGATCCCGGCGGGAGCCGGGGCCTCGACGACTACTTCACGCGGGACTTCGCACGCAACATCGGTGCCGAGATCATGGGCCGCAACAAGTTCGGGCCCCAGCGCGGGCCCTGGGACGACCATGAGTGGCGCGGCTGGTGGGGGGAAGAGCCCCCGTTCCACACCCCTGTCTACGTCATGACCCACCACACGCGTCCGTCGTTCACGCTTTCCGACACCACGTTCCACTTCGTCGACGGCGACCCGGCCACCGTCCTCGAACAGGCGCGTGAAGCGGCGGAGGGCAAGGACGTCCGACTCGGCGGCGGGGTCACCACCATCCGGCAGTTCCTCGACGCCGACCTCGTCGACACCATGCATGTGGCGGTCTCGCCGGTCGAGTTCGGGTCCGGGCTTCGTCTCTGGGAGTCCCCGGACGAGTTGCTCGACCGGTTCCACCTGGAGGTCGTGCCCAGCCCGAGCGGCGTGACGCACCACCTTTTCTGGCGCAGGTGACGTGCGGGCCCCCTCGACTGCCGGCCGCGGCTGCGAGGGGGCGTCCGTCGGCATCCGCGGTATCCGCCCCGTCGGACGCCCTTCTCACCGTGGAAACGGTCAGGGTGTGTGGACGGTCGGGCGGGGCGGGGTCGGCATGTCGTCGCCGAGGAAGAAGCCGGGGTGCGGGGGCTGGTTGTAGGCGGTGTTCTGCCAGGCGAGGGCGGTGCGGTACTGGGTGTCGTGGAGCAGCGTGGTGATGCGGGTGCCGGTCTGGTACGGCGTGCTGTAGACGCGTAGGGCCCGGTTGTCGGTGGTGGGCCAGACGACTTCCTCACGCCAGTCGCCGAGGATGTCCCCGGACAGGGACGGGGTCGCCTTGGTGCTGTTGTTGGAGTGGACGGAGGCGCCGGTCAGCAGGCGGGTGTCGCCGGAGGTGCCGTACTTGTCGATGTGGGTGCCGTCGAGTAGTTCGCGGACGGTGTCACCGTCCCACCACGACAGGAAGTTGGCGCTGGACGGCTTCCGCGAGGAGACCACCGTGCCCTTGGGGTCGCGGACGCCGCTCTCCGCCGACGACCAGGACTCGGCGCCCGCGCTGCCCGCCCAGATGTCCCCGGAGACACCCCGGCCGTTGTCCCCGTTCGCCGGCGTGGACCAGAGGATCTGGCCGGTCCTGGCGTCGGCCATCCAGGAGGAGGGCTTGGACCCGTCCTCGTCGACCTTGAACTCCTCCAGCCCCGGCCGGGACGGGTCCAGGTCACCGACGTGCATGGCGTCACCGTGGCCGTTCCTCGTGGTCCACAGCCCGCTGCCGTTGTCGTCCACGGCCATCGAGCCGTAGACGATCTCGTCCTTGCCGTCTCTGTCGACGTCGGCCACGGACAACTGGTGGTTGCCCTGGCCGTCGTAGCCCTTGCCGCTGTTCGTGGAGGAGGTGGTGTCGAAGGTCCAGCGGCGGGTGAACTGGCCGTTGCGCCAGTCCCAGGCGGCGATGACCGTGCGGGTGTAGTAGCCGCGGGCCACGATCAGGGACGGGCGTGCTCCGTCCAGGTAGGCGGTGCCGGCGAGGAAGCGGTCGACGCGGTTGCCGTAGGAGTCGCCCCAGGAGGAGACCGTGCCACGGGCCGGGACGTGGTCCACCGACTGCATCGCCTTGCCGGTCTGGCCGTTGAACATGGTCAGGTACTCGGGGCCGGAGAGGATGTAACCACTCGAACTGCGGTGGTCGGCCGAGGAGTTGCCGATGACGGCGCCGGTGCCGTCCTTGGTTCCGTCGGCCGTCTTCATCGCGACCTCGGCCTTGCCGTCGCCGTCGTAGTCGTACACCTGGAACTGCGTGTAGTGCGCGCCGGAGCGGATGTTGCGGCCCAGGTCGATGCGCCACAGCCGGGTGCCGTCCAGCCGTATGCCGTCGACGATCGTGTTGCCGGTGTAGCCGGACTGGGAGTTGTCCTTGGCGTTGGTCGGCTGCCACTTCAGGACCAGGTCGAGCCTGCCGTCGCCGTCGAGGTCGCCGACGGAGGCGTCATTGGCCTCGTAGGTGTACGCCACCCCGTCCGGGGTCGTCCCCCCGGCCGGCGGCGAGATCGGGACGTCCAGGTAGCCGGACCGGAACTGGAGCGCGTGCTCGGAGGCCGTCTGCTCGGTGCCGTTCACCACCGCGCGCACCGTGTAGTCGGCCGAGTCCGGGGCACCGGCGTCGAAGTAGTTCGTCGAGGCGGTGAGGGGCGCGGAGTTGAGCTTGGTGCCGCCACGGTAGACGTTGAACGCCACGTCGTTCGGGTCGGTGGCCAGCCACCGCCACGACACCAGGTTTCCGCTGCTGGTGTGGGTGCTGGTCAGTCCTCGGTCGAGGCGTTCCACCTGCCGCGCGGTCGCGGCGTGCGCCGTCTGCGGCAGCGCGGTGAGTACGGCGGCGGCGAGTGCGGTGGCGGCCGTGATGCCGCCGAGCAGCCGGGTGGTGCGGGGGTGCCGGTGCGCGTGGGTCACGACGACCTCCGGATCACGTGGACAGCCGGTGCGGGGGCGTGGGAACGCTCCCATGGGTCTCAGTGAGCGTAGGAAGGTGCTGATGCGTCGTCAAGGATTCTGTCGGCCGGCGATGTTCGGCGGTGTTCGGATTCGTGACTTTGTCGCGGCGGCGCCGGGACACACCTGGACTGGGCGGTGACGGCACCCGGGCACCACGAAGGCGACGCGGAGCATGGAACGCCATGTCCGGCTCACCGCCGGTTCACTCGTGCCGCTGGGCCTCCTGCTCGGCCTGGCCGTCCACCGACTGCGCCACAACCGCCCCCGCCGGGCCGACCTGAACACCGCACTCGCCCGACTGCGCGGCACCGGAAACGGGGAATCCCGGTAAAGGGGGACAGGAAACACGTGTCGGCGGACAGGAAACGATAGCCTGTCGGCGACCTCCTCCCAGAGGGGGATTTTTCTTGCTCCAGAGGGAGATTTTCTTGCCTACGTTCATCGTGTTCGATCTTGAGTTTACGACCTGGCCGGGGGCGCTCGAGCAGGACTGGTCGGCACCGGGGCAGCTGCGTGAGATCGTGCAGATCGGCGCGTTGCGGCTGCGTGAGGACTTCTCCGTCGTAGAGGAGTACGAAGCGCTCGTGCGGCCTGTGGTCAATCCGCAACTGTCTCCGTATTTCACCGAACTCACCGGTATCGACCAGGAGACGGTGGACAGGCAGGGGCTCCCCGCGGCAGCGGCACTCGGCGACTTCCTCGGATTCTGCCGAGGGCAGTCCGTGCTCTCCTACGGCAACGACATGGTCGTACTCGGCGAGAACGTGGGCTGGGCGCGAGCCCGAGGGGAAGAAGTCAAGAACGGATTTCTCGACGCCCATTTCCTGAACATCCGCCCATGGGTGAATTCCGTCGCGCCGGCGACGACGACAGCCAACGTCGGCCGCCTGTGGCAGGTACTCGGCCTCCCCAAACCAGCGGCCGGCAAAGAGCATGCGGCGCTTTTCGACTGCTACTCCTTCGCCGCGGCCATCAAGCACCTGACCGGCACCGGAGCGGTCTTGCCCGAAGGATGTCTGTGGCGCCCCTGAGTCTCAGGCGGTGCCCCAGGGCGGCGTCGTTCAGGCGGTGTGTCCGGGTTGATGCGGCTTCAGGAGTTGGGCGGGGTCGCGGGGTATTCGCCGGGGCTGACGCGGAGGCAGCCGCGAAGTCCGGTGATCATGAGGTGTCGAGTCCCTGATCACCACGACGGAGGACCGTGTCTGCCCGCTCACCCCCGCTCACCCCGGGCCCTCTGAGTCAACTCACCGACGCCGTACCGACCGCCCCCGATGACCTCCCCCGCCTGCTGACCTGCCTGGCTCAGGTGCCCGGTCCCCGGCGGTACCGGGGCCGGCGCCACCCGCTCGCTTCTGTCCTGTCTCTGGCCGCGTGCGCGGTTCTGGCCGGAGCGAAGTCCTTGGCCGCGATCGCGGACTGGGTCGCCGACGCACCGCCGTACGTCCTGGCCCGGCTCGGTGGCCCTTGCCGGGAGCCGGACCGCGGCCCCGTCGCCCCGGCCGAGGCCACCGCGCGGCGTATCCTCCAGCGCATCGACGGCGACGCGCTGGATACGGCCGTCGGAAGTCGGCTCGCCGGGCGCGAACGCGCCGCCGGCCAGGAGGAGAACGACAGCGACCGGCCCCTGCCCTCCCTCGCGGTGGACGGCAAGACCGTGCGCGGCGCCCGCCGCAGTGACGGCACCCAGGTCCACCTGCTCGCCGCGATGACGGGGACCGGCCTGGTCACCGCCCAGCACGAGGTGGACGGCAGGACCAACGAGATCACTGTCTTCCAGCCGCTGCTTGCGCCGCTCGACCCGCACGGCACGGTGGTCACTTTCGACGCCCTCCACTCGCAGACCGCCCATGCCCGCCTCCTCGTCGAGGACCAGCAACGCCCACCACATCGCGCTGATCAAGGGCAATCAGCACCCCGCGCAGGTGGCTGAAGGCCCTGCCACGGCGGGAAGTGCCACTCCTGGACAAAACCCGGGCCACCGCGCACGGCCGTGACGAGATCCGCCGGATCAAGGCGGCCGCCGTCACCGGGATCGCCCGCCACGTCCGCGAACACTGGGGCATCGAGAACAAGATCCACCATGTCAGGGGCACCACGTACGCCGAGGACGCCTCCCACGTACGCACCGGCACTGCTCCACGTGCCATGGCATCCCTGCGCAACCTGGCCATCGGCGCCCTCCGACTCACCGGCCGGACGAACATCGCCGCCGGGCTCCGTCACCACACCCGCGACACCAACCGCCCGCTGACCACCCTCGGAATCGTGTGAGCAACCCGGATCATCACCTGAACGACGCGGCCTGGAGCGGACGGCGTCATCCGTCGTGGCAGAGGGGTTCCTCCGGGACGGCGGCGCCGAGACTCTGCCTTTCCTCAGCGGTGAATTCGCGGTAACCGATCACGCGGCACAGCTGACGTTGCCACAGGTCAGCGTCGAGCCGAATGGTGCGGTAGGCGGTCTGCCCCAACTCGTCGTCACGGAACAGCAGCGTCCTGCCGTCGGTGGAGGCATCGATGTAGGAGTACCCCGTGGTGGAATCGACGGGAACGCCGAAGGTGTAGGTATCGCTCGACCTGCCCTCGCCGATGTCGTAGAAGTGCGCCGAGGTGCCGGAGAACAGCAGGAAACGACCGTCGCGGAGGAACTGGGTGACAAATCCCGTGTCGTAGTAGGGGTCACTGGCGAGGATCGGCCCGATCCTCTTGCGGGGCGGGCTGGTCTGCCAGAGTTCGACATTGCCCCCTCTGCGGAGCAGAGCGAAGTACTTTCCGGCCGGGTCGAACTGGATCGTCGTCGTGTCCGATCCCGTCTCGATCGTGTTCACCTCGCGCCCCGCCACTGTGTCGACGATGTGGACTTCCGGGTCACCCCACACCACGACGGCCAGATGACCGCGCTTCGGATGCGTGGTGAACGTGAGGGCGCTTTTGGCGGAGACACCGGGGATCAGGCGCCGCAAGTCCGTCTGCTCCGTTCGACGGCCGGTGCTCCGGTCCCACCTCTGCACCACCGGGCCGGACAGCGTCACCACGCTGTCTCCGATGAAGCGGAAGCTGAAACCCGTGTCCTTGGACCAGCGGTCACGGGCAGGCGGATCCATGGCGGTGATTGTACGGACTGGGCGCAGGTCCGAGGCCCGGCGCAGCACGATGGTGCTCTTTCCGACCCGGTCGGCCACCACCTTCCCGTCCGCACTGAACGCGACCGCCACATCCTCGCTGTCGACGTCGCCCGGTCGGCGCTCCGCACCGGCCAGCAGTTCGCCGCCCTCGTCCGAGGCGCGGCGCTCGATGCGCTTCCCGTCGTCCGCCAGGCCCACGATGGACTTCCCGTCAGGGGAGAGTGCCGGCTTCGTCAGCGGATCCGCCGGAGCGCCCTCCGGCAGAGCCGGGATGTGCATCACGCTCTTGTCGTCGGAGGCGAGGAGCACGGGCTCGCCGCGGACCGAGACCACGTTGTGCACCGTATGTGCGTCGGCCCCCCGACTCCTGATGAAGAAGCGGACCTGATTGGTCTTCAAGTCCAGCAGAGAGCGACGGCCGCTACCGTCGTATCCCAGCAGCACCACCCATCTACCGCTGTCGTCGACGCCTTCCAGCCCGCAGGTGTCGCCCTTGCCCAGGCCCTGGTCCATGGAGTGGAGTACCGCACCTGACCCGTCGGTCCTCCGTACGACGAGTGCGCGCCCTCCGTGCTTCTTGGACGATTCGCAGCTCGCGACCGTGTTCCCTCCGGCGGAGACCTTGAAGTGCGTGGTCGGCGGCAGGATGACCTGCGTGTGCCGGGTGCTCCGGTCGATGGCGATCAGCGAGCTCTTCTCGGCGTTCCGGTCATAGACGTGAGTCAGCAGCCTGCGGTCGTCAGAGCCGATGTAGACGCCGTCGAAGGCGGTCGTCTTCGGCAGGCCGGAAGGCAGCGGGACCGTGCCCGACGTCCCCTTCCGAAGGTCCCACCAGGCGACAGTGGTGAAGCCCGCCCCGGTCTGCGCGACGATCCGCCCGTCGCTCGAGATCGCGGCGTTGTCACTGATGTCGCTGAGACCGGCCGGCGAGCCGAGCCGGGGCGGCAGTCGGTGCGCCGGGCCGGCCAGGCTGCCGGGGCCGCCGTCACGCCGCACGTCGAACCAGACCAGTTCCCGCTGTTCCGTGAAGAACCCGGCCCGGCGTCCGTCTGCGGAAACGAAGCTCAGTGCAACCTGGTACGGCAGGTCGAGCCGTTCCCTCCTCACCGTTCCCGTGGCCGCGTGTACGTACAGGGTGGGTTTGCCGATGCCCGAGCGGACGAGGACCACTTCGCCGTCCTTGCTCGCGGCGACGCCGGTGACGGAGCCGTCGGAACCGGACAGCAGGCGCTGATCGGGGTGGTACGCGAGCCGGGCGTGCAGGAGGGCGTCGCGGGCCTGCTCGGTCGGGGACGTCCTGTAGGCCGCCAGCGCCGTCATGATGGAGAGCACCGGATCCGAGGTGCCGAGGTCGGTGGAGCTCTGCGCCAGCACGCGGGAGGTGGACTCCGCCGCACGCCGGCCGCTGACGTAGCGGTAGTAGGCGAAGAGCGCGCCGAGGAGGACCGCCAGAGCGGTGAGGGACGCGATGGCGGACGTCAGGACTCGCCGTTTGCGGCGTCGTGCCTGCCGGTGAGTCTGCCCGCGGCGCAGGTAGTCCTGCTCGGCGTCAGTCAGGAACCGGCCACGGTCGGACAGCCAGCGTTCGGCCGCCTCCAGGGCCGACCGCGAGGGCAGCAGATCGGGCTCCCTGCCGCCGTGCTCCCAGCGTTCCCGGTCGTGGCGCAGTGTTTCACGCCAGACGAGAAAGGCCCGGTCCTCCTCGGCCCAGTCGGCCAGGCGCCGCCATTCGTTGATGAGGGCCTCGTGCGCCACCTCCACCGTCTCGACGCCCTCGGCGCTGCGCCCGGTGACGAGCAGACGCGCGTCGGCCAGGGGCTGGGCGATGTCCCAGGCCTTGGTGTCCAGTTCACTGCGCAGGGCCGTCCGCCGTGTGATCGCGCTGGTGCCGAGGGGCACGCGTACCAGCGCCGCGAACAGGCGGCGGGCGGCGGGCAGCGCGGAGTCCGGGACGTGCGCGCTCCACAGACGTTCGGCGTGCTGTCCCAGCGCGCCCGTGACGCCGCCCAGCGCCTCGTACGACTCGTGGGTGAGGACCCCACCGTCCTGGCTGCGCCAGAGCCGGTCCAGGGTGAAGCCGAGCAGGGGCAGCGCGCCAGGTTCCTCTCCCGCGTCGGCGAGCACGCGTTCGACGAGACCGGCCTCGTAGCCGACTCCCGGTACGGCGTCCACCGGTTCGGTGACGATCTGGCGAAGCTGCTGCGGGCTCGGAGCGCTCAGGGCGTAGAGCCGGTTACGGAAGGCGGCGCCCACCTGCGCGTGGGTCAGCGCCCTCTCCAGGAAGTCGGCGCGGAGGGTGGTGAGCACGTGCAGGCCCGGTGGGAGGGACGCTGTGTAGAGGGCGTCGGCCAACTCGTCCACCAGGTCGGGAGTGGAGACGAGCAGTTCCTCGAACTGGTCGACGACGAGCAGCAGGCCGTGCGTTCCCTGACGCTCCAATACGGCGGTGACGGTGTCCGCGACGCCCTGCTCGGCGAGGACGCGCACCAGGGCGGGAAGCCGGTCCAGCCGTTCGACGGCGGACAGGTCGGGCTCCAGGAGGGGCAGCAGCGCGGCCGACAGCGCCGACAGCGGCCGGCTGCCGGAGGCGGGACGCAGCACGCCCACGGAGAATCCCCGAGAGCGCAGGCTCGGCACCACCCCGGCCAGGACGAGAGAGGACTTGCCCGATCCGGACGGCCCGACCAGGCACACCTGGCGTTCGGCGGCGACCTTGGCGGTCAGTTCCTTGGTCTCCTCCTCCCGCCCGTGGAAGGACGCCGCATCCGCCTCCCGGAACGGGGCCAGGCCACGGAACGGGGAGGGCTGCAACGTCAGGGCCCGCAGCGGTTCCCAAGTGCGCAGCAGCGCGTCGGACGGGATGAGATAGCTCGCCGCGGGCTCCCCGGACTCGGCGACGACCACCATGCCCACGACCGCGGACAGGTCCTCGTCCCACACAGGGCTGCCGCTGAATCCCCCGGAGACGCGGTAGCCGTCGGACGCCAGGTCGGTCTGGATCCAGCCGTCGGCCTGGCGGGAACGGAGTACTCCGGCGTGCCACACACCGGCCGGGCGACCCTGGGGAAACCCGAAGATCCGGGCCGGGTGCCCCCACACGTCCGCGGCGTCGACCATTCTCACTGGGCGCCCTCGCGGAATCGCGGCTTCCAGACGCAGCACCGCGACATCTTCGTCGCCCGCCGCGAAGTGCACGATCTGTGCCGGTGCCGGTGCCGGTGCCGGTGCCGGGCCGGGCTCGGCTGCGGACAGTAGCGGCAGGTCCACGAACACCCGCGCCGCGGCCGTGGGCGGTTGCTCCTCGGGCGTTCCGAGAGCGGCACTCACCACGTGGGCACAGGTCAAAGCGGTCTGTTCACCTACCAGGAAGCCGACACCCCAGCAGTTTCCCTGCTGGTCCGTGATACGCAGGACTGCCGAGTCGAGCGCGGTCGGGCCGCCCCGGACTGTCGGTGTGGCGCTGTCCGGCACCCTCATCCCTCCGGTTCGGCAGCCCGGCGACCCGCTTCCTCCGCCTGGTTCTCACTCCGGTCCCATTTGAGGGTCACGGTGAAGTGTGCCTGAGCCGTGCTGCTGCTGATCACGATGTCGGCGCCGGCCGACAGCGACAGACCGAACTCCACGGTGATCTCCTGCGGACCCCGCACCGGCTCACTGAAGGTGTCCACCAATTGCCGGGCCATGGGCCGCAGCTCGGACAGCATCTCTCCCATGGAACGGGCCGCCCTGGCCACGACCTGCCCAGGCCGCGCCACCTTGACCAGTCCGTCTGCCGGCTTTTCCTGGACCTCGATCTTGACGACCCGAGCCGCCCCGTCACCGCCCTCGTCGAGCGGTAGCTCCATCACATAGGCCACCGTGCTCCCCAGTCACATTTGTTCGTTCCGCGCCTTGTTCCGTGTAAGGCGCAGACTCATCAACCACTCCATCGCCGCAGGTCACAGGGCGGCAATGGCTATTTCGGCCAACATCTGCCGCTCCTCTGCGAGAAGGTCCGGGCGTGCGCTGGCCTCGTGGTGCTCGGGGCTGCTGGTGGCGTTCACGAACGGTCTTTCTCGGGCGTCGGCCCCGACGACGCCCCTGTGGGGGTGTCTCCGGACGGAGGCACCCCCACGGACCGCGGGGCTCACTCAGCCGGTGACGAGCGCCGGCTTCGGCGTCTTCTTCAGGCGGGCCGCGACGCGGTCACGCATCCCGGGCATGGAGAAGCCCTTCGGGTCGATCTTGTCCTGGGACCATTCGAGGTGGCCGATCACGCTGCGAGCGGTCCAGCCGTGGGCACGGCAGATCGCGGCGCTGACGCGTTCGATCGCCTTGAGTTGTGCCGCGGGCCACGGGTCGTCGCCGTCGCCGCGGTTGACGCATTCGAAGCCGTAGAAGCAGACGTTGCCGTCCACGCCGTCGTCGTTGCCGCGCGTCGGCTCTGGCGGGCGGGTGCCGTAGTCCTCGGCCTTCACGCGCTCGAGGACCTCGGGATCGCCCCCGCCGGCGTGGTTGGCGCGGCCGTGGCCGACGAGGTGGACGGTGCCGTCCTTGGCGATGACGCCATGGCACAGCGGGCCAGGCAGTGAGCTGGAACCGTCCCGGCAGATGGCGACGGACTCCTGGGTGCCCGAGGTCACGGTGTGATGGATCATCACACCGTTGACGGGTCCCCAGGGGCCCTTGTGGTTGCGGTTGTGCGTGCGCCAGTCGCCGACCTCCACGACCCGTACGCCTTCGGCGCGCAGGGCGGCGAGGAGCTTCGCTGCGGACAGGGGTGTCGCCATGGAAACCTCCTGGTAGGTGAATGTGCGGTCAGTGCCGTGGGTGGCCCGTGCTCACCAAGAGGGCTTGCGGTCGTTGCCGTACCCGCCACCGCGGGGACGGTCCTCGAAGTGCAGGTGTGGACCCGTCACGTTGCCGGTCGCCCCGACCTTGCCGAGCCGCTCGCCCGCCTTCACCTTGTCGCCCTTGGAGACGGCGCGCTGGGACAGGTGGCAGTAGATGTAGTCTCGGCCGTTGTCCGCGCGCAGGCAGATCCAGTTCCCGTACGCGCCCCCGTCGCCGTTCGACCAGGCGATGGTGCCCGCCCGTACCGCCACCACGGGGGTGCCGGTGGGTGCCGCGTAGTCGTCCCCGGTGTGGTAGCCGACGGAGTAGTCCGAGTTGCGGACGCCGTATGCGTACGTGACCTCGTGGCCGGGCACGGGTGAGGGCACCCCGCCCGATCGGTGGCCCCCGTCCTTCAGACCGAGCCGGGCGAATGTCTCCGCGCCCGGCAGTCCGTCCGCCCCGCTGCCCGACCAGCCCTGCGCTCGCTGGAACTTGGCGCAGGCGCTCTTCGTCTCGTCGCCGTACTTGCCGGTGGGGCCCGACGGGATCTTGTAGCCGGCGGCGATGAGGGCCTTCTGGAACGTCTTCACGCACGGCTCGGTCGAGCCGTACCTGACGTGATCGAACTCGATCCTGGTCATGAACATCTCCCCGTTGATGTCGATCGCCCGGTCTCGGGCGACTGATGTCATCTTCTGAGCAACGGGCGTGGAGATGTTGACGCCGAGTCCACGGTTGTTTGACGATCCGTCCCCACTCAGTCGGCTGCGGGTCCTTCGCCGGTCACCTCGAGCAGGGCACGGCGGCGGTAGTCGCGGGGCGACATGCCGTAGGCCGAGCGGAACGCGCGCGTGAAGACCGGATGGTGCTCGAAGCCCGCGCGCACGGCGACGAGATGCACCGGGACGTCACGCCGGGCGGGATCGGCGAGCATCTCGCGGGCACGCTCCAGACGCAGGTGGCGGATCCAGCCGGACACGGTGGTCTCGCGGTCCTGGAACAGCCGGTGGAGATGGCTGGTCGAGATGTGGTGTGCGGCGGCAATGGCGGCCGGCGTCAGGTCCGGGTCATGCAGGTGGTCGCGGATGAACGCCTGGATGCGCAGGGTCAGGGTCCGCCTCCGCGATTCGGCGGGCAGGCAGTCCATGGCGTCGAGCGCGTTCGCGAACACGGCCGCGAGCAGGTCGACCAGGACCGTCTCCAGCCGGGGCGCGTCGCCGGCGGTGTATGAACGCGGCTTGTCCGCCAGGGTGGTGAGGAAGGCCGTCAGCAGGGCCCCGACGCCCTCCTGTCCCGTCATCCGGTGACCGATCACCCGGCCGAGATCATCCGCGGGCAGGGGCAGACGTGCACGGGGCACGTCGACGCTCACGGCGTCCACGCCTTCCCCCTGAGGGCCCAGGAAAATATCGAAGGGGCGGGAGGAGTCGTTGGTACGCAGCTCGTATGGGCCGTACAGGGCGTCCGGGCCGCCCATGCAAAAACCCACGGTGCCCTTGGTGATCAGCGAGAGGTGGATCATCTCCGGGTCGGAACGACGGATGAGCCGCGGTGTCCGCCTGATGGTCTGGGGCGACCAGACCGAGGACCACACGAGCGCGCTCTCCAGTTGGACGACGCACTGCTGCGCGCGGAAGTCGGAGTCGGGACGACAGACCAGGTCCACGGGCGCGTGTATCTGGGACAACTTCTCCCGCCACGCGTCGACCCGGTCGGCCACCGGTAAGTCCTCGGACCTGAATACTGTTTCGATCATCGCTTCTGCCCCCGTCGCAACGTTGATGAACACCGAGCCCTGATGAACACCGAGCCCTGGTGGCCCGGGCACATCACCAGAATGCCGAGGGACAAAGAAGCAATAAAGAGTTCCGATCCGCCGGGCGTGGCGCACCCAGTACCCACGCAGGGCCTGCTAAGCGCTCCGTTGGCTGTGTTGACAGCCGCTCCACCCGTGGGGCCGAGACAGGCCGTCGAACGTCTGCGAGAACGTCGTGGCTGGTCGCGCTCGTCGCGCGATGTGAGGTTCAGCCCGTCGCCGGAGCGGCAGATCCGCGTGCCGGAACCGGTACCCACCCCTCGAAGGCGAGCGGGTGGGGGGGAGGGCATCGGGGGCCGTCGGTACGGCGTCGGTGAGTTGACTCAGAGGGCCCGGGATGAGCGAGGGTGAGCGCCTGGGCGGTACCCCCACCCGGCCGGGCGTACGTGGCGTGGGCAGATCGGCGACGCCTCGCACCGGGTGTTCACCGGCTACGCCGCCATGGTGTGGCCCGGCATCTGCCGGTGGCCCGGCATCTTCCGGCGGACGGCGGCGTGCCGATCGCCCCGTCCCTGTGGATGATCGTACCGAGAGGAGGCTGGGTACCCGGCATGCCCCACATCGGTGCATACCTGAAATGGCTTACATGCCCGACATGCCCAGGCCTCGTTCATCGCCGCAAAGGAGACACACGCGATGCGCTCGATCATGACGGGAACGGCGGTCGGCCTGCTGGGGGCCGCCGCGCTGTGCCTCTGGACCCCGGCCACCGCGTTCGCCGGTACGGACGCCGCCGCCCGGGCGTCGGTCACGTACTGCGGCGCGGACAAGGCCACCGGGCTTGCGGTCTGGGCGGACCGGGCCGAGTCCTGCCCCGGCGCCCTGGAGGTCGCCGACGCCTACACCAAGGCAGCGTCCAGCAGGTCGGGCGCGCCCGCCACGGTCAGCGTCGACGGAACCACCTGGACGTGCCAGGAGCGTCAGGGCGACCCGAACCCGTACCAGGAGTGCGTGGACGCCAGCGACAGCGGCCGCCGGGTCGTTCTCACGTCCTGACCTGGGCTTTCTCTCCCCGGATTTCCCTCCACGGAGGTCGACCATGGATGTCACACGCCTGCCCGCGATCGCCGTCGGTGCCGCGCTGTTCCTCGCGGTCCCCGCGCCCGCCCACGCCGCGTTCGGCACCGACGACGCCGCATGCGCCAGGGCCGTGGCGGCGGCCGAGAAGGCAGACCGCGACTACGAGACGTACAAGAAGGAACTACAGGACAGGATCGCGGACGGCGGGCACCCGGACCGTTCCGAGCTGCAAGCCCTCGCGGACGCCGAGGCGCAACGCGACACGGCGGCCACCCAGGCCCAGCGCGTCTGTGCTTCCTGACGGGGCTCGATCATCGCTCGCCCCACCGTGGCGGATGCGTTGAACCTGCTGTTCAATGCATGAATCGACTGATGTCGACTCACGGCTCACGGCTTGGGGAGAGAAGCATGACGACGGGACCAGGCGCCGAGGGCGAGAGGGAGATCCTCGGACGCATCACGGAAATGATCAGCCAGGAGAAGGACCTGCGGGACCGCCTGGCGGACCACAGCATCGACCAGCCGACCGAGCAGGCACGCCTCGCCCGGCTGGAGACCGAACTCGACCAGTGCTGGGACCTGCTCCGGCAGCGCCGGGCCCGCACCGCCGCCGGCCAGGACCCCGAGGAGGCACAGGTGCGCCCGGCGTCACAGGTGGAGGGCTACCTGTCCTGACGCCCGGCACGCGACGGCCCTTGCTCGTCCCTGTGATGTCTCAGCCCAGTGGTGATGTCTCCGCCCATGGTGGGTCTCAGCACCTGGGTGATGTCTCAGCACGTGGTGATGTCTCCGTCCATGGAATGAACGCCCCGCCCGCCACTGTTGCCCCGGCAGTGTCGGCCCCGGCACGACAGTCGGCGCGAGGCGGAGATGAGCACTGATGAGCATGGCGTTCGCACCCGATGACCTCTCGGGCCAGACCGCCTGTGCCGGCTCCCGCTCGCCGCTGCGCGACTTCCTGCGGACCGCGACCGGTAGCGGGGGGGGGGGGGGGGGGGGGGGGGGGGGGGGGGGGGGGGGGGGGGAGGGGGGGGGGAGGGGGGGCGTTGGTTTGGTGGGAGCAGGCGTTC
>NZ_JBVHWM010000008.1:0-190803 GCF_055564375.1 Streptomyces sp. NPDC029138
GGGGGGGGGGGGGGGGGGGGTCGGCGCGGGTGTGTTGGTCCGCGCCGCCCCTTCGCGTCTGCTCAGCGGCCGAGCGCGCGCCGGCCGCGGCCCTGGGAGAGGACCGGCAGATTGCGCGACGGCGCCTGCCCGCGCGTGTCCTCCTCGATGCGCAGGGCGAGCGCCGGGCAGCGGCGCACCGCGCGCAGCGCCTTGGCCTCCGCGTAGCGCGGCACCTGTGCCTGGGCGACGGTCGGGAAGCCGTCGGCACCGAGCTCGAACACCTCCGGGAGGATGTCCGCGCACAGCCCGTGGCCCCGGCACAGTGTCCAGTCGACGTAGATCTTCTGGCGGCTGGCGCCGGTCTCCGCGGGCTCTCCGCCGCCCGGGACGCCCGTAGGGGCCCTGCCTCCCTCGAAGAGCGGCAGAACGCCCTCCACGGGCCGTCCGCAGCCGTTGCCGAGGACGTGCGCGGCCAGGTCGTCGGTGAACGCCTTGATGGTCGACTCCAGGAACATCGCCGAGCCGTCCGGGTGCGAACACGCCCCGCGCCGCTTCACGTTCTTCGCGACCTGCTTCAGCGCCTCAAGGGCGGCCGGTCCGCCGCCGTTCAGGATGTCCTCCATCCCGCGCGCGGCGGCGGGCAGTCCCAGGTAGCACGGCCCGCACTGGCCCGCGCTCTCCTCGGCCAGCCACTGGGCGACCCGCAGCGACTCACCCAGCGGGCACGTCTCCTGGCTGATCGGCAGGATCGCGCCCGCGCCCAGCGAACCGCCCACCGCGTCCAGCGAGTTACGGGAGACGATCGCCTCGTTGACGGTCGCCGCGTCGATCCACTTGCCGTGATAGCCGCCGGTCAGCACGCCCTGCGGCACCGGCGGGGCGCCGGCCAGCTGCAACACGTAGCGCAGCGGCACACCCGTGGGGACCTCGATCACCATCGGGCGGGCGACCGCGCCGGACACCGTGAGCATCACGGTGCCCGGTTCGTCGTACAGGCCGGTGTTGCCGTAGCGCTCCGGGCCGATGCGGGCGGCGATGGCCAGTTGCGCGAACGTCTCCGCGTTCGACAGCAGCGTGGGCGCGCCGCCGACGCCGCTCTGCGAGGCGCTGATCTTGCGGCCGGGCGGGATCCCCGGGCCGCCGTCGACGGAGCGGATCAGCGAGGCGGCGGCGCCGGTGACCATGCGCACCGGATTGCGCTGCACCCACGCGCGCAGCGCCGATCTACGGCTGTTGCTCAGCCCCCGTTCGGCGAGCGCGGCCTCCATGGAGCGTTGCGTGGACTCACGGGTGACGCCGATGACGAGCGTGCGCGCCCCGAGCGCCTCGGCGCACAGCAGCGCGCCGTCGAGGATGAGGTGCGGGGCACGGTTGATCAGCACCGTGTCCTTGCGGCAGGCCGGTTCGTCCTCGCTGCCGTTGACCACGACGACCGGCCGCACCCCGCGCTTGATCGCCGACTCGGCGACCGAACGCAGCTTCTTGTGGAAGGGGAAGCCGGCGCCGCCGCGGCCCCTGAGGTTGATGCGTTCGGCGAGCTGGGCGAGCTGTTCGCCGCCCAGCGGGTCGAGCGGCCCGTGCACCTTCAGATGCATGGCCAGATCGAGCCGCTCCACAAGGTCGAAGCCCGACGTGAGCTGGGGAAGCCCGACCACGCGGACTTCTGGGACGTCGGGCAGGGCCTCGTTCACTTAAAAGCCTCCGGAAGGCGTGTTCCAAGGTTCGCCCGAACCCGGTGTCTCGTAGGACGAGCCGGGCAGCGTTTCGGTGGCGGGACCGCTGTTGAACGTGTCACTCGGGTTGTACGTGCCGTAGAGGCCGTTTGTCTCACCGGTGTCGTACACGTCACTTCCGCTGTATCCGGGCGTGCCCGGATTGCCGTAGACAGGGATGGTGTATCCGGTGTCCTGGAGCGGGTCGTACGCGGACGGCGGGGCCTCGCCGACCGGTGGCGGGGACGGGATCGGCCAGCTGCCCGAGGTGCTCGAGGGGCCGTCCACGCGCGGGACGGCCTCCGTGGGCCGCAGATCCAGCGGCACGTCCATACGGGCGGTCTGGTCGGCCATGAAGGGCTGCTGGGGGCGACCCGGTGTGGAGACCGCGCGGTAGGCCGCCGCGAAACCGGGCGCGGGCTCGCCGGCCGGGGCGGCCGGGGTCTGGTAGAGCGGGGACGCCGCCGTGTCGGCGGACGCCTGGCGTCGGTCCCGGCGGCTCTCGAAGCCGGGCAGCGCCGACTCGGCCACCCGCGAGCGGCTCGCGTCCAGCTCGTCGAGTCCGGGCCGCTCCGAGCTGCCGAACAGGGCCACCAGCCGGTCGGCGACCCTGCGCTTGACCGGGCGCGGCGCGGCGCGCAGGGCGAGGGCGCCCATCACACCGAGCAGGGACAGGCTGTAGAGGATCACGAAGATCGGCTTGGCCGAGCGACCCGCGTAGAGGCCGTGGACCAGCGCCGCGCACCAGGCCGGATAGGCCAGCATGTGCATGGCCCGCCAGCGGGCGGCGACCGGGGCCGGGGTGGCGAAATTGCTGCGCAGGGCGCCGGTGACACCCACGAAGATCATCAGCAGGCCCGCGAGCGAGCCCAGTCCGATCAGGCCGGCGATTCCGGTGACGCCGAGCGAGAACGGAATGATCGCGGCGATCAGCTTCGTGTGGCCGAGCGCGATCTTCGTGGTGATGTGCAGCAACAGGAACGCGATCGAGGCGACCGCGGTCGTCCGGTGCACCGCCTGGCCGATGATCCGCTGCCGTGTGTTGAGGAAGATCCGGTCCTGGGCGAACAGGCCCCAGATCACCGAGCAGCTCAGCGAGACGAGGGACAGCACGCCCGCGCCGAAGTTCAGGAACTCGCGGAACTGGCTGCCTCCGACCAGCACGATCACGGGTATGAGCAGCAGGACGACAGCGGACGCCACCCCATAGGCCGAGCGGCCCGGTTTGGGGAGCGAGCTGGTACTACGACGAGGGTTCATGGGGGCAACTCCGAGCAGTTTCGGGAAAGCGGTCCCGCTGCCGCACTCTAAGTGGCGCCATACCGATCAGTACGGGGTTTGAGTTATTGCGTTGTTATCAACGGACAATGCGACTGGGGGAGGTGTCCCATAGGGGACGTTACGCGAAGTAATCGTTGACCTTCGTTCAGTTGCGGGCGGGCTTCGTGACATGTCCACCAGGGATACGGAAGCGCCTCGCCGCTTGCTCAAGGGCTGCGGTACCCTAACGCCATGCGTGCCGTACGCCTTCTGCTTAGCGGGCCGCGCTGATCAGTACCGACCCCGGTCCACCCGTGAGGTCGGCATCGGCGCGGCGTCCCCTCCTGTGTGAGGGGCTTTTTCGTTTCTTTGGATGTCACAGCCGCAGGCAGAGACGATCGATGGAGCTTTGAGGATCATGAGCGAGACGAACCCCGCTGCCACCGCCGCCACGTCGGCGGAGGCCGCGCCGCACCGCTACACGGCCGCCATGGCAGCCGAGATCGAGGCACGCTGGCAGGACTTCTGGGACGCCGACGGCACCTACGCGGCGCCGAACCCCAAGGGCGACCTGGCGGGCGATCCCGAGCTGGTCGCCAAGCCCAAGAAGTTCATCATGGACATGTTCCCGTACCCCTCCGGTGCGGGCCTGCACGTCGGCCACCCGCTGGGCTACATCGCCACCGACGTCTACGCCCGGTTCCAGCGCATGACCGGCCACAACGTCCTGCACACCCTGGGCTTCGACGCCTTCGGCCTGCCCGCCGAGCAGCACGCCGTGACGACCGGCGAGCACCCGCGGATCACCACCGAGGCCGCCATCAACAACATGAAGTCCCAGCTGCGCCGGCTGGGCCTGGGCCACGACAAGCGCCGGTCGTTCGCCACGATCGACCCGGACTACTACAAGTGGACCCAGTGGATCTTCCTCCAGATCTTCAACTCCTGGTACGACGAGGAGGCGCGGAAGGCGCGCCCGATCTCCGAGCTGATCGCCCAGTTCGAGTCCGGTGAGCGCGCGATTCCGGGCTCCACGCGCGCGTGGAGCGAGCTGACCGCCACCGAGCGCGCCGACGTCCTGGGCGAGTACCGCCTGGCCTACGCCTCCGACGCGCCGGTCAACTGGTGCCCGGGCCTGGGCACCGTGCTGGCCAACGAGGAGGTCACCGCCGACGGCCGCTCCGAGCGCGGCAACTTCCCGGTCTTCAAGGCCAAGCTGCGCCAGTGGAACATGCGCATCACCGCCTACGCCGACCGGCTGCTGGAGGACCTGGAGGAGCTGGACTGGCCGGAGGCCATCAAGCTGCAACAGCGCAACTGGATCGGCCGCAGCGAGGGCGCCCGCGTCGACTTCCCGATCGACGGCGAGCGGATCACGGTCTTCACCACCCGCCCGGACACCCTGTTCGGCGCGACCTACATGGTGCTGGCGCCCGAGCACCCGCTGGTCGAGAAGTTCACCCCCGAGGCGTGGCCCGAGGGCACGCACGAGGTGTGGACCGGTGGCCACGCCACCCCGGCCGACGCCGTCGCGGCCTACCGCGCGCAGGCCGCCTCGAAGTCCGACGTCGAGCGGCAGGCCGAGGCCAAGGACAAGACCGGCGTCTTCACCGGCGCGTTCGCGACCAACCCGGTCAACGGCGAGCGGGTCCCGGTCTTCATCGCCGACTACGTCCTGATGGGCTACGGCACCGGCGCGATCATGGCCGTCCCGGCACACGACAGCCGCGACTTCGCCTTCGCGCGCGCCTTCGAGCTGCCGATCCGCTGTGTGGTCGAGCCGACCGACGGCCGCGGCACGGACCCGTCCACCTGGGACGACGCCTTCGTCTCCTACGACGCGAAGATCGTCAACTCCGACAGCGACGACGTGAGGCTGAACGGCCTGGGCGTGGTCGAGGCCAAGGCGCGCATCACCGAATGGCTGGAGCGCAAGGGCATCGGCGAGGGTACGGTCAACTTCCGGCTGCGTGACTGGCTGTTCAGCCGCCAGCGCTACTGGGGCGAGCCCTTCCCGATCGTCTACGACGAGGACGGCGTCGCCCACGCGCTGCCCGAGTCGATGCTGCCGCTGGAGCTGCCCGAGATCGAGGACTACAGCCCGCGCACCTTCGACCCGGACGACGCCGACACCGAGCCCGAGACGCCGCTGTCGCGCAACGAGGAATGGGTCAACGTCACCCTGGACCTGGGCGACGGCCCGAAGAAGTACCGCCGCGAGACCAACACCATGCCCAACTGGGCCGGTTCCTGCTGGTACGAGTTCCGCTACCTGGACCCGCACAACGACCAGAAGCTGGTCGACCCGGAGATCGAGCGGTACTGGATGGGCCCGCGCGAGGGCCGGCCGCACGGCGGTGTCGACCTGTACGTCGGCGGCGCCGAGCACGCCGTGCTGCACCTGCTGTACGCGCGCTTCTGGTCCAAGGTCCTGTACGACCTGGGGCACGTCTCCTCCGCGGAGCCGTTCCACAAGCTGTTCAACCAGGGCATGATCCAGGCCTACGTCTACCGCGACAGCCGTGGCATCGCGGTGCCGGCCGCCGAGGTGGAGGAGCGCGACGGCGCCTACTACTACCAGGGCGAGCAGGTCAGCCGACTGCTGGGCAAGATGGGCAAGTCCCTGAAGAACGCGGTCACTCCGGACCAGATCGCCGCCGAGTACGGCGCCGACACGCTGCGCCTGTACGAGATGGCCATGGGCCCGCTGGACGTCTCCCGCCCGTGGGACACGCGCGCGGTGGTCGGCCAGTTCCGGCTGTTGCAGCGGCTGTGGCGCAACATCGTCGACGAGAACAGCGGCGAGGTCACCATCACCGACGCCGAGCCCGACGAGGAGACCCTGCGCGCCCTGCACAAGGCGATCGACGGGGTGCGCCAGGACCTGGAGGGCCTGCGCTTCAACACCGCCATCGCCAAGGTCACCGAGCTGAACAACCACCTGACCAAGGCCGGCGCCGCGGTCCCGCGCTCCGTGGCCGAGCCGCTGGTGCTGATGGTCGCCCCGCTGGCCCCGCACATCGCCGAGGAGCTGTGGCGCAAGCTGGGCCACACCGACTCGGTCGTCCACCAGGACTTCCCGGTCGCCGACCCGGCCTACGTCGTGGACGAGAGCGTGACCTGTGTCGTGCAGATCAAGGGCAAGGTCAAGGCCCGGCTGGAGGTGCCGCCCGCCATCTCCGAGGAGGAGTTGGAGAAGGTGGCGCTGGCCGACGAGAAGGTCGTCGCGGCGCTGGGCGGCGCGGGCATCCGCAAGGTGATCGTGCGGGCGCCGAAGCTGGTCAACATCGTCCCGGCGTAACGGCCGGGGTCGTTTCGCCGGCTCGGGGTAGTCCCCTACGGGCAGGTTCGGGGTTCTTCCGGAACTCCGGGCCTGCCCAATGCGTTTACCGTGGAGAGCACAGCGGCTTACGCCGTACCGGCCGAGGAGGAGCGTCATGGAAGTCGTGTTGACCGTGTTCGCCCTGCTCTTCCTGCTGTTCGTCGCCCTGGGCGCGTACGCCACGGTCAAGGCGGTCGGAGCCGCCAAGCGCGGCGTGGACCGGACCATCGCGCAGGCCCGCCGCACGGTCGAGGACCACACCCTGCGCGCCAAGTCCTTCGCCCAGCTCGGACCCGCCGGCGAGATCGCCCAGCTACGGCTCGCGCTGCGCACCTCCATGCGCGCCACACAGGACGCGCTGCACGCGAGCGTGGCCGAGGACGAGTCGCTGAAGGAATCCCTCGGCCTCTTCGAGCGGCTCAGCGCGCACGGACACGAACTGGACGCCGACCTCAAGCGTCTGGAGTCCGAGCCGGACCGGGCCACGCTCACCGCGCGCCTGCCCGAACTGCGCAGCCGCACCGAGCGGATCACCAAGTCCGCGGACTCCCTGCGCTGGGCCGTCCGCGACCGGGCCCGCCGCTTCGCCGACGACGACCTGGGCACCCTCAGCGCCCAGATCGACATGGAAGCGGACGCCCTGCGCCACTGGACGCGGACCGAGCCCGGCCAGGCGCCCCCGCCGTGGCCCGAAGCGCCCGCCACCGCCGACGACCGGGCCACCGAACAGACCTGGCCCAAGGCGCCCGGGGCGAAGGCGGCCGAGGAGCCCGCTCCCGAGGCGATCGCCCCGCCGTCATGGCGTCGCGCCGCCCCGTGGCTGAAGAAGCCCCGCCCCGAGAGCACCACATGAGCGGGTCGCTCCCGGACCGCGGGACAGGGGCCGGGCTGCCGAGTGAGCGCTACGCCAGGTAACCTCCAGCTCATGTCCCGCCATGTCGCGATCGTCACCGATTCAACGGCCTACCTGCCGCCCCGGGCGATGGAGCGTCACGGCATCACCGCTGTCCCGCTGACCGTGGTCCTCGGCGACCAGGCCCTCGAAGAGGGCACCGAGATCTCGACCCGCTCCCTGGCCCAGGCACTGCACAAGCGGCGCTCCGTCACCACCTCCCGCCCCAGTCCCCAGGTGTTCGCCGAGACCTACCGCAGGGTCGCCGAGTCCGGCGCGTGCGGCATCGTCTCCCTGCACCTGTCCGCCGAGCTGTCCGGCACCTACGACGCGGCGGTCCTCGCGGCGCGCGAGGCGCCGGTGCCCGTGCGGGTGGTGGACACCGGAATGGTCGCGATGGCGCTCGGCTTCTGCGCGCTCTCCGCGGCCCAGGCCGCCGAGGCGGGCGGCACGATGGACGAAGCCGTCACGGCCGCCGAGAAGCGCGCCGCCGGCACGTCCGCCTACTTCTACGTCGACACCCTCGACTATCTGCGCCGCGGCGGCCGTATCGGCGCCGCCCAGGCACTGCTGGGCTCAGCGCTCGCCGTCAAACCCCTGCTTCAGCTGGAAGACGGCCGTATCGACCTGCTCGAGAAGGTCCGTACGGCGTCCAGGGCGATCGCGCGTCTGGAGGAGCTGGCCGCCGAGCGGGCGGGCAGCGCCGAGGTCGACATCGCCGTCCATCACCTCGCCGCCCCCGACCGCGCCGCCGCGCTCGCCGACCGGCTGCGGGTACGCGTTCCGGGCCTGGCCGACCTGCATGTCAGCGAGGTCGGAGCGGTGATCGGGGCGCACACCGGGCCCGGGCTGCTGGGCGCGGTCGTCTCGCCTCGCTGACAGCGGTGATCCCGGGTACGGCCTGTTCCCGTTGACGCCGTGGGCCGGCCTGCTTCACTCGTGCGGGTGGCGGAGTTTTCCACAACCGGGCGGATGTCCACGGTAATTCACCAAGATCATCGCGATGTGGCGGAATGCCGCATCCTCGTCGCATGGCACTTCGATCTCGCTCACGCACAGCAACTGCGACCAGCGGCCCTGGCCGTGGCCCCGCCTCCGACGGCCGCGTCCGGCATCGCCGCTCCACCGACCATCGCCGCGCCGGTCGTCGCCCGTCGGCGCCGGCGGAGGAACTGCGCCGCCGGGCGGAACTCCTCTTCGGTGAACGGGCCGTGCAGTGGCGGGAGTCGGGGAACGCGCCGCCGATCCTGGAGGAGGCCGGGGGCACAGCGACGGCAACGGTGACGGGCCTGGCACCTGGCCTGAGTGCGCGTTCGCGTTCGAGTTCGAGGCGGACGGTGACAGCGGGCCGGTCGGTGCCGGGGGTGATCCCGGAGAGGGCGGCGACTGTGGCTCCGCCTGAAGTGGCGGGTGCCGTGCGGTTGCCGCAGCGGGAGCCGGAGCCGGAGTCGGAACCGAAAGCGGAGTCGGAGTCGGAGGTGCCCGAGGCTCCGGACTGGCGGGAGCGGGCCGGGCTGGCGCTGCGCGAGCGGATGCCGGTGTGGCTTCAGACCCGGTACGGAGTGGAGCGGCGGGGAGTCGTGGCACTCGCCGTGGTCCTCGTCGCCGCCGCCGTCTTCGCCGTGCAGCACTTCTGGGCGGGCCGGCCCCAGCAGGTGAGCGCACCTCAGGTGGTGCGTGCGCAGGCGCCCGTCGCGAAGAAGGGCGAGGGACCGACCGCGGGACCAGGTGGGGGGACGTCGGCGACACCCGGCGCGGAGATCGTCGTGGACATCAGCGGCAAGGTCCGTAAACCGGGGATCCGGCGGCTGCCGGCCGGTGCCCGGGTGGCCGACGCGCTGCGGGCGGCGGGCGGGGTCCGGCCGGGCGTGAGCACGGAAGGACTGAACCGTGCCCGCTTTCTGGTCGACGGCGAACAGGTCGTCGTCGGCACCCCCGCCGGGGCCGCCGCTCTGCCCGCCCCGGCAACCGGTTCGCTCTCCGGAGCCGCCGGTACGGGCCCGACGGCGCCGGTCTCCCTGAACACGGCCACGGCGGACCAGCTCGACACCTTGCCCGGAGTCGGCCCGGTACTGGCCCAGCACATCATCGACTACCGCACCCAGCACGGCGGTTTCCGCTCGGTGGACGAACTGCGCGAGGTCAACGGCATCGGCGACCGCCGATTCACCGACCTGCGCGACCTGGTACGGCCATGAGCCGCGTGCTCGACAAGGCCGACCCGCGCCCTGAACCCGAGCGGGATGACACTGCGCGCGCCGACCGGAGCGGTCCCATGGACCTGCGATTGGTGCCGCCCTCGCTCGCGGCCTGGGCCACGGCGGCCCTGACTGTGGACGCACCGGCGGCCTGGACCACCGTGACCGCCGTTGTCTGCCTGGTCGGCGGGGTGCTCCTGCTGTCGGTGCGGCGACCGGGAAGGGGCGGGCGGGCCGGAGGAGCGGCTGGGTGGCCGGGACGGGCGGGGCACGTCGGAACGGCTGGCCTTGTCGGAAGGGATGGGCGATTGAGACCGGCTGGCCGTGTGGGACGGGCCGAGCGGGCCGGGTGGGTGTGTGCTCGGTTCGGATGGGCGCGGGCCGCCTGCGCGGCGGTGTTGCTCTGTGTCGCCGCGGCAGCCGCCTCCGCCGGGCTGCACGGGGCCGACGTGCGGCGTGGACCGGTGCCCGAGCTGGCCCGGCGGTTCGCGACCGTGACCGCCGAGGTCGAGGTGAGCGGCGATCCCTGGCTGAGCAGGCCACACGTGCGCGGTGATCACGCGGCGCCGGTGGCGGTGCTGGCCCGGGCCGAGGTGCGGAGCGTCGAGGAGGCCGACGGGAGGCGTGTGCGGACGAGGACTCCCGTGCTGTTGATCGTCGACCCGGATGTTCCAGCACCGGAGGGGAGCGGCGCGGGGAGCCGGAGTTCCGGGCCGTCACCGAACCGCGCCCGGCAGAGCGTGGCTGGTGGGCGGGCCGCCTGGCTCGGGCTGTTGCCGTCCACGCGGCTTCGGGTGGCCGGGCGGCTGGCTCCTGAGCTGACGGGAGGTGACCGGATCGCGGCCGTGCTGCGGGTGCGCGGCCATCCGGAGCCACGCATCGTGGCGGGGCCCAGCGGGCCGCAACGCTTGGCGGGGCGGCTCCGAGCAGGTCTTCGGCAAGCGACCGAAGATCTGCCGGGAGACGCGCGGGCGCTGCTTCCCGGGCTGGTCGTCGGGGACACCTCGCGGATCGCGCCCGAGCTGGACCACGCCTTCGAGGAGACGGACCTCGCGCACACGCTCGCCGTCTCCGGCAGCAACCTCACCGTCCTGCTCGCACTGCTCATCGGGCCGCCCGGCCTGGCTCAACGGGCCGAGCGCCGTGGCCTGGCGCCACACCTGGGGCTCTCCCTACGGGCGACGGCCCTGCTCGCGGGAGCGCTGACGCTGGGGTTCGTGGTCGTCTGCCGACCCGACCCCAGCGTCCTGCGGGCCGCCGCCTGTGGCGCGGTCGCGCTGCTCGCCCTGGCGACCGGGCGCCGTAGATCGCTGGTGCCGGCACTGGCCACGGCCGTCCTGCTGCTCGTGCTCTACGACCCGTGGCTGGCCCGTAGTTACGGCTTCCTGCTGTCCGTGCTGGCCACCGGCGCACTGCTGGTGCTGGCGCCGGGATGGAGCGAGGCGTTGCGGCGGCGCCGGGTGCCCCCGCGGCTCGCCGAGGCACTGGCGGCGGCCGCCGCCGCGCAGGCCGTGTGCGCGCCGGTCGTGGCGGTGCTCTCGGCCCGGGTGAGTCTGGTGGCGGTGCCGTGCAACCTGCTGGCCGAGGTGGCGGTGGCACCGGCCACGGTCCTGGGATTCGCGGCGCTGGCGGCGGCGCCGGTGGCGATGCCGGTGGCCAAGGCGTTGGCCTGGTGCGCGAGTTGGCCGGCGCGGTGGATCGCCGGGGTCGCCCGGACCGGGGCGGCGCTGCCGGGCGCGGGAGTCGACTGGCCCGGGAGCTGGCCGGGGGCACTGGCGCTGGCGGCGGCCACCGTGACCGTCGTCCTGGCCGGCCGGAGACTGCTGCGGCACCCGGGGTGGTGCGGGCTGCTGGGAGTGCTGCTCGTGCTGCTGATCACGCGGCCCGCGCCGCTGACCCGGGTGATCACGGGCTGGCCACCACCGGGCTGGCGGTTCGCGATGTGCGATGTCGGGCAGGGTGACGCGACCGTGCTGGCGGCGGGCGAGGGAGCCGGCGTGGTCGTGGACGCCGGACCCGATCCGGCCTTGGTCGACGACTGCCTGCGGCGGCTGGGCATCACCCGCGTCCCCCTCCTCGTCCTCACCCACTTCCACGCCGACCATGTGGCGGGCCTGCCCGGCGTCCTGCGGGACCGCTCGGTGGCCGCGATCGAGACGACGGCGTTCGCGGAACCCGTTGAGCAGGCGGAGTTCGTCCGAAGAGAGGCGGCCGAGCGGCACATCCCGGTCACGGCGGCGGTCGCGGGAGAGGAGCGGCGCGCCGGACCGCTCACCTGGCGGGTCCTGTGGCCACCGCCGCCACCGCTGTCACCGCCGCCACCGCAGAGCCCGCGCGTACCCCCGGTAGGGCCGGGCACGGTTGCCGGGTGGGAGCCGGAGGGGTGGGAGCCGGAAGGGCCGAACGACGCCAGCGTCGCACTGCTCGTGCGCACGGGCGGCCTGCGGCTGCTGTTGCTCGGAGATCTCGAACCTCCGGCCCAGCAGGCACTGGTGCGGTCCCCGGCGGCGGCCGACCTGGCCGGAGTGGACGTCCTGAAGGTGGCCCATCACGGCTCGGCCTATCAGGAAGCGGAGTTGTTGCGCCTCGCGGCTCCCCGGGTGGCGCTGATCTCCGCCGGAACCGGCAACCCCTATGGCCACCCCGCCCCGGCGACCATGGCCGCGCTGCGAGCCGGCGGCGCGATGGTCCTGCGCACCGACCGGGACGGGGCGCTGGCGATCACCGGGACCGGAGGAAGGAACGGGCGGATAGGGGTGGCGAGAGAGGACTGAAGACGACGAGAGACGCCAGGAGACGACCGGGGACGACCGGCGAGGACGAGAAGAGACTGGTCCAGAGAGACGAGAACAGGCTGGCTCAGAGAGGAGAAGGGGCCAGTCCAGACTGGGCCCATGACATCAGCACAGATCGACGCCTATCTCCGCCGCCTCGGGATCGCGCGCGCACCGCGACCCACCAGCGAGGCACTGCGCGAGCTGCACCTGTGCCATCTGCGGGCCGTCCCCTTCGAGAACCTGTCGGTCCACCTCGGAGAGGAGATCACGCTGGAGGAGAAGCGGCTGCTGGACAAGGTGACCGAGGCCCGGAGGGGCGGCTTCTGCTACGAACTGAACGGCGCGTTCGGGACGTTGCTCACCGCCCTCGGTTATGAGGTGGAGCTGCTCGCGGGACGCGTGTACGGAGATGACGGGCGGCTCGGCATCCCCTACGACCATCTCGCGCTGCGCGTGCGGACGGCGGACGGGCACACCTGGCTCGCCGACGTCGGGTTCGGTGCGCACAGCCACTATCCGCTGGACTGTGCGGAACGCGGGGAGCAGGACGACCCCGGCGGCAGGTTCCAGGTGGTGGAGGCAGGGCCGGACCCGGCCGGGGTGCGGGGCGGTGCCGCGCCGGGCACCGGTGACCTGGACGTCGTGCGGGACGGCAAGCCGCAGTTCCGGCTGGAGACCCGTCCCCGGGCGCTGGGGGACTTCGCGGCCGGCGCCTGGTGGCACAGCACGTCGCCGCGGTCGCACTTCACCCGGTCACTGGTCTGCTCACGGGTCACGGAGGACGGAGGGAGGACCACGCTGAGCGGGCGCAGGCTGAAGACGACCGCCGTGGACGGCACGCACGAGACGCGGGAGCTGGAGACGGACGAGGAGGTGCTGACGGTCTACCGGGAGCGCTTCGGTATCGAGTTGAGCTGTGTGCCGACTGTGCGCAACCCCGACCTGAACGGCTGACTGGGCTCAGTCCCGGCGCATGTGCTGGATACCCGTGAGCATCCGGATCGACCTCGACGTGCAGATCGTGCAGAAGGGCTGAGGGGGGCGTGTACCGAAGGGATGACGAGCGGCGCGTACCGAAGGGATGACCTGCCGAGTGCCGCCGAAGGGTCGGCGTGGGGCATGTCCCCCCAGGGCTGACTGACCTGCCCTTCGCCTCGCTCGCGGTGCCGGAGAATGGGCCCGTGAGTGATGTGAGACATGTGCTGGTGCTGCCCGACCGCGACGCCGCCGAGGAGGCGGCCGAGGTGTTCGGGGAGCGGTTCCTGATAGACGAGGAACCCCGACTGGTACGGGACGCGCTGGCCGGCGAGGACGACGCCGAGGACGCCCAGTGGCTGGTGGTCCTGCGGGACGAGGACAAGCGACTCGACCCGGCCGAGCTGGACGCGTTCGCGGGGGAGTGGGACGGCTGGCGCGAGGAGCCGTGACCCGAGCCGGGCTTGCGACCCAAGCCGGGCCCATGGCCTGAGCCGGGCCTGCGACCCGAGCCGGGCCCGTGATCCGATCCCGGCGCGTGACCCGAGCCGGGCCCGGGGCTCGCGTAGGGGCTGGTCCCCGAGGCGGACTCGGGGTCCACTCCGGGACCGGTCAGGGTGCCGGGAGCGCTTCGTTGTCAGTGCCGCGTGGGATGCTGTAAGCGATGGCCAGGAAGACTGCGAATGACGACCCTCTCGCCCCGGTGACCCTCGCCGTGGGCCAGGAGGACCTCCTGCTCGACCGTGCCGTGCAGGAGGTGGTGGCCGCCGCCAAGGCCGCCGACGCCGACACGGACGTACGTGACCTGACCCCGGACCAGTTGCAGCCCGGCACACTTGCCGAGCTGACCAGTCCGTCGCTCTTCGCCGAGCGCAAGGTCGTGGTCGTACGCAACGCGCAGGACCTGTCCGCCGACACGGTCAAGGACGTGAAGGCGTACCTCGGTTCGCCCGCCGAGGAGATCACCCTCGTGCTGCTGCACGCCGGCGGCGCCAAGGGCAAAGGGCTGCTGGAGGCCGCGCGCAAGGCGGGGGCGCGGGAGGTGGCCTGCCCGAAGATGACCAAGCCGGCGGACCGGCTGGCCTTCGTGCGGGGGGAGTTCCGCTCGTCCGGGCGGTCGGCCACACCCGAGGCGTGCCAGACGCTCTGTGATGCCATCGGGAGCGATCTGCGGGAGTTGGCGTCGGCGGTCTCACAGTTGGTCGCCGACGTGGAAGGGACGATCGACGAGGCGGTCGTCAGGCGGTACTACACCGGGCGCGCCGAGGCGTCCAGCTTCACGGTCGCCGACCTGGCCGTGGAGGGCCGCACGGCGGAGGCGCTGGAGGCGCTCAGATGGTCGCTGGCGACGGGCGTGGCGCCGGTGATGATCACCAGTGCGCTGGCGCAGGGCGTGCGGGCGATCGGGAAGCTGTCCTCGGCCCGGGGCGGCCGGCCGGCCGACCTTGCGCGTGAGCTGGGCATGCCGCCGTGGAAGATCGACCGGGTCCGGCAGCAGATGCGGGGCTGGACGCCGGACGGGGTGGCGGTGGCGCTCAGGGCGGTCGCCGAGGCGGACGCGGGTGTGAAGGGAGGCGGGGACGATCCCGGGTACGCGTTGGAGAAGGCGGTCGTGACGATCGCCCGAGCCGCCCGCTCCCGCGGACGCGGGTAAACGCCCCCGGGCCTCGGCCCCGGAAAGAAAGCCGAGCCCTGGGCCTCGCCTCTGAAGAGGGGAGCCAGGCCCCTGGCCTCCCGCTCCCGAAAGGGAAAGGCAACCAAGCCCCTGGGCTCCCCGCTCCGGAAAGAGCAGTCAAGCCCCTGGCCTCCCCGCCCCGGAAAGGGCAGGGAAACCCCTGGCCTCCCCGCCCCGGAAAAGGGCGGCCAGCCCCTGGCCTCCCGGCCCCGCAAAGACAGCCACCCCCCGCCCCTCGCCACCCGGGAGCGGGCAGCCAATCTCTGGCCCCGCCCCGGAAATGGAAGCCGAACCTCTGACCTCGCCTCGCCCTGCGCAAGGCACCCATGTCCCTGCGCCTCGCCCTGCGCAAGGCGCCCATGTCCCTGCGCCTCGCCCTGCGCAAGGCGCCCATGTCCCTGCGCCCCGCCCTGCGCAAGGCACCCAAATCCCTGCGCCTCGCCCCGGAAAAGGCAACCAAAAACCCCGGCCCCCACCCTGGGGAAGGGCGAGGGGGCCGGGGTCTCGGTTCAAGCTGGTGAGCCCGTTCCCGCGTGGCGAACGCAGGCCGCGAACAGGCTCGAGGGTGCCGGGCGGGAGCGGATGAGAGAGGGCCCGCTCTGGGTCCTTCCGGCGGTCAGATCAGAAAGGAGTTCAGCCCTTGAGGGACGCGACCTTGGAAGCAAGCGCCGACTTCTTGTTGGCGGCCTGGTTCTTGTGGATGACGCCCTTCGAGACGGCCTTGTCGAGCGCACGCGCGGCAGCGCGCTGGAGCTCGGTGGCCTTCTCGACGTCACCCGCGGCAGCGGCCTCACGGGCCTTGCGGATCGCGGTCTTCAGGGAGGACTTGACGGCCTTGTTGCGCAGCCGCGCCTTCTCGTTGGTCTTGATCCGCTTGATCTGGGACTTGATGTTCGCCACGAAGGAGCCTTTTCAGGTTCAGGCGCGGGGCCGCGGGGGTCCCGTACCGGTGATCCAAAATTACCTGTCGTGCCTCGCGCTGAGAGGGCATGAGGCACAGCCATCTACAGTACCAGTGGCCCTCCGGACGGCCCAAAACGCCCCCCGGTCCCTGCGCGTGGGACCATGGAGACTACGTAACGATCCGACCCGAGGCATAAGGCGCCTCAAGAGACAGGACCCTGCGTGCCCGCGACCCCTAACCATGTGCCCGAGCCGAGCCGTACCGACCCGGCTCTGATCCGCAACTTCTGCATCATCGCGCACATCGACCACGGCAAGTCCACGCTCGCCGACCGGATGCTCCAGCTGACCGGTGTGGTCGAGCAGCGGCAGATGCGTGCTCAGTACCTCGACCGGATGGACATCGAGCGCGAGCGCGGCATCACGATCAAGTCCCAGGCGGTGCGTCTGCCCTGGGCCCCGACCGAGGGCCCCGACCAGGGCACGACCCACATCCTCAACATGATCGACACCCCGGGGCACGTCGACTTCACCTACGAGGTCTCGCGGTCGCTCGCCGCCTGCGAGGGGACCGTTCTCCTCGTCGACGCCGCCCAGGGCATCGAGGCGCAGACCCTCGCCAACCTCTACCTGGCGATGGAGAACGACCTCACGATCATCCCGGTGCTGAACAAGATCGACCTGCCGGCCGCCCAGCCGGAGAAGTTCGCCGAGGAGCTGGCGAACCTGGTCGGCTGTGACCCGGAGGACGTGCTCAAGGTCTCGGCGAAGACCGGGCTCGGCGTGGACGCGCTGCTGAACAAGGTCGTCAAGGAGATCCCGGCGCCGGTCGGGGTCGCCGACGCCCCCGCCCGCGCGATGATCTTCGACTCGGTCTACGACTCCTACCGGGGTGTCGTGACGTACGTCCGTGTCATCGACGGCCAGCTCAACAAGCGCGAGCGCATCAGGATGATGTCGACCGGCGCCACCCACGAGCTGCTGGAGATCGGCGTCAACTCGCCCGAGATGCTGCCGGCGGACGGCCTGGGCGTGGGTGAGGTGGGTTACCTCATCACCGGTGTGAAGGACGTCCGGCAGTCCAAGGTCGGTGACACGGTCACCAGCCAGCACAAGGGCGCGACGGAGGCGCTCGGCGGTTACAAGGACCCGAAGCCGATGGTCTTCTCGGGTCTGTATCCGCTGGACGGCTCGGACTACCCGGAGCTGCGCGAGGCCCTGGACAAGCTCCAGCTGAACGACGCCGCGCTGGTCTACGAGCCGGAGACCTCCGCCGCCCTCGGCTTCGGTTTCCGTGTCGGCTTCCTCGGCCTGCTGCACCTGGACGTGATCCGGGAGCGGCTGGAGCGGGAGTTCGGTCTCGACCTGATCGCCACCGCCCCGAACGTGGTCTACCGCGTGATCATGGAGGACGGCACTGAGGCCACCGTCACCAACCCGAGCGAGTTCCCCGAGGGGAAGATCGACGAGGTCTTCGAGCCGGTCGTGCGGGCGACGATCCTGGCGCCCACCGAGTTCATCGGCGCGATCATGGAGCTGTGCCAGACCCGGCGCGGCACCCTGCTCGGCATGGACTACCTGTCCGAGGACCGGGTCGAGATCCGTTACACGCTGCCGCTCGCGGAGATCGTCTTCGACTTCTTCGACCAGCTGAAGTCCAAGACGCGCGGGTACGCCTCGCTGGACTACGAGCCCACGGGCGAGCAGTCGAGCAGCCTCGTCAAGGTCGACATCCTGCTGCACGGCGACAAGGTGGACGCGTTCTCGGCGATCACCCACAAGGACCAGGCGTACGCGTACGGCGTGCGGCTCGTCGCCAAGCTCAAGGAGCTGATCCCGCGGCAGAACTTCGAGGTGCCGGTGCAGGCCGCCATCGGCTCCCGGGTGATCGCCCGCGAGACCATCCGCGCCATCCGCAAGGACGTCCTCGCCAAGTGCTACGGCGGTGACATCTCCCGTAAGCGGAAGCTGCTGGAGAAGCAGAAGGAAGGCAAGAAGCGGATGAAGATGGTGGGTTCCGTGGAGGTTCCGCAGGAAGCCTTCATCGCCGTGTTGTCCAGCGATGACAGCGCGGGGTCGGTCAAGGGCAAGAAGTAACCAGGGGTAACAACTGGTGACGTCCGTAAACCGGGCATGTGGGGGCCCGTCGTGCGAAAGTGCGACGGGCCCCTACGCGTGCGTAACGTCGCTCTGAGTGGAAAGTGACAGGCCGAGGCCCCTTACGCAGCGGGCGGTCGCCCCTTACCCTGATCCCTGCTCGATAGTTACTCGCGAGTTAAACAACAGCCCGAAACCCCACCGTGAGTTAACCCAGCCGCACCGAGTCAGCCGCACCGTCGCGGGCCCCGGAGGATGTCGTGACCGACACACAGACCCTGATCGAGAACCGTCCGCCGTCCGTGGCGGCCCTCTTCCTGGAGCGCGTGGCGGCGACACCCGACGCCGAGGCCTACCGCTACCCCGTCCCCCCGTCCGCCGGGCAGGGCCCCGACGACTGGAAGTCGCTGAGCTGGGCGCAGGCGGCCGACCGCGTGTACGCGATCGCGGCCGGGCTCATCGACCTGGGCGTCCAGCCCGAGCAGCGGGTGGCGCTCGCCTCCTCCACCCGCGTCGAGTGGATCCTCGCCGACCTCGGCATCATGTGCGCCGGCGGTGCCACCACCACCGTCTACCCGCAGACCAACGCCGACGAGTCCGCGTTCATCCTCTCCGACTCCCAGAGCCGAGTGCTGATCGCCGAGGACGCGGCCCAGCTCGCGAAGGCCGTCGAGAAGCGGGCCGAGCTGCCGGATCTGACCCAGGTCGTCGTCATCGACCCGGCCGGCGTGGAGGCGAACGACTGGGTGATCACCCTCGCCGAGCTGGAGCGGCGCGGCGCCGCCTATCTGGAGCAGCACCCGCAGCTGATCAAGGAGCGGGTCGGCGCGATCACCAAGGACCAGCTCGCCACCCTGATCTACACCTCCGGCACCACCGGCCGCCCCAAGGGCGTGCGGCTGCCGCACGACAACTGGGCCTACATGGCGAAGGCGATCGCCGCGACCGGCCTGATCAGCGGCGAGGACGTGCAGTACCTGTGGCTGCCGCTCGCGCACGTCTTCGGCAAGGTGCTCACGTCCGGGCAGATCGAGGTCGGGCACGTCACCGCCGTGGACGGCCGGGTCGACAAGATCATCGAGAACCTGCCGGTGGTGCGGCCGACGTACATGGCGGCCGTGCCGCGCATCTTCGAGAAGGTCTACAACGGCGTCGCGGCCAAGGCCCGTGAGGGCGGCGCGGCCAAGTACAAGATCTTCCAGTGGGCCGCCGAGGTCGCCCGCGAGTACGCCAAGGCCAGCCAGGACAACTTCCGGCGCACCGGCACCGCCTCCGTGCCGTTCGGACTCGCCGCCAAGCACAAGGCCGCCGACGCCCTCGTGTACGGCAAGCTCCGCGAGGCCTTCGGCGGCCGGCTGCGGGCCTGTGTCTCCGGCGCCTCCGCGCTCTCCCCGGAGATCGGCTACTTCTTCGCCGGCGCCGGCATCCACATCCTGGAGGGCTACGGCCTCACCGAGACCTCCGCGGCCTCCTTCGTCAACCCGGGTGAGGCCTACCGGACCGGCACGGTCGGCAAGCCGCTGCCCGGCACCGAGGTCCGTATCGCCGACGACGGCGAGATCCTGCTGCGCGGCCCCGGCATCATGGAGGGCTACCACAAGCTGCCCGAGAAGACCGCCGAGGTGCTGGAGTCCGACGGCTGGTTCCACACCGGGGACATCGGCGAGCTGTCCCCCGACGGCTACCTGCGCATCACCGACCGCAAGAAGGACCTCATCAAGACGTCCGGCGGCAAGTACGTCGCTCCGGCCGAGGTCGAGGGGCAGTTCAAGGCGGTGTGCCCGTACGTCTCCAACATCCTGGTGCACGGCGCCGACCGGAACTACTGCACCGCCCTCATCGCCCTGGACGAGATCGCGATCCAGGAGTGGGCGAAGGAGAACGGCCTGGAAGGGAAGTCGTACGCCGAGATCGTCGCCGCGCCGCAGACGGTGGAGATGGTCGACGGGTACGTGCGGCAGCTCAACGCCGGGCTCCAGCGCTGGCAGACCATCAAGAAGTTCCGGCTGCTGCCCCGGGACCTCGATGTGGAGCACGGGGAGATCACGCCGAGTCTGAAGCTGAAGCGGCCGGTGGTGGAGCGGGAGTACAAGCACCTCATCGAGGAGATGTACGCCGGCACGAAGGAGGCGTAGCGCGGTTTCGGAGGGGTGGCGGGGAGCCTCGGCGGCTGCGGGTCGTCCGTGGTTTCTCGCGCCCCGCGGCGAAGCCGCATATCGACACAGCCCCGCGCCCCTTAAGGAGTTTGTGCTCAGCGGCGCTCGAAAGTGTCCGCATTCCGGCCACTTGAGTAACTCCACGCGTATGGGTGCCCCCTGTCTGTCACCCTGACCGCATGGATATGGCGGCCATACCCACGCAGCGGGAGAGCGGCGTCCAGCCCGGTGAGACGCGGGGGCGGGCCACGCTGGCCGGGAGCCCTCTCGCCCCGGGCTCGGCCCGCGCGCTCGTGCGGGCCGCGCTGGACGGGATGCCCGGGGTCTGCGCACGGCTCGCCGACGACGCCATGGCCGTCGTCAGCGAGCTGGTCACCAACGCCGTCGTGCACGCCGGCACCGAGGTGCAGGTCGAGTGGCAGCTGGAGGACACCGGCGCGCTCGTGGTCGAGGTGCGCGACCAGCACCCCTCCCGCGCGCCGCGCGACGCCACGAGCGGCGAGGGGTCGTACGACACCCCCGAGTACGGGCGCGGCCTGCGCCTCGTCGCCACGCTCGCCGAGTCCTGGGGCGTCACCTATCGCACCGGTGCCAAGACCGTCTGGGCGCGGCTGCCCCCGGGCGGCAGCGAGGCCCTGGACGGCCCCGGCCCGGACCCCGCCCTGGAGGTCGCCGAGGACCTGGCCCCGCAGCCGCACCGCGCCGAGGGCGACCGGGACTGGCTCGGCCGGGGCGCCCTGTCCTTCCTCGCCGAGGCCTCCGACCTGCTCGCCGGTCAGCTGGACGAGAACCTGGTCGCCGCGCTCACCGGCCAGCTGATCGTGCCCCGGCTCGCCGACTGGTGCGCGGTCTGGCTGGAGGACGAGGCGACCGTCCGCGGCGGCGCCGGCGGCGGACCGGCCCGGGTCTGGCACGCCAGCGAGGCCCGCATCGAGGAGCTGCGGTGCGCCCTGGAGAAGGAGCCGCCGTGCCCGCCGGACGGGCTGCGCTCCGGCCCCGAGCCCTACCCCTGGCCCGGCCACGCGCTCGGCCCGCAGGGCGCCGACGGCACGGCGCTGTCGTACCGGCTCATCGCGGGCGGCCGGCCGCTCGGCACGCTGGTCATCGGCCGGTGCGGGCTGATGGGCTTTCCCGACGAGGTGACCGGGCTGGTGGAGGACCTCAGCCGCAGGGTGGCGCTGGCCATCGGCGCGGCCCGCCAGTACGCCCGCCAGGCCACCATCAGCGCCGTCCTCCAGCGTGGCCTGCTGCCCGGCGCCGTCGCCGAGATCCCCGGCGTGCGCAGCGCGCTCGTCTACGAGCCGTGCGACAAGGGCGGCCCCAGCGGCGACTTCTACGACCTGTTCCCGGCGGGCGACGGCCGCTGGTGCTTCGCCGTCGGCGACGTCCAGGGCAAGGGCCCGGAGGCCGCCGTGGTGATCGGCCTCGCCCGCCCCTGGCTGCGCCTGCTCGCCCGCGAGGGCTACCGGGTCGCCGACGTCCTGGACCGCCTCAACCAGCTCCTCCTGGACGACGCCACCGAGGCCGCCGACGCCGCCGCCCGCGCCCTGGTCACCGTCGGCGGCCGGCCCCTGGCCACCGGGGAGGGCCCGCAGACCCGCTTCCTCTCCCTCCTCTACGGCGAGCTGACGCCGTACGAGGGCGGGGTCCGCTGCACCCTCGCCTCCGCCGGCCACCCACTGCCGCTCGTCCTCAGCCCCGACGGCAGCGTGCGCACCGCCGCCCGCCCGCAGACCCTCCTCGGCGTGGTCGAGGACGAGACCTACACCAGCGAGACCCTCGACCTGCGCCCCGGCGACAGCCTGCTCTGCGTCACCGACGGCGTGACCGAGCGGCGCTCCGGCACCCGGCAGTTCGACGACGGCGACGGCCTCGCCCGCGCCCTGTCCGGCTGCGCTGGGCTCAGCGCCGAGCTGATCGCGGAAAGGATCCGCCGCCTGGTGCACGACTTCGGCGGCGGCCTGCCCGAGGACGACCTGGCCCTGCTGGTGCTCCAGGCGGAGTGACGCCGGCGGTTGGTCCGGGCGGAGCAACGCCCACGGTGCTGGACAATGGAAGGCATGCCTTCCGCACTCCCCGACGGCGAGCCCGTCCCCGTCGACGGCGCGCTGCCCGCGCACGCGCTCGCCGGGGCCGCCGCCCGTCCGCTCGGTTTCTACCTGCACGTCCCGTACTGCGCGACCCGCTGCGGCTACTGCGACTTCAACACCTACACCGCGACCGAGCTGCGCGGCACGGGCGGGGTACTGGCCTCCCGCGACAACTACGCGGACACGCTGACCGATGAGGTCCGCCTGGCCCGCAAGGTGCTGGGCGACGACCCGCGCGAGGTCCGTACGGTGTTCGTCGGGGGCGGTACGCCGACGCTGCTGGCCGCCGACGATCTCGTACGGATGCTGGGGGCCATCCGGGACGAGTTCGGGCTGGCACCGGACGCGGAGATCACGACGGAGGCGAACCCGGAGTCCGTCGACCCCGCGTACCTGGCCACCCTCCGCGAGGGCGGTTTCAACCGGATCTCCTTCGGCATGCAGAGCGCGAAGCGGCATGTGCTGAAGGTCCTCGACCGCACGCACACCCCCGGCCGCCCCGAGGCGTGCGTGGCGGAGGCGAAGGCGGCGGGCTTCGAGCACGTGAACCTCGACCTGATCTACGGCACGCCGGGGGAGAGCGACGACGACTGGCGGGCGTCCCTGGAGGCCGCCCTGGGCGCCGGACCCGACCACATCAGCGCCTACGCGCTCATCGTGGAGGAGGGCACCCAGCTCGCCCGCCGGATCCGCCGGGGCGAGATCCCGATGACCGACGACGACGTCCACGCCGACCGGTACCTGATCGCCGAGGAGATGCTCGGCCGGGCGGGCTTCGACTGGTACGAGGTCTCCAACTGGGCCACCTCCGAGGCGGGCCGCTGCCTGCACAACGAGCTGTACTGGCGGGGCGCGGACTGGTGGGGCGCGGGCCCCGGGGCCCACTCGCACGTGGGCGGGGTGCGCTGGTGGAACGTGAAGCACCCGGGCGCGTACGCGGCGGCCCTGGCCTCCGGCCACTCCCCGGGCGCGGGCCGGGAACTGCTGTCCGACGAGGACCGGCGAGTGGAGCGCGTCCTCCTGGAGCTTCGGCTGCGGGAGGGAGTCCCGCTGTCCCTGCTGAAGGAGGAGGGGCTCGCGGCTTCCCGGCGAGCGCTGGCGGACGGGCTCCTCCAGGAGGGCCCGTACGAGGAGGGGCGGGCCGTGCTGACGCTGCGGGGCCGGTTGCTGGCGGACGCGGTGGTGCGGGACCTGGTGGACTGATCACACCGGCGAGTGAGTCCCCAGGGAGATGACCGCTGTGGACGAGCGTGGAATCCTCCCGAGGGCGTCAAGGCCGAGCTTCTCCGAGGAGTCATCGTGATGGCCCCAGCCAGGAGATCATCAAGTTCGGCGATCCGGTGCCGTTGGAGGGTTCTCGGCATCGAATTGGACACCGGCGAGTTCGGAACGTTCCCCGACGTCAGGCCCCACCGCTACCCGTGACGAAGTCGATCAGCTCCTCCACCCTCCCCAGCAGCTCCGGCTCCAGGTCCTTGTAGGACCGCACCCGCTTCAGGATCGCCTGCCACACCGCCCCGGTGTTCTCCGCCGGCCAGCCCAGTGCCCGGCACACGCCCGTCTTCCAGTCCTGGCCCTTCGGCACCGTCGGCCACGCCTCGATACCCAGCGAGGCCGGCTTCACCGCCTGCCAGATGTCGATGAACGGGTGGCCGACCACCAGCGCGTGTTCGCTGGTCACCGACTCCGCGATGCGCCACTCCTTCGTGCCCGGCAGCAGGTGGTCCACCAGGACGCCGAGGCGGGCGTCGGGGCCCGGGGCGAAGTCGGAGACGATCGACGGCAGGTCGTCCACGCCCTCCAGGTACTCCACGACCACGCCCTCGATCCGCAGGTCGTCGCCCCACACCTTCTCGACCAGCTCGGCGTCGTGCCGGCCCTCCACGTAGATGCGGCCGGCGCGGGCCACGCGCGCGCGTGCCTGCGGGACGGCGACCGAGCCGGACGCCGTACGGGTGGGGCGTACCGGGGCCGAGGAGCTGGGGCGGACGAGCGTCACCACGCGGCCCTCCAGCAGGAAGCCGCGCGGCTCCAGCGGGAACACCCGGTGCTTGCCGAAGCGGTCCTCCAGGGTCACCGTGCCCGCCTCGCAGCGGATCACCGCGCCGCAGAACCCGGTGCCGGGCTCCTCCACCACCAGGCCGGGCTCGGCCGGGACCTCCGGCACGGGCTTCGGCTTCTTCCACGGCGGGGTGAGGTCGGCGGAGTACTGGCGCATTCGGATGACGATAGGAGAAGCCGCGCCCGAAGGCCCACGACACGCCGGGTCCAGCCTTCGGGAACCGCTCAGATCACGCCGAACCGCGTTGCCAGGGCGTCCCGTTGGCGGCGGACGAACGCCGCGTCCACCACCGCCCCGTGACCGGGCACGTACAGCGCGTCCTCGCCGCCGAGCGCCAGCAGCCGGTCCAGCGCGTCCGGCCAGCGGGACGGGACCGCGTCCGGGCCCGCCTGGGGCTCGCCGGACTCCTCCACCAGGTCGCCGCAGAACACCACCTCCGGATCGCCCGGGACCAGCACGGCCAGATCGTGCGCCGTGTGACCGGGGCCCACGTTGGCCAGCAGCGCCTGGCGGCCGTCGCCGAGGTCCAGCGTCCACTCGCCGGAGACCGCGTGGCGGGGCGGGACCAGCGCGTCCACCGCCTCGTCGGCGTCGGCCACCGGCAGCCCGTTGCGGATCGCGTCCAGCCGCAGGTCCGCGCGCTCGTACGCGAACACCGCGTCCAGGCCCACCGCCCCGAACACCTCCGCCCCGGCGAACGCGGCCGCCCCGAAGACGTGGTCGAAGTGGGGGTGGGTGAGCGCGAGATGGGTCACACGTCCGCCCGCCAGCTCCTCGGCCCGGCCGCGCAGCCGGGCCCCCTCCGCCAGGCTCGAACCGGCGTCCACGAGCAGTGCCGTACCCTCCCCGAGGACCAGCCCCGCCGTGCAGTCCCAGCCCGGCAGCCGGCACCGGCCCACCCCCGGGGCCAGCCGTTCCCAGCCAAGCTCTTCCCAAGTCACGGTCATACCCGCGACGCTAGCGGTAAGAGCCGGTACGGCGGCCCGACCTTGCCCAGGCTGTACCCGGCAGCCGTACACTGGGCCGGGGAAGGCTGGCACTCGCATGGGAAGAGTGCCAGGCGGACGACCCGGAGGGACGAGGGGACGACGTGCTGGAGGTGCGCGCGAATGCTGAGTGAACGCAGGCTTCAGGTACTGCGCGCCATCGTCCAGGACTACGTGGGCACCGAGGAGCCGGTCGGTTCCAAGGCGCTCACCGAGCGGCACAACCTCGGTGTCTCCCCGGCGACCGTCCGCAACGACATGGCGGCCCTGGAGGACGAGGGGTACATCGCCCAGCCGCACACCAGTGCGGGGCGCATCCCCACCGACAAGGGCTACCGGCTGTTCGTCGACAAGCTCGCCGGCGTGAAGCCGATGACCGCGCCGGAGCGGCGGGCGATCCAGAACTTCCTGGAGGGCGCCGTCGACCTCGACGACGTCGTGGCGCGGACCGTGCGGCTGCTCGCGCAGCTGACCCGGCAGGTCGCCGTCGTCCAGTATCCGTCCCTCACCCGGTCCACGGTCCGGCACGTGGAGCTGCTCTCACTGGCTCCCGCGCGCGTGATGCTCGTGCTGATCACGGACACCGGCCGGGTCGAGCAGCGGATGGTCGACTGCCCGGCGCCGTTCGGCGAGGCCTCGCTGGCGGACCTGCGGGCGCGGCTCAACAGCCGGGTCGCCGGCCGCCGGTTCACGGACGTGCCGAAGCTGGTCGAGGACCTGCCGGAGGCCTTCGAGTCGGAGGACCGCGGTACGGTCTCCACAGTGCTCTCCACTCTTCTGGAGACACTCGTGGAGGAGAACGAGGAGCGGTTGATGATCGGCGGCACCGCCAATCTCACCCGTTTCGGACATGACTTCCCCCTCACGATCCGGCCCGTCCTGGAGGCACTGGAGGAGCAGGTCGTGCTCCTCAAGCTCCTCGGCGAGGCGAAGGACCCGGGCGTGACCGTGCGCATCGGCCACGAGAACGCCCACGAGGGACTCAACTCAACCTCCGTCGTGTCGGTCGGCTACGGTTCGGGCGGCGAGGCGGTTGCCAAGCTCGGCGTGGTCGGACCGACCCGCATGGACTACCCGGGAACGATGGGAGCGGTACGCGCAGTGGCACGGTACGTCGGACAGATCCTGGCGGAGTCGTAAGTGGCCACGGACTACTACGCCGTTCTCGGCGTGCGCCGCGACGCGTCGCAGGATGAGATCAAGAAGGCGTTCCGTCGGCTCGCGCGCGAGCTGCACCCGGACGTCAACCCGGACCCGAAGACCCAGGAGCGGTTCAAGGAGATCAACGCCGCTTACGAGGTGCTGTCGGACCCGCAGAAGAAGCAGGTCTACGACCTCGGCGGCGACCCGCTCTCCCAGTCGGGCGGCGCGGGCGCGGGCGGTTTCGGCGCCGGCGGCTTCGGCAACTTCTCCGACATCATGGACGCGTTCTTCGGTACGGCGTCGCAGCGCGGGCCGCGCTCGCGCACCCGGCGCGGCCAGGACGCGATGATCCGGATCGAGGTCGAGCTGGACGAGGCGGCCTTCGGGACCACCAAGGACATCCAGGTCGACACGGCCGTCGTCTGCAACACCTGCAACGGCGAGGGCGCGGCCCCCGGCACGTCCGCCCAGACGTGTGACATGTGCCGTGGCCGCGGTGAGGTCTCCCAGGTCACCCGGTCCTTCCTGGGCCAGGTCATGACCTCCCGGCCCTGCCCGCAGTGCCAGGGCTTCGGCACGGTCGTGCCGACGCCGTGCCCGGAGTGCGCCGGCGACGGCCGGGTGCGCTCGCGGCGGACGCTGACCGTGAAGATCCCCGCCGGTGTCGACAACGGCACCCGCATCCAGCTCGCCGGCGAGGGCGAGGTCGGCCCCGGCGGCGGCCCGGCCGGTGACCTGTACGTCGAGATCCACGAGCTGCCGCACCCGACGTTCCAGCGGCGCGGCGACGACCTGCACTGCACGGTCACGATCCCGATGACTGCGGCGGCCCTCGGCACGAAGGTGCCGCTGGAGACGCTGGACGGCCTGGAGGAGGTCGACATCCGGCCCGGCACCCAGTCCGGCCAGTCGATCCCGCTGCACGGCCGGGGCGTCACGCATCTGCGCGGCGGCGGCCGGGGCGACCTGATCGTGCACGTCGAGGTCACCACGCCGACCAAGCTGGACCCGGAGCAGGAGCGACTGCTGCGCGAGCTGGCCAAGCTGCGGGGCGAGGAGCGGCCGCAGGGCCAGTTCCAGCCGGGTCAGCAGGGGCTGTTCTCGCGGCTGAAGGACGCGTTCAACGGCCGCTGACGTGAGCCGCGGGTGGCCTTCAACGGGCGCTGAGCCGTGACGTACGGGGTGCTTCCGCACCCCGTATGCCGTTGGCCTATGCCGGCGGAAGCCCGGATTCGGACTTGTACGGAGGACGTGACAACATGCGGTCATGTCCTCCGCGCTGACCGATCTCTTCCGCTACCCGATCGTGCAGGCCCCCATGGCGGGCGGTGTCTCCGTCCCGCAGCTCGCCGCCGCCGTCTCCGAGGCCGGTGGCCTCGGGTTCCTCGCCGCCGGGTACAAGACCGCCGACGGCATGTACCAGGAGATCAAGCAGCTGCGTGGGCTCACGAGCCGCCCCTTCGGCGTGAACCTGTTCATGCCGCAGCCCGACAACGCCGAATCCGGCGCGGTCGAGATCTACGCGCATCAGCTGGCCGGTGAGGCCGCCTGGTACGAGACCGAGCTGGGCGACCCGGACAGCGGCCGGGACGACGGCTACGACGCCAAGCTCGCCGTCCTGCTCGACGACCCGGTGCCGGTGGTCTCCTTCCACTTCGGCGTGCCGCGCCGCGAGGTGTTCGACAAGCTCCGCCGCGCCGGCACCTTCACCCTGGTCACCGCCACCACCGCCGAGGAGGCCCGCGCGGTCGAGCGGGCCGGGGCCGACGCGGTGATCGCGCAGGGCGTGGAGGCCGGCGGACACCAGGGCACCCACCGGGACCTCCCGGAGAACGACGGCGCCGGCATCGGCCTGCTGTCGCTGGTCGCGCAGGTCCGGGAGGCGGTGCGCATCCCGATCGTCGCCGCCGGCGGCATCATGCGCGGCGCCCAGATCGCCGCCGTCCTCGCGGCGGGCGCGAGCGCGGCCCAGCTGGGCACCGCGTTCGTCGCCACCCACGAGTCCGGCGCGCACGACCTGCACAAGCGGGCGCTGACCGACCCGCTGTTCCCGCGCACCGAGCTGACCCGCGCCTTCACCGGCCGCCCGGCCCGCGCGCTGGTCAACCGCTTCCTGCGCGAGCACGGCCCGTACGCCCCCGCCGCCTACCCCGAGGTCAACCACCTCACCGCGCCGCTGCGCAAGGCCGCCGCCAAGGCCGGGGACGCGCAGGGCATGGCGATGTGGGCGGGACAGGGCCACCGGATGGCGAGGGAGCTGCCCGCCGGCCGGCTCGTGGAGGTGCTGGCGGGCGAACTCGCCGAGGCGCGGACAGCGTTGTCGGCCGGGGGTGGCCCCCGATGACCGCGCCGGTGTTCGTCGTCGACTCGCTGGAGGGCGTGGCCCCCGGCTCGGTCGTCGACGTCCAGGGTCCCGAGGGACGGCACGCGGTCTCCGTCCGGCGGTTGCAGCCGGGCGAGAACGTGGTGCTCACCGACGGCAGGGGCCGGGGCGCGGCCGGGGTCGTCGTCAGCGTGTCGGGGAAGGACCACCTGGTGGTCGAGCCCTTCGAGTTCCCGGTGGAGCCCGAGCCCAGCCCCCGTATCACCGTCGTCCAGGCCCTGCCCAAGGGGGACCGCGGCGAGCTGGCCGTGGAGACGATGACGGAGACCGGCGTCGACGCGATCGTGCCCTGGCAGGCCGCCCGCTGCATCACCCAGTGGAAGGGCGACCGGGGCGTGAAGGCGCTCGCCAAGTGGCGTGCCACCGCGCGGGAGGCCGGCAAGCAGTCCCGCCGCCTGCGCTTCCCGGAGGTCGCGGAGCCGGCGACGACCAAGCAGGTTGCCGCGCTGCTCGCCGAGGCCGACTTCGCCGCCGTGCTCCACTCCGACTTCGACCACGTCAGCGAGCCCCTGGCCACCGCCGAACTCCCCGGTGAGGGCGACATCGTCCTGGTCGTGGGTCCGGAAGGCGGTGTCTCACGGGACGAGTTGACGCTCTTCGAGGCTGCGGGCGCGAAGGCCTGCGTCCTCGGCCCCACCGTCCTGCGCACCTCCACCGCCGGCACCGCCGCCGTGGCCCTGCTGCTGGGCCGCACCGGCCGCTGGTCCTGACCCCCTGGGGACACCGTGGAACTCGCCCAAGTCCGGCTCCTGGTCACCGACTTCGCCGCCTGTTACCGCTTCTACGCCGACGTCCTCGGCCTCAAGCCGCAGTCCGGCGCGACGCGGGGACCGTACGAGAAGTTCAGCCCGCACGCCGGCTCCGCCGGGATCGCGCTCCAGGACCGCGCGATGATGGCCGAGATCCTGGCCGAGCTGGGAGACACCGCCACCGGCCACCGGTCCCTGGTCGTCCTGCGCGTCGACGACCTCGACGCATACTGCGCGGAGATCACCGCCCGGGGCGCGACCCTGCTGCACGGCCCCGCCCCCATGACCGACCGCATGCGCGTGGCCCACCTCAAGGACCCGGAGGGCAACCTGGTGGAACTCCAGGAGTGGCTGCTGCTGCGGGGCTGACGTGCCCTCAGCCGGGGCGTCGCGCGGTTCCCCGTGCCCTTTCTGGGCGCTGCCCCCGAACGGGTGAGTGGCCGTATCCGGGCTTCCCCGCGGTGTGGGCCGGTGGCACGCTGCCCTGTATGGGGGCTTCGAGGCGGATACGGCGTCGGGCGCGAGTGGCGGCCGTCGTGGGGCTGGTCGTGGTGGGTGGTGGGGCTGTCGTGGCCTGCCAGCCCGGTGGGGGGCTCGGGTCGGCGACCGTCGCGTACACCACCGACCAGACCGCGACCGCCGCGCTGGAGCACCGGCGGGTGAACGTCGCCTGGCTGACCTGTACCGGACGTCAGGGGGAGGAGGACGGCACGCGCGGCACCTCGCCCTCCCCGAGCGAGACCACCGTCGTCTCCGTCGACTGTCAGGGCGAGACGGACGACGGGAGGAAGATCGTCGTCGCCGGGCTGGTGACCAAGGCCGTCGACGGTGCCTGCGTGCGCGGGGATCTGACCGCCAAGGTCGACGGCAGACAGGTGTTCCGCGTCGACGGGCTCGGCAACTGCTCCGCCCGGCCGGGGCCGACGTACCGGCCGCCCACCGGGGGACAGCCCACCGCGACCGTCACCGTCACCGTCACCGTCCGGCCCGTGCCGGGCAAGTGATCCGAAACCGGGAGCGGACGCACCGGTCGCTGCGTAGAGTGACGGCGTGACTCAGGGTGCTTCCACGGGAACCACGGCAACCTCCGCCTATCTCCGATTCCCCCATCTGCGCGGGGACTTGGTGACCTTCGTCGCCGAGGACGACGTCTGGCTCGCGCCGGTCGACGGCGGCCGGGCCTGGCGGGTCAGCGCCGACAACATGCCGGTGACCCGGCCCCGGATATCGCCGGACGGCCGGCATCTCGCCTGGACCTCCACCCGGGACGGCGCCCCCGAGGTGCATGTCGCCCCGGTCGACGGCGGCCCCGCCGAGCGGCTGACGTACTGGGGCAACGGCCGTACCGAGGTGCGTGGTTGGACCCCGGACGGGCGGGTCCTCGCGCTCGGCGCGCAGGGCCGGCACAGCTTCCGGCACACCTGGGCGCACGCCGTCCCGCTGGACGGCGGACCCGCCGAGACCCTGCCGTACGGCCCGGTCGGCGACGTGGTCCTCGGCCCGGCCACCGTGCTGCTGTCCGCGCCGATGGGCCGCGAGGCCGCCCACTGGAAGCGCTACCGAGGCGGTACGGCGGGCAAGTTGTGGATCGACCCGGAGGGCAGCGGGGAGTTCGTCCGGCTGCACGAGGACCTCGACGGGAACATCGAGTGCCCGGTGTGGGCGGGTGATCGGATCGCCTTCCTCTCCGACCACGAGGGCACCGGCGCGCTCTACTCCTCCCTTCCCGACGGCTCCGACCTGCGCCGGCACACTCCCCTCGACGGCTTCTACGCCCGGCACGCCGCCGGTGACGGCACCCGCGTCGTCTACAGCTCGGCCGGTGAACTCTGGCTGCTGGACGACCTGGAGGGCGCCGAGCCGCGCCGGCTGGACGTACGGCTCGGCGGACCCCGCGTCGACCTGCGGCCGTACCCCGTCAACGCCTCCCGCTGGTTCGGCGAGGCGGCCCCCGGCCACACCGCGCGCGGCAGCGCCGTCTGCGTGCGCGGCGGCGTCCACTGGGTGACCCACCGCTCCGGCCCCGCCCGCGCCCTGGCCGCCACCCCCGGTGTCCGCGCCCGGACGCCGCGTGCCTTCCGTGCCGAGGACGAGGAGTGGGTGGTGTGGGTGACGGACGCCGAGGGCGACGACGCCCTGGAGTTCGCGCCCGCGACCGGCACCGTGCCCGGCGCCCCGCCGCGCCGGCTCGCCGCCGGACAGCTCGGCCGGGTCCTGGAGCTGGCCGTGGCACCCGACGGCAGCCGGGCCGCCGTGGCCGCGCACGACGGCCGGCTGCTGCTCGTCGAACGCGAGACCGGAGAGGTCCGCGAGGTCGACCGCAGCGACGACGGCGAGGTCTCCGGCCTCGCCTTCTCCCCCGACTCGGCCTGGCTCGCCTGGTCCCACCCCGGCCCCCGCCCGCTCTCCCAACTGCGCGTCGCCCACACCACCGACCTGTCGGTGACCGAGGCGACCCCGCTGCGCTTCCAGGACTACGCGCCCGCCTTCACCCTGGACGGCAAACACCTCGCGTTCCTCTCCAACCGCGCCTTCGACCCGGTCTACGACGAGCACGTCTTCGACCTCGCGTTCGTGGTCGGCGCCCGCCCGCACCTGATCACGCTGGCCGCCACCACCCCCTCGCCGTTCGGCCCGCAGCGCCACGGCCGCCCCTTCGAGACCCCCGACAAGGACGAGACCCCCGACAGCGAGGGCACGCCGACCACCCGCATCGACCTGGAAGGACTCGCCGACCGCATCGTCCCCTTCCCGGTCGAGGCCGGCCGCTACTCCACCCTGCGCGCCGCCAAGGACGGCGTCCTCTGGCTGCGCCACCCCGTGCAGGGCGTCCTCGGTGCCTCCCGCGCCCACCCCGAGGACCCCGACCCGCACACCGAACTGGAGCGTTACGACCTCGCCCAGCGCCGCCTGGAGCACCTCGCCTCCGACGCCGACCACTTCGAGGTCAGCGGCGACGGCAAACGCGTCCTGCTGTGGACCGACGGCCGGCTCCGGGTCGTACCGAGCGACCGCCGCACCGGCACCGACGACGACGGCGACACCAGCGTCACCGTCGACCTCGCCCGGGTCCGGCAGACCGTCGACCCGGCCGCCGAGTGGCGGCAGATTTACGACGAGACCGGCCGCCTCATGCGCGACCACTTCTGGCGCCCCGACCTCGGCGGCACCGACTGGGACGGCGTCCTCGCCCGCTACCGTCCGCTCCTCGCCCGCCTCGCCACCCACAGCGACCTGGTCGACCTGCTCTGGGAGGTGCACGGCGAACTCGGCACCTCGCACGCCTACGTCATCCCGCGCGGCGGCTCCGGCCGCCGCGCCCGGCACGGCCTGCTCGGTGCCGACATCTCCCGCCACGAGGACGGCAGCTGGCGCATCGACCGCGTCCTGCCGTCGGAGACCTCCGACCCGGACGCCCGCTCCCCGCTCGCCGCGCCCGGCGTCGCGGTCCGCCCCGGCGACGCGATCATCGCGGTCGCCGGCCACCCGGTCGACCCGGTGACGGGCCCGGGCCCGCTGCTCGTCGGCACGGCGGGCCACCCGGTGGAGCTGACCGTCTCCCCGGCCGGCGGCGGCGAACCCCGCCACACGGTCGTCGTCCCCATCGCCGACGAGGAGCCCCTGCGCTACCACGCCTGGGTCGCGGACCGCCGGGCCCATGTCCACGCGGCCTCCGCCGGCCGCCTCGGCTACCTCCACGTCCCGGACATGCAGGCCCCCGGCTGGGCCCAGATCCACCGCGACCTGCGCGTCGAGGTCGCCCGCGAAGGCCTGGTGGTCGACGTCCGCGAGAACCGGGGCGGCCACACCTCCCAGCTCGTGGTCGAGAAACTGGCCCGCCGGATCATCGGCTGGGACCTCCCGCGCGGCATGCGCCCCACCAGCTACCCGCTCGACGCCCCGCGCGGCCCGGTCGTCGCCGTCGCCAACGAGTTCTCCGGCTCCGACGGCGACATCGTCAATGCGGCGATCAAGGCCCTGGGCATCGGCCCGGTCGTCGGCACCCGCACCTGGGGCGGCGTCATCGGCATCGACAGCCGCTACCACCTGCTCGACGGCACCCTGGTCACCCAGCCGAAGTACGCGATGTGGCTGGAGGGCGTGGGCTGGGACGTGGAGAACCACGGGGTGGACCCGGACGTGGAGGTCGTACAGAGGCCTCAGGACTGGGCAGAGGGCCGCGACGCCCAACTGGACGAGGCGATCCGCCTCGCACTGGAGGCGCTGGAGGAACGTCCGGCGAAGACTCCGCCGGCCATGCCTGCCTGAGGGGCGCGGGGAACCGCGCGACAAGCCACCGACCACCCGCACCCGACCGACTACGATGCCACGGTATTGATCACCAGCGTGAGGAGGCACACGCATGGCCGGCGAACCGCAGGACGACTGCCTGTTCTGCAAGATCGTCAAGGGTGACATCCCGGCGACGATCGTCCGCGAGACAGACACGACCGTGGCCTTCCGGGACATAAACCCGCAGGCCCCCACCCACGTCCTGGTGATCCCCAAGGCCCACTACGAGAACGCCGCAGTCCTCGCCGCCGAAGCACCGCAGCTGGCCGCCGACGTCCTCGCGGAGACCCAGGCCGTCGCCGACGAGGAAAAGCTGGACAGCTACCGAACCGTCTTCAACACGGGCAGCGGCGCCGGTCAGACCGTCTGGCACGCCCACGCCCACGTCCTCGGCGGCCGTGGCCTCCAGTGGCCGCCCGGATGAGCGACCGTGTCCGTCCGTGAACTGGTGGTCCTCGGCACCGCCAGCCAGGTCCCGACCCGGCACCGCAACCACAACGGCTACCTGCTGCGGTGGGACGGCGAGGGCATCCTCTTCGACCCCGGCGAGGGCACACAGCGGCAGATGCTGCGCGCCGGGGTCGCCGCCCACGACCTGAACCGGATCTGCGTCACCCACTTCCACGGTGACCACAGCCTCGGTCTGGCCGGGGTCATCCAGCGGATCAACCTGGACCAGGTGCCGCACGAGGTCACCGCGCACTACCCGCGCTCCGGCCAGCGCTTCTTCGACCGCCTGCGCTACGCGACCGCCTACCGGGAGACGGTCGGCCTCACCGAGGCCCCGGTCGCCGCCGACGGCATCCTCGCGGTGACCTCGGCGTACACCCTGGAGGCCCGCAGGCTCTCGCACCCGGTCGAGTCCTACGGCTACCGCCTGATCGAACCCGACGGCCGCCGCATGCTGCCCGACCGGCTCGCCGCCTTCGGCGTCAAGGGCCCGGACGTGGGCCGTCTCCAGCGCGCGGGCCGGCTCGGGGACGTGACGCTGGAGGACGTCAGCGAGGTGCGGCGCGGGCAGCGGTTCGCGTTCGTCATGGACACCCGGCTCTGCGACGGCGTGCACGCGCTCGCCGAGGGCTGCGACCTGCTCGTCATCGAGTCCACGTTCCTCGACGAGGACGTGGAACTCGCCGTCGAGCACGGGCATCTGACGGCCGGGCAGGCCGCCGCCGTGGCCAGGGACGCCGGGGTACGGCACCTCGTGCTCACCCACTTCAGCCAGCGCTACACCGACCCGGAGGAGTTCGAGCGGCAGGCGCGGGCGGCCGGGTTCGCGGGGGAGCTGACCGTGGCCTACGACCTGCTGCGGGTGCCGGTTCCGAAACGGCGGTAAAACACCCGTACGATGCTTTGATGCCCCTCCCGAAAGCAGAACTGCACCTCCACATCGAAGGCACTCTGGAGCCGGAGCTGGCCTTCGAGCTGGCCGCCCGCAACGGCGTGACCCTCCCGTACGCGGACACCGACGCCCTCCGCAAGGCCTATCAGTTCGAGGATCTCCAGTCCTTCCTGGACCTCTACTACGAGCTGATGGCCGTCCTGCGCACCGAGCGGGACTTCGCCGACCTGGCGAACGCCTACCTCGCCCGGGCCGCCGCGCAGGGCGTGCGGCACGCGGAGATCTTCTTCGACCCGCAGGCGCATCTGTCCCGGGGCGTGGCCATGGGCACGGTCGTGGAGGGGCTGTGGCGGGTGCTCGGCGACAGCGAGGCCGAGCACGGCGTCTCCACCAAGCTGATCATGTGCTTCCTGCGGGACGAGTCCGCCGAGTCGGCCCTGGCCACCCTGGAGGCCGCGAAGCCGTACCTGGACCGGATCACCGGCGTGGGCCTGGACTCCGCCGAGGTCGGGCACCCGCCGGTGAAGTTCCGGGAGGTGTACGAGGCCGCCGCCGCGCTGGGGCTGCGCCGGGTCGCGCACGCCGGTGAGGAGGGGCCGCCGGAGTACATCACCGAGGCGCTGGACGTGCTCGGCGTGGAGCGCGTCGACCACGGCCTGCGCTGCGTGGAGGACCCGGCGCTGGTCGAGCGGCTGGTCCGGGAGCGGATTCCGCTCACGCTGTGCCCGCTGTCCAACGTCCGGCTGCGGACCGTCGACACCCTGGCCGACCATCCCCTCCCCGCCATGCTCGACGCCGGCCTGCTGTGCACGGTCAACTCCGACGACCCGGCGTACTTCGGCGGATACGCGGGCGACAACTTCACGGCCGTGCACCAGGCCCTTGGGCTGTCCCGGGACCGGCTGCGCGAGCTGGCCCGCAACTCCTTCCTCGCCGCCTTCCTGGAGGACGACGAGGAGCGCAGGGCCCGTTACCTGGCCGAGGTGGAGGCGTACGAGTTCGGGGACGCGGTGTCGTAAGCGCGCCGAGCGGGTACGGCGGGCGTGTCCACCCGGACTTCCACGACCGGGAGTTCCGTGACCGGGGTTTCCAGGACCGGGGCGTCGACCGGCACTTCCACGACCGGCAGGGGGCGCCTGCCCGTCCGCAGCGCCACCGCCGTCAGCGGTACGGCGATCAGCAGCAGCCCGGCGCCGAGCACCCGCCCCATCGCCGGGAAGCCCGCCCCGGCGGCCAGCACACTGCCCGCGAGCGGCCCCGCCGCCGTCCCCAGCGAGGACGCCGAGCCGACGAGGACCGTCCAGCGGCCTCGCGGGTCCAGGGACGCGGCCAGCGCGATGACGTACGACAGCACGACCGGGTAGAGCAGGTTCCAGGCGATCTCGCCGGCCGCGAACGCCGGCAGGTCCGTCGCCGACGCGCTGAGCGTGACGCAGCCCGCGATGAGGGCCGTACCGGCGCCGATGGGCAGGGCCCGGCCCAGCCGGGGGCCGAGCGCGCCCGCGCCCACGACGCCGAGGAGCCCGGCGCCGAGCGCGACCGCGAAGACCGCGCCGACGGTGACCTCGGTGAGGTGGGCCTGGTCGAGACCGATCCGGCCGCTGACGCCCCACAGGGCGTTCTGGGCGAGGGACCAGCAGGGCATCGCGGCGGCCAGCAGCAGGCCGGCGCGGGGGTGGGGGAGGCGGTCGTAGCCGACGGCCGTGCGGGCCGGGGCCGTACGACCGGACAGGCGGCCGGTGAGCGGCCAGACGGCGAGCGCGGTCAGCGCGATCGCGGCGAGCGGGAGGCCGTGGCCGGGGCCGAGGTGCGGGATCGTCAGGTACAGGGCGCCCGCGAGGGCGGAGACGCCGAGCAGGCCGAGGGTGGTGACCCGGTGCGGGTCGCGCTGACCGGCGATGCCGCTCGCCGCCACCGCCGTGACCGTGCCGGACCCCAGGCCGCCGACGATCGCGCCCGCGACGACGGCCGGTACGGCGCCGGTGAGGGCGGCGCCGCCGTAGCCGAGGGCGGCGAGCGCGAGACCGGCGCGGGCGAGGACGCGGGGGCCGGTCCGGTCGACCCGGGAGGCCAGCAGGAAGCCGGCGGTCGCCGAACTCAGCAGCAGGGCACTGCCGATGGCCCCCGCCTGGGTCGCGGTGAGCGGGAGTCCGCTGTCGAGTCTGCCGACGGTGGTGGGCAGCAGGTAGGGGGCGAGGTACCCGGCCGTGAACAGGGCGACGAGGGGCCAGGGCAGGGTGCGGGGGGCGGACACGGGCGTTCCCAGGGCAGGCGAGAAGTGCGGCTCGGAAAAAGGGGGATGGGCTGCGACCGTCGACGGACAGGAACGCGCGAGCAAGTTGTATCAAGCACGCGGTTCCGGAAGAAGTCCGGTGGGTGTGATCCGGACCACGGTTGCGTTTGGGGGTGGTGCAGGGGGGTAGGAGCGTTTAGCCTCGGTTCTCATATGTGGACGGTATTCACAAGAGGAGATGGTCAGGTGGGCGGCGACCCGGGTCCGCAGGACGTGGCGCGGCGACTGCGCGAGGGGATGGCCCGTGGCGTGCTGTCCTTCCCGCTCACCGCCTTCCACGACGACGGAACCCTCGATCCCGACGGCTTCCGCGCCCATGTCGCCGGCCGGCTGGCGGCCGGGCCCGGCGCCGTCTTCCCGGCGTGCGGCACCGGCGAGTTCTTCTCGCTGGACGAGGACGAGTACCGGACGGTCGTCACCCTCGCCGTCCAGGAGGCCGCGGGCCGGGTGCCCGTGGTGGCCGGCACCGGGTACGGATGGGCGCAGGCCGCCCGGTTCGCGCGGATCGCCGAGGAGGCCGGCGCCGACGCCCTGCTCGTGCTGCCGCACTACCTGACCGAGGCCTCGCAGGACGGCCTCGCCGCCCAGCTGGAACACCTCGCCGCCCGCACCCGGCTGCCGCTGATCGCCTATCAGCGCGGCCAGGTCGCCTACGGCGTGGGCGCGTTGCGGCGCATCGCCCGGGTCCCGAACGTCATCGGGCTCAAGGACGGCCACAGCGACCTGGACCGCCTCCAGCGCCTCACCCTCGCCGCGCCCGACGGCTTCCTCTTCTTCAACGGCGCCGCCACCGCCGAGATCCAGGCCCGCGCCTACGCCGCCGTCGGCGTCCCCGCCTACTCCTCCGCCGTGCACGCCTTCGCCCCCGAGATCGCCGGCGCCTTCTTCGCCGCGCTGCGCGACGACGACCACGCCACCGTCGACAAGCTGCTGCGCGACTTCTACGTCCCGTTCGTCGAACTCCGCGACCGCGCACCCGGATACGCCGTGTCCCTGGTGAAGGCGGCGGCCCGGCTGCGCGGGCAGCCGGTCGGACCCGTGCGCGCCCCGCTCACCGACCCCTCGCCCGCCGACCTCGCCGACCTGAAGGCCCTCCTCACCGCCGGACTCGACCTCGTAGGAGCCTCCCTGTGACCCGTGACCTGACCATCGCCGAGGTGCGGCTGACACCGATCTTGGTCGCCGACCCGCCGCTGCTCAACACCCAGGGCGTGCACCAGCCGTACACCCCGCGGCTGATCGTGGAGATCGTCACCGCCGACGGGACCACCGGGCTCGGCGAGACCTACGGCGACACCAAGTACCTGGAGCTGGCCCGGCCGCTGGCCGAGCGGCTCACCGGCCGGTCGGTCACGGATGTGAACGGCCTGTTCGGGATCGACCTCGCCGTGGACGCCTCCCGGGTCGAGGGCGAGGCGGACGCGGGCGGGCTGCGCGGGGTGCAGACCGCCGACAAGCTGCGGCTGTCCGTGCTGTCCGCCTTCGAGGTCGCCTGTCTCGACGCCCAGGGCAAGGCGCTCGGGCTGCCCGTGCACGCGCTGCTCGGCGGCAAGGTGCGGGACGCGGTCGAGTACAGCGCCTATCTCTTCTACAAGTGGGACCGGCACCCGGCGGGGGTTCCCGCCGAGCCGGACGAGTGGGGCGCCGCGCTCGACCCGGCCGGCGTGGTGGAACAGGCGCGCCGGCTCCAGGAGCGGCACGGCTTCGGCTCGTTCAAGCTCAAGGGCGGCGTCTTCCCGCCCGACGAGGAGATCGCCGCCGTCCGCGCCCTCGCCGAGGCCTTCCCCGGACACCCGCTGCGGCTCGACCCCAACGGCGCCTGGTCGGTGGAGACCTCGCTGAAGGTCGCGAAGGAACTCGGCGACGTCCTGGAGTACCTGGAGGACCCGACGCTGGGCACGCCAGGCATGGCCGAGGTGGCCGCCGGTACGGACGTGCCCCTCGCGACGAACATGTGCGTGACCACCTTCGGCGAGATCAAGGAGGCGTTCACGAAGGACGCCGTCCAGGTCGTCCTCTCCGACCACCACTACTGGGGCGGGCTGCGCAACACCCAGCACCTCGCCGCCGTCTGCGCCACCTTCGGGGTCGGGGTGTCCATGCACTCCAACACCCATCTCGGCATCAGCCTCGCCGCGATGACCCAGGTGGCGGCCACGGTCCCGAACCTCCACCACGCCTGCGACTCCCACTACCCCTGGCAGTCCGAGGACGTCCTCACCGAACGGCTCGCCTTCGACGGCGGCCGGGTCGCGGTGTCCGACGCGCCGGGCCTCGGCGTCGAGCTGGACCGGGACGAACTGGCCCGGCTGCACCGGCGGTGGGCCGAGGACGACGGCTCGCTGCGCGACCGCGACGACGCGGCGGCGATGCGCGCCGCCGAACCGGACTGGCGGACACCGGCGATGCCCCGCTGGTGAGCCGCTGGTGACCAGCTGGTGACCCGGCGCCGCGCGGCGTCCCGGTGCGTGACCTGGTGCACACTGGCCACAACCGCACCACGCCAGGGAGCGCACCGTGACGCTGTCGCACACCCTCACCGGAGAGGAACCGGAACACCTCACCCAGGCAGCGCGCTGCCAGACCCAGGTCGACCCGCTCGCCGCGCTGCGCGCCCCCGGTGACCCGCCCTGGGACGTCTACCTCACCGGTACGGTCTTCCTCGACATCATCTTCACCGGCCTGGACTCGGCGCCGGTGCGCGGCACCGAGTCCTGGGCCCGGGGCATGGGCTCCAGCCCCGGCGGGGTCGCCAACATGGCCGCCGCCCTCGCCCGGCTCGGGCTGCGGACCGCCCTCGCGGCGGCCTTCGGCGACGACCACTACGGCGAGTACTGCTGGGACGCGCTGGAGCAGGGAGAGGGCATCGACCTCTCCGCCTCGCGGACCGTGCCCGGCTGGCACTCGCCGGTGACCGTCTCCATGGCCTACGAGGGCGAGCGGACGATGGTCTCCCACGGGCACGAGCCGCCGACGGAGGCCGTGCTCCTCCAGGAGGACGCCACCACCCGGCCGCCCCGCGCGCGGGCCGCCGTCGCCTCCCTCACGCCGGGCCGCAGCGCGCCCTGGATCGCGCAGGCCGCCCGCGCGGGCACCCGCATCTTCGCCGACGTCGGCTGGGACGAGACGGGCGCGTGGGACCTGTCCGGGCTGGCCGACCTGGAGCACTGCGAGGCCTTCCTGCCCAACGCGGAGGAGGCGAAGCGGTACACCGGCACCGACTGTCCGCGGCTCGCCGCGCACGCCCTGACGGAGTACGTGCCGGTGGCCGTGGTGACGCTGGGCTCGGACGGCGCCTACGCGGTGGACCGGCGGACCGGGGAGACGGCGGAGGTGCCGGCGATCGAGGTGGAGGCGCTGGACCCGACCGGGGCGGGGGACGTGTTCGTCGCCGGGTTCGTGACGGGGTCCCTGGCGGGGTGGCCGCTGGCCGACCGGCTGGCCTTCGCCGGGCTCACGGCCGCGTTGTCGGTGCAGGAGTTCGGGGGGTCCCTGTCGGCGCCGGGGTGGTCGGAGATCGGGGCGTGGTGGCGGAAGGTGCAGTCCGTGCAGGAGCCTGCGGCGCTTCGACGGTACGCGTTTCTGGACGGGTTGGTGCCGGAGGAGCTGGATCGGGCCTGGCCGCTGCGGCGGGCCGTGCCGACGATCGGGTTCCGTCGGTCCGGCTGACGCACCAGGGGGCTCCGCCCCCTGGACCCCCGTCTCCCACCCACCCACCCGACTCGGTCGACTGGGAAGTGGCCCGCGGGGTGCGGCTCGGTCGGCTGGGAGGGGGCGTGGGGTACGGCTCGGTCGGCTGGGAGGGGCTCCGTGGGATGCGGCTCGGTCGGCTGGGAGGGGGCGTGGGGTGCGACTCGGGCGGCTGGAAGGGGCTCCGTGGGGGTGCGGCTCGGGCGGCTGGGAGGGGGCGTGGGGTGCGGCTCCGGCGGCTGGGAAGTAGTCCGCGAGGTCCGGCTCGGGCGGCTGGGAGGGCCCGTGAGGTGTGGCTCGGGCGGCTGGGAAGTGGAGCGTGGGGTGTGGCTCGGTCGGGTGGGAAAGCGGCTCGTTGGGGAGCGGTCGTATGAAAAGCCCTACGGTGTTGTCAGCCCCCCGTCGTACTCTGGATAGCGCGAGGCCGCCCTCAGCTACGCGGCCGTGACGAGGAGGAAGCGCAGGCCTTCAGAGCCGGCCCATGACACAGACACCCACAGCTCACACCCCCGCGCAGGAGCAGGCGAGAGCGCAGTTCACCGTCCCCGCCCAGCACCCCATGGTGACGGTGCTGGGTTCCGGCGACTCCCTCCTGCGCGTGATCGAGAGGGCCTTCCCGGCGGCCGACATCCACGTCCGGGGCAACGAGATCAGCGCGGTCGGCGACCCGGTCGACGTCGCCCTCATCTCGCGCGTGTTCGAAGAGATGATGCTGGTGCTCCGCACCGGGCAGCCGATGACGGAGGACGCAGTGGAACGCTCGATCGCGATGCTGCGGGCGAGCGAGGCAGGGACGAGCGACGGCCAGGAGACCCCGGCCGAGGTGCTGACGCAGAACATCCTGTCCTCGCGCGGTCGCACGATCCGCCCCAAGACCCTCAACCAGAAGCGGTACGTCGACGCGATCGACAAGCACACGATCGTCTTCGGCATCGGCCCCGCCGGTACCGGCAAGACCTACCTGGCCATGGCCAAGGCCGTACAGGCCCTCCAGTCCAAGCAGGTCAACCGGATCATCCTGACCCGTCCGGCGGTGGAGGCGGGCGAGCGGCTCGGCTTCCTGCCCGGCACGCTCTACGAGAAGATCGACCCGTACCTGCGCCCGCTGTACGACGCGCTGCACGACATGCTCGACCCGGACTCGATCCCGCGGCTGATGGCGGCCGGGACGATCGAGGTCGCGCCGCTCGCCTACATGCGCGGTCGCACGCTCAACGACGCCTTCATCATCCTGGACGAGGCCCAGAACACGAGCCCCGAACAGATGAAGATGTTCCTCACCCGCCTCGGCTTCGACTCGAAGATCGTGATCACGGGTGACGTGACTCAGGTCGACCTGCCGAACGGGCAGAAGTCGGGCCTCAGGCAGGTGCAGGAGATCCTGGAGGGCGTCGACGACGTCCACTTCTCCCGGCTGTCGTCCCACGATGTCGTACGGCACAAGCTGGTGGGCCGTATCGTCGACGCGTACGAGAAGTACGACAGCAAGTACGGTACCGAGAACGGCGGCCCCAAGGGCGGCCGTGGCAAGTCCGGCGCCAAGGGCACCAAGGGGAAGTAGACCAGCACGACCATGTCGATCGACGTCAACAACGAGTCCGGCACCGAGGTAGACGAGCAGGCGATCCTCGACATCGCCCGCTACGCGCTCGCGCGGATGCGCATCCACCCGCTCTCCGAGCTCTCGGTGATCGTCGTGGACGCCGACGCCATGGAGCAGCTGCACATCCAGTGGATGGACCTGCCGGGCCCCACCGATGTCATGTCGTTCCCGATGGACGAGCTGCGGCCGCCGTCCAAGGACGACGACGAGCCGCCGCAGGGGCTGCTCGGTGACATCGTGCTGTGCCCGGAGGTCGCCGCGAAGCAGGGGGCGGAGGCCCCGACGCAGCACTCCATGGACGAAGAGCTCCAGCTGCTCACCGTCCACGGGGTGCTGCACCTGCTCGGGTACGACCACGAGGAGCCCGACGAGAAGGCCGAGATGTTCGGGCTCCAGGCCGCCATCGTGGACGGATGGCGGGCCGAGCGCGGCCTGACCGGGCCGTCCCCGGCACCGACCGTCTCGTAAGCGGACCGTATGTCTCCGCAGATCGTGGTCGGCGCGATCGCGCTGGTCGTCGTCGCCTGGCTCGCCGCCTGCGCGGAGGCGGGCCTCGCGCGCGTCTCCAGCTTCCGCGCCGAGGAGGCCGTGAAGTCCGGCCGGCGAGGCAGCGCCCGGCTCGCCCAGATCGCCGCCGACCCCACCCGCTATCTGAACGTGGCCCTGCTGGTCCGCGTGGCCTGCGAGATGGCCGCCGCGGCCCTGGTGACGTACGCCTGCCTCCAGGCTTTCGCCGCCACCTGGCAGGCCCTGCTGGTCGCCATCGGGGTCATGGTCCTGGTGTCGTACGTCGCCGTGGGCGTGTCCCCGCGCACGATCGGCCGCCAGCACCCCCTCAACACCGCGACCGCGGCGGCGTACGTGCTGCTGCCGCTGGCCCGGATCATGGGCCCCATCCCCTCGCTGCTGATCCTCATCGGCAACGCGCTCACGCCCGGCAAGGGCTTCAGGCGCGGGCCCTTCGCCTCCGAGGCGGAGCTGCGCGCGCTGGTCGACCTCGCCGAGAAGGAGTCGCTGATCGAGGACGACGAGCGCCGGATGGTGCACTCGGTCTTCGAGCTGGGCGACACGCTGGTGCGCGAGGTCATGGTCCCGCGGACCGACCTGGTCACCATCGAGCGCTTCAAGACCATCCGGCAGGCCCTCACCCTCGCCCTGCGCTCCGGGTTCTCCCGCATCCCGGTCACCGGCGAGAGCGAGGACGACATCGTCGGGATCGTGTACCTGAAGGACCTGGTCCGCAAGACGCACATCAGCCGGGAGGCGGAGGGCGATCTGGTGTCCACGGCGATGCGCCCGGCCGTGTTCGTGCCCGACACCAAGAACGCCGGTGACCTGCTGCGCGAGATGCAGAAGGAACGCAACCACGTCGCCGTCGTCATCGACGAGTACGGCGGCACCGCCGGGATCGTCACCATCGAGGACATCCTGGAGGAGATCGTCGGCGAGATCACCGACGAGTACGACCGGGAACTCCCGCCCGTGGAGGACCTCGGCGACGACCGCTTCCGGGTCACCGCCCGCCTGGACATCACCGACCTGGGCGAGCTGTACGGCCTGGAGGAGTACGACGACGAGGACGTGGAGACCGTCGGCGGGCTGCTCGCCAAGGCGCTCGGCCGGGTGCCCATCGCCGGGGCCTCCGCCGAGGTCGAACTGCCCGACGGACGCAGCCTGCGGCTGACGGCGGAGGCCGCGGCCGGCCGCCGGAACAAGATCGTGACGGTGCTGGTGGAGCCGGTGCCCGTGTCCGTCGTCGAGGAGGAGAAGGCCGAGTGACGCCCCAGGAGCTGCGCGCCTTCTGCCTGTCCTTCAACGCGGCCGTGGAGGACTTCCCGTTCAGCCCGGAGATCTCGGTCTTCAAGGTGCTGGGCAAGATGTTCGCCCTGACGCACCTGGACGCGCGGCCCCTGACGGTCAACCTCAAGTGCGACCCGGAGGACGCGCTCCGGCTGCGTGGCGAGCACGAGGGGCTGATCGTCCCCGGGTGGCACATGAACAAGCGGCACTGGAACACCGTGACGGTCGACGGGGGGCTGCCGGACCGGCTCGTCCGGGAGCTGATCGAGGACTCGTACGACCTGGTGGTCGCCGGTCTGCCACGGGCCGAGCGGCTGCGGCTCGACCGTCCGTGAGCGCACCCGTGCCGGGTGGGCCCGCCGGGGCTTCGTATGCTCGGGGCATGACCGAGAGCAACGCGCTTGATCCCGAGGACCGCAAGATCGTCACCCTGGCCCGTTCCGCGCGGGCCCGCAATAGTGTGCCGGAGGGCGCGGCCGTGCGGGACGAGACCGGGCGTACGTATGTCGCCGGGTCGGTGGAGCTGGCTTCGCTGAAGCTGAGCGCGTTGCGTACGGCGGTCGCCATGGCCGTGGCTTCGGGGGCGCGGTCGTTGGAGGCGGCGGCTGTGGTGAGCGACGCGGAGGCCCTGCCGGCGGAGGACCTGGCCGCTGTGGCCGACCTCGGTGGTGCCGGGACGCCCGTGCTTCTGGCCTCGCCCGACGGCACCGTGCGGGTCACCGTTTCCGCCGGCTGACCGAACCGAACAGCAGGTCGGCTGGAATTCAACCTTGTTGCGGGCCTCCCGGCGCGGGTCAATGGGCCCGTACGGTCCGACGGACCGTCAGATCCGCACCCCGTGCAGCGTGCCCGCACCCGCCTGCGCAGGCCTCTCGTCCGTCGGCCGTCCCCCACGGCACTCCCCACCATGAAAGGGAAGCGGATCCCCATGAGAGGCAAGCGCACGGCAACGGGTGCGGCACTGGTGGCCGGGGCCCTCGCGGTCACCGGACTCGCCTTCGCGCCCACCGCGGCCGCCGTCACCCCCCAGTCGGCGACCATCACCGCGAACTGCGGCATCTTCGGCGGTGGCGCGGCCACGCTCACCGCCACCCAGAGCGGCGGCTCGGCCACCCTCACCCTCACCTCCACCGCGATCAAGACGCCGGTCGCGGTGGCCCAGGACTCGATCGCCTCCACGCTCACCATGGTCAGGGCGAGCGGCGGCACCACCGTCTTCAGCGGGACGAAGAACCCGGCCATGGCGAGCGGCGCCGCGGTCACCGTCGGCCCGCTCAGCGGCACCGTCGCCCCCGGTGACAGCCTGGAGGCGTACGGCGGCTCGCTGAAGATGGTCATCTTCGGCATCACCGTGACCTGTACGGCCTCGGCCAAGCAGTCACCCGGACCGTTCGTCTTCGACTGACTGAACTGAGCAATTGATTCCGGATGCCGCAGAAGCTGATGATCCGTCAGATTTCTGCGGCATCTCCATTGACTTCTCACCCCCGCTCCACATCAATGCCCCCTGTCGGCGCAGACGAGCCGCTGCGCCCGCAACCCTCAGGAGGGGGCCCATGGGTCCGACACCCCGAAGAGCCCGACGGTGGCGCTGGGCGTCACTGCTCGGGGTGACCGCCCTCGCGGTCACCGCGGGCGGCGCGCTGGCCTGTCCGGCCGGTGCCGCCGGCGCGAACGTGGACTTCGCCACGCACTGCATCCCGCCGGACATCGCCGGCATCCCGCCGATCGACGGCAACACCACCGCGAACGTCTCGGTGGACAAGACCAGTCCCAAGGTCGGCGACACGGTCACCGTGACCTACACCGTGGTCACGGCCGCCGCCGGCAACCCCACCGACCTGGCCCTGCCGGCCGACATCATGACCCCGACCGGGAAGGTGACGCTCGGCGGCGCCCAGAGCGGTGACATCACCGTCGCCGGGCCGAAGAAGAACCCGCCGGTGCCGGGGAAGGCCGCCTTCCCGTCCTTCTCCATGACCGGCACGTTCACCGTCACCAAGGCCGGGCAGATCACCCTCTCGCCCGGCGACTACACCATCCACACCAGCTACATCCTGGAGCTGGACACCCCCTGCACGGTCATCACCCCGCCCGCCCCGGTGTCGCAGACCGTCACCGCGACCGACGGCACGCCCACCAACACCCGGGCCATCTCGCTGAGTTCCGCCTCCGGTGACCCCGGGGCCGGTGTCACGGTCAGCGGGACGGACTTCACGCCGGGCGCCACCGTCACCCTGGCCGGGCGGGCCGGTGACACGCAGACCGCGGACACCGCGACCGTGACCGCGAACGCCCAGGGCTCCTTCAGCGGCTCCCTCGTCGTCAAGGACAAGGCGACGACCGGGATCGTGGCCTACGAGGGCGGCTCCTGGAACGCGGACAAGGGCGCCGGGCCCGCGGCCTACGTCGTCGTCGACACCACGCCCGTCCCGGCCGGCAGCCAGAAGCTGACCACCACCGTCAAGGCGGGCACCCTGTCCATGTCCCAGGCCGGGGACTCCGTCGCCCTGTCGGCGGTCGACTTCGGCCAGGGCGGGGCCTCGACCGGCCGCCTGAACACGGTGACCGTCAAGGACTTCCGCGGCGGCCCCGCGGGCTGGTCCCTGACCGGCAAGGTCACCGACTTCACCGGTCCCGGCGCCAGGATCGACGCCGGGAAGCTGAGCTGGACCCCTGCCTGCGCGACCAGGGCGGGCAGCCCCAGCACCTGCAAGGCCGGTTCGGCGGGCACCGTGGGCAGCGCCGGGGCGACCCTCGCGTCGACCCCCGACGGCACGCTCACCGGCGGTGAGTTCACCGTCGACGCCGGGCTGTCCCTGGACGTACCGGCGTTCACGCCTCCCGGCGCGTACTCCGGCGTGCTCACGCTGACGCTCACGTGAGCGTGCGGGCGTCCGCACCCGCCCGTTCCCCTGTCTCCCGTCCGTGGGGCTCCGCACCCATGCGCAAGCTGTACGTCCTCCTCCTGGGCCTTCTGCTGGCGTGGCAGGCCGCGCCCGCCCGCGCCGCCGACAACGGCAGCTGGTCCGTCCACCCGGTCGCCTCGAAGATCGCCGCGCGGCCCTACTTCACCCTGTCCGCCGAGCCCGGCCAGACCCTCACCGACAAGGTCGCCGTCCGGAACAGGACCGGCCGGCCGCTCACCTTCCGCCTGTACGCGGCCGACGCCTACAACACGGCCCGGGACGGCGGGTTCGCGGTGCGGACGCTGGAGGAGCGAATGCGCGGGGTGGGCGCCTGGGCCAGGCCCGCGAAGTCCCGGATCACCGTGCCCGCGCACAGGACCGTCACCGTGCCCTTCACCCTGCGCGTCCCGGACGGGGCCGAGCCCGGTGACCATCCGGGTGCCATCGTCGCCCTGGACGAACGCGTCGACCCCGGCAGCGGAAAGCTCGCGCTCGGGGTGCGGCGGGCCGTCGGCGCCCGCGTCTACCTCAGGGTCGGCGGCCCCGCGCTGTCCGCGCTCTCCGTCGAGCAGGTGCGCATCAGCCACCACCAGCCGCTGGTCCCGGGCATCGGCGACAGCACGGCGACCATCTCCTACACCCTGCGCAACACCGGGAACGTCACCCTCAGCCCCGAGGTGGAGCTGACGGCGCGCGGGCTGTTCGGCCGTACGCTGCTCGACCGGCGGCTGACCCGGGTGCCCGCCGAGCTGTTGCCGGGGCAGCGGGTGCGGCTCACCGAGACCTGGCGCGGGGCGCCCCAGTTCGACCGGGGTGACGTCACGCTCACCGCGAGCGCCCAGGACACCCGGGAGTCGGCGAGCGCCGCCTTCCTCGCGCTGCCCTGGCTGCTGGTGGCGCTGGTGTTCGCCGCCGGTGTGCTGACCGGGGCGCTGCTGGTCAGAGCGCGTCGGGCCCGCGCTCGCCGGTCCGCACCCGGACGACCGTCTCCACGGGAACGGCCCACACCTTCCCGTCCCCGATCTTCCCCGTCTGCGCGGCCCTGACGATCGCGTCGATCACGTCGTCCGCCGCCGCGTCCTCCACCACGACCTCGATGCGCACCTTCGGCACCAGGTCGACGCGGTACTCGGCCCCCCGGTACACCTCGGTGTGGCCGCGCTGCCGGCCGTAGCCGCTGGCCTCGGTCACGGTCAGCCCGTGCACCCCCAGCTCCTGGAGAGCGGTCTTGACCTCGTCCAGACGGTACGGCTTGACGATCGCGGTGATGAGCTTCATGCCTTAAGTGTTGACCTTCTGGGCGGAGGGGGAGAGGACGGACGAGCTGACCGGGGCGCCGTGGCCCAGGACGCCGTGATCGTATGCGGTCTCGGCGTGCACCGTAAGGTCGAGGCCGGTGTGCTCCTGCTCCTCGCTCGCCCGGAAGCCCAGCGCCTTGTCGAGCAGCTTGCCGAGGCCGTACGTCACCGAGAAGGCGTACACCGCGACGACGACCACGGCGAGCAGCTGCTTGCCGAGCGGGGCGAGCCCGCCGCCGTAGAACAGGCCCTCCACCCCGCCGGTCATCGCCTTCTCGGCGAACAGGCCGATCAGCAGGGTGCCGATGACGCCACCGACCAGATGGACGCCGACGACGTCCAGGGAGTCGTCGTAGTTCAGCTTGAACTTCCAGCTCACCGCGTAGGAGCAGACGACGCCGGCGGCGAGGCCCACGACCAGCGCGCCGAGCAGGGAGACCGTGCCGCAGGACGGGGTGATGGCGACCAGGCCGGCCACCGCGCCGGAGGCGGCGCCCAGGGTGGTCGGGTGGCCGTCGCGCCGCTGCTCGACGACGAGCCAGCCGAGCAGGCCGGTGCAGCCGGCGGCGAGCGTGTTGAGGAACGCGGCGGCGGCCAGGCCGTTCGCCCCGAGCGCGGAGCCGGCGTTGAAGCCGAACCAGCCGAACCAGAGCAGACCGGCGCCGAGGACCACCATGGGCAGGTTGTGCGGGCGCATGGCGTCCTTCTTGAAGCCCAGACGGGGGCCGAGGACCAGGCACAGGGCCAGTCCGGAGGCGCCGGAGGTGATCTCGACGGGCAGACCACCGGCGAAGTCCAGCGCGCCCAGCTTGTCGAGGATCCAGCCGCCGGGGCCCCACACCCAGTGCGTCACCGGAACGTATACGAGGAGCGTCCAGAGCGGTACGAAGACCAGCCACGCCGAGAACTTCGTGCGGTCGGCGACCGCGCCGCTGATCAGGGCGGCCGTGACGATCGCGAAGGTCAGCTGGAAGGTGGCGAACAGGACGGCCGGGACCGTGCCGTGCACGCTGTCCGGGCCGAGCCCGCGCATCCCGGCCTGATGGAGGCCGCCGATCAGCCCGCCGCCGATGTCGTCCCCGAAGGCCAGGGAGTAGCCGGCCGCCAGCCAGACCACCGTGACCAGGGCGATCGACACGAAGCTCATCATCAGCATGTTGAGGACGCTCTTCGTGCGGACCATGCCGCCGTAGAACAGGGCCAGGCCGGGGGTCATCAGCAGGACGAGGGCGGTCGCGGCGAGCAGCCAGGCGGTGTCGCCGGTGTTCACATGGGCTGCGGCGAGGGTCACGGGCGTCTCCAACGGGTGGGGGCTGCGTCAGAGGGTCACCGGTGTGCGTTTCCGGTCGCGTACGGGTGTGTTTCCGTGACGTTTCGTTGCGCGCGGGTTTCCGGAAGCTCACGGTCGGGGGTGCCCGGAGGCCGTGGTGCGGCGGCGCTCTGTGGATCAGGGAGAATGGGCGGCATGAGCGTTCGCAGCCAGACTTCCGAGCAGCCGGCCGAGACCGTCCACCGCGCCGGCTTCGCCTGCTTCGTGGGCCGCCCCAACGCGGGCAAGTCCACCCTCACGAACGCTCTGGTCGGGCAGAAGGTGGCGATCACCGCGAACCAGCCGCAGACCACGCGGCACACCGTGCGCGGGATCGTGCACCGGGAGGACGCCCAGCTGATCCTGGTCGACACACCGGGGCTGCACAAGCCGCGCACGCTGCTGGGGGAGCGGCTGAACGACGTCGTCCGCACGACGTGGGCCGAGGTCGACGTGATCGGCTTCTGCCTCCCGGCGAACGAGAAGATCGGGCCCGGCGACCGCTTCATCGCCAAGGAGCTGGCGGGGATCCGCAAGACCCCGAAGGTCGCCATCGTCACCAAGACCGACCTTGTCGACTCCAAGGTCCTCGCCGAGCAACTGATCGCCATCGACCAGCTGGGCAAGGAGCTGGGCATCGAGTGGGCGCAGATCGTCCCGGTGTCGGCGACCGCGAACAAGCAGGTCGACCTGCTGGCCGACCTGCTCGTCCCGCTGCTCCCGGAGGGGCCGGCGCTCTATCCCGAGGGCGACCTCACCGACGAGCCCGAGCAGGTCATGATCGCCGAGCTGATCCGCGAGGCGGCCCTGGAAGGCGTCCGCGACGAGCTGCCGCACTCGATCGCGGTGGTCGTGGAGGAGATGCTTCCCCGTGAGGACCGCCCCGCCGACAAGCCCCTCCTCGACATCCACGCCAACGTCTACATCGAGCGTCCCAGCCAGAAGGGCATCATCATCGGCCCCAAGGGCAAGCGGCTGAAGGAGGTCGGCATCAAGTCCCGCAAGCACATCGAGGCGCTGCTGGGGACGCCGGTCTTCCTGGACCTGCACGTGAAGGTGGCCAAGGACTGGCAGCGGGACCCCAAGCAGCTCCGCAAGCTGGGCTTCTAACCGACGGCTCCCGTGGGGGTCATGTCCTGCGTCCCCACCACCCGCAGCAACTGGAGCCTCTCGTGCGACTCGGTGCCGGGGCGGGCCGTGTGGATGATGAGGTGATGGTGGCTGTGGTGGCTCAGCAGGACCTCGCAGTCCAGTTCCAGCAGGCCCACCACCGGGTGCAGGAAGCGCTTCGTGCGCGGGCGGCGCAGGGAGACCTCGTGTTCCTCCCAGAGCCGGGCGAACTCCTCGCTCTCCGCGAGGAGTTCGGCCACCAGGGCCGCCGGTTCCGGGTCGTCGGGGCGGGCGGCGGCCACCGCGCGGAGGTTGGCCACATGGTCCCGGGCGTGGGCCGGAAGGTCCTCCGGCGGGAAGAGCCTGCGAGCCGTGGGATCGAGGAAGAACCGGCGGGTGAGGTTCCGCTCGCGCGGCGGGCGGGCGAGCGCGTCCCCGACCAGCGCCTTGGCCAGCGCGTTCTGCGCCAGCACCGCCCCGAAGTCCGTGACCACCTGCGCCGGTGAGTCGTACAGCCGGTCCAGGACCAGCAGCAGGCCGGGCCGGACGTGGGCCGAGGCCGCGTCCCGGCGCGGGGGCTCCTCGCCCACCAGATGGAACAGGTGGTCCCGTTCGTCGTCCGTCAGCCGCAGCGCCCGCGCCAGCGCCGTGAGCATCTGCCGGGACGGGCGCGGACCCCGCCGCTGCTCCAGGCGCGTGTAGTAGTCGACCGACATCCCGGCCAGCGCCGCCACCTCCTCCCGGCGCAGCCCGGGCGTGCGGCGGCGGGCGCCGGGCGCCAGGCCCACGTCGGACGGTTCCAGACGGGCGCGGCCACGGCGTAGGAAGTCGGCGAGTTCGGCTCGGTTCACCCCTCCAGGCTGCGGCAGCCCGGCCGGCTTATCCAGGGACTGTCGATCCCCCGATCAGGAGGTCTCTCCCGGCGGCACGGCCGGCCGCCCAGGCTGGGTGCGTCGAACGAGATGCGATCGAGAGGAACACCACCATGCTGACCCTGGTCACCGGTGCCACCGGACAGGTGGGCCGCGGTTTCGTCCCCCGGCTGCTCGCCCAGGCCCGGCCCGGCGAGCGGGTGCGGGTGATCGTCCGCGACGAGACCCGTGCCGCCGCCCTCGCCGAGCGCGGCGCCGAGGTCGTCGTCGGCGACCTGCGCGACACCGACGTGCTCGGCAAGGCGCTCACCGGAGTGGACGCCGTCGTCAACATCGCGGCCTCCTTCCGGGGCGTGACCGACGAGGAGATGCGGGCCGTCAACCGGGACGCCGCGCTGGAGCTGGCCCGGGCGGCCGTCGCCTTCGGGGTACGGCGGTTCGTGCAGGCCAGCACCATCCTGGTGTACGGCACCGGGCGCGGCCGGCCGCACGTCGAGGACGACCCGACCGTGCCCGGCGGCCCGATGTGGATGACGTACCCGGAGTCCAAGCTGGAGGCCGAGCGCGGGCTGCTGGCGCTGGACGGGCTGGACGTCCGGATCGGCCGCCTCGGCTTCGTCTACGGCGAGGGCGACCCGCACCTGCCGGGCATCACCCGCTGGACCGCGACCCAGCCGGCCACCAAGCGGCACCACCTGGTGCATGTCGCCGACACCGCCCAGGGCCTGCTGCGCCTGCTGCACGCCCCCGGCGCCGACGGCCGCGTCTACAACATCGCCGACGACGCCCCGGTCACCGTGCTGGAGATCCACCAGATCCTCGGCGCGGAACCGCCGGCGGACGGCCCCGACCCCGATCCCTGGCACGGCATCGCCTCCACCGACCGCATCCGCCGCGAACTGGGCTACCGGCCGTACTTCCCGACCCTGTGGGCCGCGCGGGACGCCGGAGCCCTATGAGGGCAGGCCCTGCGCCCGCAGCAGCTCCCGGAACCAGTGGTAGGAGGCCTTGGGCGTGCGCTCCAGCGTCTCGAAGTCGACGTGCACCAGGCCGAACCGGCGGGCGTGGCCCTCGGCCCACTCGAAGTTGTCCATCAGGGACCACACGAAGTAGCCGCGCACGTCGACCCCTGCCTCGATCGCCCGGTGCAGGGCCCGGATGTGGGCGTCCAGGTAGGCGATGCGGTCCTGGTCGTCGACGCCCTCGTAGGAGCAGCCGTTCTCGGTGACGACGACGGGCGGGAGCCGGTCGCCGTACCGCTCACGGAACCCGGTGAGCAGTTCCGTCAGCCCTTCCGGTACGACCGGCCAGCCGAAGTCGGTCACCGGCCGGCCCTCGATCTCCCGCACGGAGAAGGGGAGTCCGGCCGGCATCGTCAGTCCGCCGAACTCGGTGTCGGTGCCCTGCGGGGCGCCCACCCGCGTCGGGGCGTAGTAGTTGACGCCGTACCAGTCGACCGGCTCGGCGATCACCTTCAGGTCGGACTCGACGTCCCCCGGCATCAGGGCGCCCATGCCCTCGGGGTACGCGCCCAGGATGACCGGCTCGGCGAACAGCCGGTTGAGCAGGACGTCGTAGAAGCCGGCCGCCTCCAGGTCCGCCTGCTCCCGTGAGGCGGGCCAGGTCGGGCCGTGGGAGTTGGCGATGCCGATGTCCGTGGCGCCGGCCGCGCGCAGGGCCCGTACCGCGAGGCCGTGGGCGAGGAGCTGGTGGTGGGCGACCGGGAGGGCGTCGAAGAGCAGCTGCCGGCCGGGGGCGTGGGCGCCGATCGCGTGTCCCAGGAGGGTGTGTTCCGCCGGTTCGTTGAGGGTGATCCACTGGGTGACCCGGTCGCCGAGCCGCTCGGCGACCGCGGACACGTACTCCGCGAAGCGGGCCGCCGTGTCCCGTTCGAGCCAGTCCAGCGTGGCGGGCAGGTCCCAGTGGAAGAGGGTGGGCACGGGCCGTACGCCGGCCGCGCACAGCTCGTCCACCAGGCGGTCGTAGAAGTCGAGTCCGCCGGGGGAGTTCACCCGCGGCCAGGAGACCGAGAAGCGGTAGGCGTCCACGCCGAGACCGGCGAGGAGGGCCACGTCCTCCCGGTAGCGGTGGTAGTGGTCGCAGGCCACCGCCGCGGTCGAGCCGTCCTTCACCCGCCCCGGCTCGGCCGTGAACACGTCCCAGACCGACGGCTCCCGTTCCTCGGCCGCGCCCTCGATCTGATGCGCCGAGGTCGACACGCCCCACAGGAATCCGGCGGGGAAGCGGGGAATCGCACTGCCTGCGTCAGTCGCCATGGCCGGGATCATCCTTACCCCCGGTAACGGAAGTCAACGCCTGCGCGGGAAAGGCAGTCATGAACCCTGCCTAGGATGACCGGATGATCAACGGCAAGCTCGTACGGCTCCGCGCCCTGCGCGCCGACGACCTGGACACACAGGTGCGCTGGCGCAACGATCCGGAAGTGGCGTACTGGGCCACCGGAGGCCACCCGCACTTCGGCCCGGTCGCCCGGGAGGCCGTCCGGCGCTTCCACGAGGCCCGGCTCGGCGAGGACCCCCGCGACGGGGCCTCCTTCACCGTCGAGGAGCTGGACGGCGGGCGCCCGATCGGCATGGCCGACTACCGCGACCTCGATCCGTTCGCGGGCCGGGCCACCGTCGGGATCACCATCGGCGAGCGGGACCGCTGGGGCGGGGGCTACGGCTCGGAGGCGCTGCGGCTGCTGCTGGGGCATCTGTTCGGGGCCTGCGGACTGCGGCGGGTCGAGCTGGACACCTGGAGCGGCAACGAGCGTGCCGTGCGGACCTTCCGCCGGCTCGGGTTCGTCGAGGAGGGACGCCGGCGGGCGGCCGTGCGGGTGGGGGAGCGGTGGTACGACACCGTGGAGTTCGGGATGCTCCGGGAGGAGTGGGAGGCCGCCCGTCAGGGGACGGTGCCGGGTGCCCGGCCGGAGTCGGGAGCCACTTCCTAGGCCCCTTCCTTCAGGACGCGTGAGATCAACTCCCGCTGAGGCTCGGTCAGTCGGGGGTCGGCCGCGTACACCGTGCGGCCGTCCACCGTGATCTCGTAGCTGAAGCCGTCCGGGACGCCGGGGGCGGGTGTGTCCCGGCCGGACGCGAGGGCGCGTTCGGCCAGGGACTGCCACTCATGGGCGTCGGGCCGGCCCGAGGTGTCCACCTCGGCCCGGCGCTCGATGCCCGCGAAACCGCCCGTGCGCCGCACTCGAATACGCATGAATCTCTGTGTAGTACGGAACTACAGCGTCCGCACCCCGACCTGTTCCCACGCCTTCTGCACGGCCTGGAGTTCGTTCCCGGCGCCGTACCGCTCCCGGGCCGCCTTCACCGTCAGCGTGGCGAAGTCGGCGAAGAGGGCGTCCTCCTTCAGCTCGCCGCCGGTCAGCACGTCGTACCAGATCTGCCCGGCCTTCTCCCAGGCGTAGCCGCCGAGGGCGGTGGCGGCCAGGTAGAAGGCGTGGTTGGGGATGCCGGAGTTGATGTGCACGCCGCCGTTGTCGCGGCCGGTGCGGACGTAGTCCTCCATCTTCGCCGGCTGCGGGTCCTTGCCGAGGACGTCGTCGTCGTACGCCGTGCCCGGGGCCTTCATCGAGCGCAGGGCCGTGCCGGTGACGCGCGGCGCGAGGAGCCCGGCGCCGATCAGCCAGTCGGCCTCGGCGGCGGTCTGGCCGAGGGTGTACTGCTTGATCAGCGAGCCGAAGACGTCCGACACCGACTCGTTGAGGGCGCCGGACTGGCCGTAGTACTCCAGGTTCGCGGTGTGCTGGGTGACGCCGTGGGTCAGCTCGTGCCCGATGACGTCGACCGGGATGGTGAAGTCGAGGAAGATCTCGTTGTCGCCGTCGCCGAACACCATCTGCTCGCCGTTCCAGAAGGCGTTGTCGTAGTTCTCGCCGAAGTGCACGGTGGCGTCGAGCGGCATCCCGTTGTCATCGATGGAGTGCCGGCCGTACGCCTTCAGGTACAGGTCGAAGGTGGCGCCGAGGCCCGCGTAGGCGCGGTTGACCGTGGCGTCGGAGCCGGGCTCGGAGCCCTCCTCGCGGACCTTGGTGCCGGGCAGGTCCTGGGTGTGCTCGGCGTCGTAGATCGTCCGGTGCGGCTGGTCGGCGGCGGCACCGGCGGGCGGGGCGGCGGAGGGCGCACCGATCACCGTGGTCAGGCGGCGCTTGGTGCGCTGGAGGGCGTCGTGCTCCAGGGACCGGCGGGCCGGGCCGGAGAGCGCGGGGTCCTCGTTGCGGGCGAGCTTGTCGAGGACGTGCGGCGGCACGATCGTGCAGAAGACGGGCTCGAAGCCCCCGTTGGTCGTCATGTCCCGCACCATCGCACTCTGTGACGTGGATGTCACTAGCTGCCACCATGATTGGTGAAATACCAGGACAGGAAGCGCGACACTCCGTGACGCTGTGGTACGGCGATGTGGTCCGGCGCACTTTTTGTCCCCTTTTGCCGTGCGGTCCCGCATACTGGGACAGGCCCGCGCGCCCCGAACGGCTCGGCTAGGCTGCGGAACATCATGCGTTTCTGGCTGCTTCTTCTTAGCTGCCGCGGCGAGGGCCTGTAGTCGAGGCCGACTCCCTCCCCGCGGAGCTTGGCGTTGCGTCGTCGGCCGTCCACTCGGATATCCGGACATCCTGAGGAGCCCACGCCATCATGGCCAACCGCCAGCAGCCCAGCCCCATGCCGATCCACAAGTACGGCCGTTACGAGCAGGTCGACATCCCGGACCGCACCTGGCCGGACCAGCGCGTCACCGTCGCCCCCCGCTGGCTCTCCACCGACCTGCGCGACGGCAACCAGGCCCTGATCGACCCGATGACGCCCGAGCGCAAGCGGCGCATGTTCGACCAGCTGGTGAAGATGGGCTACAAGGAGATCGAGGTCGGCTTCCCCGCCTCCGGCCAGACCGACTTCGACTTCGTGCGCTCCATCATCGAGGAAGAGGGCGCGATCCCCGAGGACGTGACGATCTCCGTCCTCACCCAGGCCCGCGAGGACCTGATCGAGCGGACCGTGGAGTCCCTGAAGGGCGCCAGGCGCGCCACCGTCCACCTGTACAACGCCACCGCCCCGGTCTTCCGCCGGGTCGTCTTCCGCGGCTCCAAGGACGACATCAAGCAGATCGCCGTCGACGGCACCCGCCTGGTGATGGAGTACGCCGAGAAGCTGCTGGGCCCGGAGACGGAGTTCGGCTACCAGTACTCGCCGGAGATCTTCACCGACACCGAACTGGACTTCGCGCTGGAGGTCTGCGAGGCGGTCATGGACGTCTGGCAGCCCGGCCCGGACCGCGAGATCATCCTCAACCTGCCCGCCACCGTGGAGCGTTCGACGCCGTCCACGCACGCGGACCGCTTCGAGTGGATGCACCGCAACCTGACCCGCCGCGAGTACGTCTGCCTGTCCGTCCACCCGCACAACGACCGCGGTACGGCCGTGGCCGCCGCCGAGCTGGCGCTGATGGCCGGCGCCGACCGCGTCGAGGGCTGCCTGTTCGGGCAGGGCGAGCGCACCGGCAACGTCGACCTGGTCACCCTGGGCATGAACCTGTTCTCGCAGGGCGTCGACCCGCAGATCGACTTCTCCGACATCGACGAGATCCGTCGTACGTGGGAGTACTGCAACCAGATGGAGGTCCACCCGCGCCACCCCTACGTGGGCGACCTGGTCTACACGTCCTTCTCCGGCTCCCACCAGGACGCCATCAAGAAGGGCTTCGACGCCATGGAGGCCGACGCGGCGGCTCGCGGGGTCACCGTCGACGACATCGAGTGGGCGGTGCCGTACCTGCCGATCGACCCGAAGGACGTCGGCCGCTCCTACGAGGCCGTCATCCGCGTCAACTCGCAGTCCGGCAAGGGCGGTATCTCGTACGTCCTGAAGAACGACCACAAGCTCGACCTGCCGCGCCGCATGCAGATCGAGTTCTCGAAGATCATCCAGGCGAAGACCGACGCCGAGGGCGGCGAGATCACGCCGAAGGAGATCTGGGCGGTCTTCCAGGACGAGTACCTGCCGAACCCCGAGAACCCGTGGGGCCGCATCCAGGTCAGGACCGGCCAGTCGACCACCGACACCGACGGCGTTGACACCCTCACCGTCGAGGCCACCGTCGACGGCGAGGACCGGGTCCTGACCGGCTCCGGCAACGGTCCGATCTCGGCCTTCTTCGACGCCCTCCAGTCCATCGGCATCGACGTACGCCTGCTGGACTACCAGGAGCACACGATGAGCGAGGGCGCTTCCGCGCAGGCCGCCTCCTACATCGAGTGCGCGATCGACGACAAGGTCCTGTGGGGCATCGGCATCGACGCGAACACGACGCGTGCGTCGCTGAAGGCGGTCGTCTCCGCGGTCAACCGCGCGACCCGCTGACCGGACGACCCGCCGGGGGCGGGTGGGCCCGCACCCCTTCGGGGCGCGGGCCCACCCGTCGTTTTCCGGCCAATGGGCAGCACAGGTCACAGAAAGGTCTCTTACGGGGTACTGACTCCACCTCGGTGATGTGGCTAACATCACGCCAGCACGGCGATGTTGCCGTGCGGTTACGGAGGTGCGACGTGCTGCCAGTACGGGGACGAGACGGCCGTGCCACCAGGGCTGTGCGCATCCTGGGCACCCGCACCGCGTGGACACCCGTGGGAGACGGCGAGTTCTTCTGCCCCGGCTGCGGCGGCGACCGCAACTACCAGCGGCTCACCGGACGACGCCGGCTCACCCTCCTCGGCGTGCCCGTGCTGCCGCGCGGGACGGCCGGACCGGTGGTGGAGTGCGCGGCCTGCGAGCAGCACTTCGGCACCGAGGTGCTGGACCACCCCACCACCCGCCGCTTCTCCGCGATGCTCCGCGACGCGGTGCACACCGTCGCCCTCGCCGTTCTCGCCGCGGGCGGCACCTGTTCCCGTACGGCCCTGGAGACGGCCGCCGCCACGGTCCGCGCGGCCGGCTTCGCCGAGTGCACCGAGGACCAGCTGGCCGCCCTGGTCGACGCCCTCGCCGCCGACACCGGCCGGTACTTCGAGCAGCCGTGCGGGGCCGGGCTGACCATAGAGCTGCACGAGGCCCTGGACCCGCTCGCCCCGCACCTGGCCCCGGCCGGACGCGAGGCCCTGCTCCTCCAGGCCGCCCGCATCGCCCTCGCCGACGGCCCCTACACCCCCGCCGAACGCGACGCCCTCGCCACCGTCGGCGCGGCCCTCACCATCTGCTCCGACGACGTCACCCGCCTGCTGGCCGCCGCCCGGACCCCGTCCTGACCACCCGGACGGAGTAAGACCGCCCCGGTGTTCGCGGGGAGCATCAGGGCGTGACCCCGCGCAGCCGCTCCCTCATCACCGTCCTGGCGCTCCTCACCTCGCTCACCGCCGGCCTGCCCGCCCACGCGGCACCCGCCGGCTGCGGCTCCTCCGTGCCGTACGTCTCCGGGCAGGGCGGGTACGCCGTCTACCGCGTCCCGGCCGTGGTGCAAACCCGGCACGGCACCGTCCTGGCCTTCGCCGAGGGCCGGCGCGACGGCGCGGGAGACACCGGGGACATCGACGTCGTCCTGCGCCGCTCCACCGACGGCGGCTGCACCTGGGGCCCGCTGACCGTGGTGGCCGCCGGGCGGGGGCACACCCGGGGCAACCCGGCGCCCGTGGTCGACCCGCGCACCGGCGCGATCGTCCTCGTCACCTGCGCCAACAGCGGGAGGGTGACGGAGGCGCAGATCATGCGCGGCGAGGTCACCCCGGCACAGGGCCGCCGGGTCTTCGTGCAGCTCGGCTGGGACGACGGCCGCCGCTTCACCGCCCCCCGGGACATCACCGCCCAGGTGACCCGGCCCGGCTGGCGCTGGTACGCCACCGGCCCCGGCCACGCCGTCGCCCTCACCCACGGCCCCCATGCCGGCCGCCTGCTGATCCCCGCCAACCACTCCGCGGCTCCGCCCGCCGGCTCCCGGGACACCGGCCGGGAGGCCAAGTACTACGGCGGACACGCCCTCCACAGCGACGACTTCGGCCACACCTGGCACCTGGGGTTCGTGGACGCGGGCTACGACGGCGTGACCAACGCCAACGAGACCAGCGCCGCGCAACTCCCCGACGGCCGCGTCTACTTCAGCTCCCGCGACCAGAACGGCACCGCCCCCGGCAACCGCCTCGACACCTACTCCGGCGACGGCGGCCGCACCCTGGACCGCCCCTACACCGTCCAGCCCGCCCTGAACGCCGTCCCGGTGGTCCAGGGCAGCGTGCTCCAGCCGCGCGGCCCCGGCGCGCCCCTGCTGTTCTCCGCGCCCTCCGTGCCGACCGCCCGCCGCGCCCTGGCCCTCTGGGCGAGCACGGACGCCGGCCGCGCCTTCCGCAGGCTGCTCACCCTCTCGGACCGCCGGGCCGCCTACTCCGACCTGGTCCAGCTCGCCCCCGACACGATCGGCGTCCTCTACGAGACCGGCGACCGGAGCCCGTACGAGTCCCTGGAGTTCCGCAGAATCCGCCTGTCCTGACGGACGCGGGCCGGTCGGTGACGAGGACCCCGGCCAGGCTGTCGCCGGGGCCGGCGGGTGCGCGGCCGAGCAGGATGGCGAGACCCACGGAACCGCCTAGCCGTCGAGGCCGAGCAGGCCCGCCGCCGCCAGCAGCTTGCCGATCTGTTCGACCTCCGCTCCGGACAGCGGGACCTGCGGCTCGGCGGTCACCGGGCAGTCGATGATCCCGCGCAGATGCAGCGCCGCCTTGAACGCGCCCAGCGCCGCCGAGCTGCCGCCCATCCGCGCGGGGTCCCCGACGCCGGTGATCCCGAACAGCGCGCACAGCCGCTCCTGTTCGACCCGCGCCCCCTCCCCGTCGCCCGCCCGGCACTGGCGGTAGAGGCGCACGTAGCCGTGCGGGTCGACGTTGGCCAGGCCCGGCACGGCCCCGTCGGCGCCCAGCGCCAGCGCCGCGTCGGTGATCAGCTCCGAGCCGGTCAGCACGCTGAACCCGGGCAGGGCGCGGGCACCCGTGACCACCTCCCGGAAGGCCGCCAGATCCCCGCTGGAGTCCTTGAGCCCGGCCAGTACGCCGTCCCCCGCGAGCCCCAGCACCACGTCGGCGGGGAGCTTGGTGTGCACGGCGACGGGGATGTCGTAGGCGATCACCGGGACCGGGCTGGCGGCGGCGATCCGGCGGTAGTGGTGGACGATCTCCGACGGGTGGGTGCGGGCGTAGAAGGGCGCGGTGACGACGACGGCCCGCGCGCCGGCCGAGGTGACCGCCGCGACATGGTCCAGGACGCGCGGGGTGGTCATGTCGATGGCCCCGGCGAGGACGGGCAGCTGACCGCCCACATGCGCGGTCACGGCCGCCACCACCCGCTCGCGCTGCGCGTCCGTCAGGAAGGCCGCCTCCGACGTCGAGCCCAGCAGGAACAGCCCGTGCACCCCGGCCTCCACCAGGAAGTCCACCAGGCGCAGCAGCGAGGGCACGTCCACCTCGCATTCCGGCGTCAGGGGCGTGCAGACGGGCGGGACGACACCGGTGAGCGGGGTGGGAAGGGTCATTCACGGCTCCTGGCGCGCTAGGTCTCGGGTCGGCTGGTCCTCCTGAACAGGATGGTGGCACCGGTAGCGGTGTCCGGGCCGTGACGCGGCCGAGAAGTCCGGCATCGACTCGGCGCAGACCTCGTCGGCCTTCCAGCAGCGGGTGCGGAACGGGCAGCCGCTCGGCGGGCGGGTCGCCGAGGGCACCGGCCCGGTCAGCGGGATCGGGTCGATGGGCTCCAGCAGGCCGGGCGTGGCCGAGAACAGGGCGCGGGTGTACGGGTGCCGGGCCGCGTCGGTGACCCGGCCGGCCGGGGTCTCCTCCACGATCCGGCCGAGGTACATGGTGATCACCCGGTCGCTCATCCGCCGTACCGTCTGGATGTCGTGCGAGACGAACACCAGGGCGAGACCGAGGCGTTCCTTCAGGTCCAGCAGCAGGTTCAGGATCTGCGCGCGGACCGAGACGTCCAGGGCGCTGGTCGGTTCGTCGGCGACGACCAGGGCCGGGTCCAGGGCGAGCGCGCGGGCGATCGCGACGCGCTGCCGCTGCCCGCCGGAGAGCTGTCCGGGCAGGGCGTCGGCGAGCGACTGAGGCAGGCCGACCAGGGCCATCAACTCCCGCACCCGCTCCTCCCGTTCGGCCCGCGTGCCGCGCTGGTGGACGTCCAGCGGGTCGCGCAGGACACGGCGGACCGTCAGCCGGCGGTTCAGCGCGGTCGACGGGTCCTGGAAGATCATGCCGGTGCCCGCGCCGACCGTGGTCCGGCGCTCGGCGGCCGGCATCGTCCACAGGTCCCGGCCCCGGAACGTCACCGTCCCGGACACCGGCCGCTGGATGCCCACCAGCACCTTCGCCAGCGTCGACTTCCCGCACCCCGACTCGCCGACCACGCCGACCGTCTCACCGGGTGCCACGGAGAGACCGGCGCCGGTCAGGGCGTACACCCGGTCCCGCCGGAACAGGCCGCCGCTGCGCGCCTTGTGGACGACATGCGCGTCCCGCACCTCCACGACAGCGGTCACTGCAAGGCCTCCTCGCTCTCCGCCGATGTCAGCTCCACCGCCGGGTGGTGGCAGGCGGCCGTGTGGGTGGGGGTGCCCGCGAGGACCGGGGCGGTGGTGTGGCACACCTCGGTGGCGAGCGGGCAGCGGTCGGCGAACCGGCAGCCCGCCGGGAAGTCGGCCGGGGCCGGTACGACCCCCTTGATCTGGGTCATGCGTTCCTCGGCCGACTCCAGCGAGAGCACGCTGCCGAGCAGCCCGCGCGTGTAGTGGTGGGCCGGTGCCGCCACCAGGTCGGCGGTCACCCCGGTCTCCACGATCTGCCCGCCGTACATCACCACGACCCGGTCGGTGATGTCGGCGATCAGCGCGAGATCGTGCGAGACCAGGATCAGCGCGAAGCCCAGCTCCGCCCGCAGCCGGAGCAGCAGCTCCATGACCTGGGCCTGCACGGTGACGTCCAGGGCGGTGGTCGGCTCGTCGGCGACGATCAGCTTCGGGTCGCGGGAGAGGGCCATGGCGATGAGCACGCGCTGGCGCTGCCCGCCGGACAGCTCGTGCGGATAGCTGCGCAGGGTGCGGTCGGGGTCCAGGCCGACCAGCTCCATCAGCTCGCGCGGACCGCGCCTGCCCCCGCGCCGGACGAGCTGCCCCAGCTGGGCCCGGATGGTCATGGCCGGGTTCAGGGAGGACAGGGCGTCCTGGTAGACCATGGCCATCTCATGGCCGAGCAGCCGCCGCCGCACCCGCGTCGGCTCGGCCAGCAGGTCCCGCTGCCGGAACCGCACCTGGCCGCCGACCCGGGCGCCCTTCGGCTGGAGCCCCATGACGGTCAGCGCGGTCAGCGACTTCCCGCAGCCCGACTCGCCCACCAGTCCGAGGACTTCACCGGGATACACCTCGAAGCTGACCCCGGCCACGATGTCCACGCCCCGGTGCCGGTCCGGGAAGCCGATGGCGAGGTGCTCCACGGCGAGCACCGGCTGCCCGCTGTGATCCGGCAGCGGCCGGGCCCGGGAGCGCAGCCGCCGGGCGGCCTCGGCGAGACCGGGCAGCGGCAGCACCTCGCCGGTGCCGGGTTCCGGGGTCTCCAGCCGGTCCGCCGGCGCCGGAACCTCGCGGGGCGCGGGCGCCGCCCACGCGTCCGAGACGCCCTCGGAGAGGATGTTCAGCGCCAGCACGGTGAGCAGGATCAGCAGCCCGGGGAACACGGTCGCCCACCAGCCGCCGGTCAGCACCATGTTCTTGCCGTCGGCGATGACACTGCCCCAGGACGGGTCCGGGGGCCGGACGCCCGCACCGATGAAGGACAGCGAGGCCTCGAACACGATGGCCTCGGCGACCTGGACCGTGCAGAACACCAGCACGGGCGCGGCGCAGTTGACGGCCACGTGCCGCAGCACGATGTGCGGGGTGCGGGCGCCGATGACCCGCTCGGCGGTGACGTAGTCCTCGCCGTACTGGTCCAGCACGTTGGCCCGTACGACCCGGGCCACGGGCGGGGTGAAGAGGAAGGCGATGGCGCAGATCAGTACGCCGATGCCGCCGCCGAACACGGCCACCAGCACGGCGGCGAGCGCGATGCCCGGCAACGCCATCACCACGTCCAGGCAGCGCATCAGCGTCTCGTCGACCGCCTTGCGGGAGGTGGCGGCCAGCGCCCCGACGACGGCGCCGACGACGAGCGCGAGCCCGGTCGCGCCCAGCCCGATGGCGAGGGACCAGCGGGCGCCGTACATCAGCCGGCTGAGGATGTCCCGGCCCAGGCTGTCCTGCCCCATCCAGTGCGCGGCCGACGGCGCCCCGGTCCCGCCGGCCGGGTCCTGCTGGTCGAGCGGATCGTGCGGGGCGAGCACGGGGGCGAGTACGGCGACGAGGAGGACGACGGCCAGGAAGCAGACGGCGGCCCGGGACAGCGGCGGCAGCCGGCGCCGGCCGCGCAGCCGGACGCCGCCCGGCCGGGAGAGCCGCTTGCCGAGGTTCGCGCGCGTGACCATCAGGCCGCCCTCAAGCGTGGGTTGACCAGCAGATACAGGATGTCGATGACGAGGTTGACGACGACGAACCCGGTGGCGGTGGTCAGCACGACCCCCTGCACGACGGCCGGATCGCCGTTCTGCACGGCGTCGATCATCAGCTTCCCCATGCCGGGCAGCGAGAAGATCGTCTCGATGACGACGGCACCGCCGAGGAGATAACCGACCCGCAGCCCGAGCACGGTGAGGGGATTGACGAGCGCGTTGCGCAGCACGTTCCGGCCGACGACGACCCGGGGCGGCAGCCCGTTCCCGATCGCCGTCCGGACGTAGTCCCTGTCCAGCTCCTCCACCACGGAGGTCCTCACGATCCGGGTCAGCTGCGCGGCGACCGGCAGGGACAGCGCGAACGCGGGCAGGGCCATGGTCCTCAGCCAGCCGGTGACGGAGTCGGCGGGGTTGATGTAGCCGCCGGTCGGGAACCAGCCCCGGTCCACGGCCAGGTACTGGATCATCAGCAGCGCCAGCCAGAAGCCGGGCGCCGCCACCCCGACCAGCGAGACCACCCGGATGACCTGGTCCGGCAGCCGGTCCCGGTACACCGCCGCCGTCACCCCGCCCGCCAGCGCCAGCACGACCGCGAGGGTGAGACCGAGGAAGGTCAGCTGGAGGGTGAGCGGCAGCGCGGTGGTGACCTGGTCGACCACGGGCGCGCGGGTGAGGGCGCTGGTGCCGAGGTCGCCGTGGAGCAGGTCGCCGACGAAGTGGACGTACCGCAGGGGCAGTGGGTCCAGCAGCCCGTTGCGCTCCCGGAAGTCGTGCAGCTGCCCGGGGGTCGGGTTGGCGCCCTGGAAGAACGCGGACGCCGGGTCGACGTCCGAGAACCGCATCACCAGGAAGACGAACAGCACGATGCCGAGGAGCAGCGGCACGAGCAGGGCGACCCGGCGGAGGAGAATCCGTACGACGGCCGTCATGCCGTCAGATCCACTTGGCCTGGAGCAGGTTGATCCCCGGGTACGGCTGGGCCCTTATCCCGCTCAGTTCGCGCGGGTCCCATGCGGTCATCAGCTCGTTGTGGACGACCGGGTAGAGCACGGCCTGTTCGGCGACGACATCGATGTAGTCCTGGATCATCGCCTTCTTCTTCGCGGGATCGGGCTCCCGGGTCGCCCGGTCCATGTCCTTGAAGAGCCGCTGGGCGACGGGGTGGCCGGCCCACCGCGTGTACCGCATCCACAGGTTCTCGGGGCCGTAGTTGTAGTGCATGATCAGGTCGGCGTCGAGCCCGAACTGGTTCGGGTTGGAGGCCGCCGCGACCACCTGGTAGTCCTGCTTCTGGTCCATCTTCGTGAAGACGGCCGTGGTCTCCTGCGGCGCCAGGGTGGTCCGCACGCCGATCGCGTCCCAGGAGGACTTGATGGTCGGCAGACAGTCCACGATCCAACTGACGTTGACGGCGAGGATGTTCACCTCGAGGTCGGTGACCCCGGCGGCCTTCAGCAGGGCCTTCGCCTTGCCGGGGTCGTAGTCGTAGACGGTCTTGGCCCGGCGGTAGCCGGGATTGCCCTCGTCGAGGAACGAGGACGCGGGCCTGCCGTGGCCCTTCAGCGCGACCTGCACCATCTTCTCGGTGTCGATGGCGTGGTGCAGCGCCTGGCGGACGCGGACGTCGTCGAAGGGCTCGTGCCGGGTGTTGAACATCAGGAAGAGGTTGTTCATCCCGGCCCCGCCGGCCACCTTCAGCCCGCCCTGCTCCAGCCGCGGGATGTTGGCGTAGGGGATGTTGTCGGCGATCTGCGCGCCGGCGCCGGTCCCGGAGATCTTCGCGACGCGCGGTGCCGCGTCCACGATGGTCAGCCAGTTCATCTTCCGGAAGGCGGGCTTGCGCGGGCCGTTGTAGGCGGCGAACGCCTCGAAGGTGGTGTTCGACTTCGGGTGGTGCGCGGTCTGCCGGTACGGCCCCGAGCCCACGGCCAGCCCCTTGATCGCGTCGTCCCAGGCACCGGGCCGGGAGAAGACGTGCTGGGGCATGATCTTGGCGAGGGTGAGCCGGGAGAGACCGTCGGGGAAGGGGAACTTGAGGACGAGCTCGACCGTCCGGGAGTCGACTTCGCGTACGTGGTCCAGCCAGGAGGCGAAGAATCCCTTGGCGAGCGTCTGGGTGCCCGGATCGAGAATCCGGTCGAAGACGAACACGACGTCGCCGGCGGTGACGGGCTTGCCGTCGTGGAAGGTGGCACCGGAGCGGAGCGTGAACCGCCAGGTGGTGGCGGACGGGTCGCCGGGGATCGCGGTGGCCAGCGCCGGATACGGCTCCCGGGTGATCGGGTCCGTGTCCAGCAGCCCCTCGTAGATGTGGTTGTTGGCGGCCATCGCGAACGCCGACGCGGTCTGTGTCGGGTCCCAGCTGCCGTCGTTGCCGTAGCCGATCACGGCGGTCAGCGTCCGGTCCTTGCCGCTGCCACCGCCTCCGGTGTCGTTCGTGGACTCCGGCCCGGCGGAACAGGCGGCCAGGGCGGGCGACAGAGCGGCGGTCGCGCCGAGCGCGCCCGAGTACTTCAGGAACTGCCGGCGGCGAGGTGCCGGTACGTCGGGGTTCACGTCGTCGTCGCGCACGGGTCCTCCAGCGGGTGGATGGGGGAGGGATGGGAGGTGGGATACGACGTCCTACGTCCTACGTCCGGTCGGTAGCGCGACCATAGGAGGGCCCCAGGGGGTGGTCAAGACGGCACACACGAATGGCCCAGCCGCCAAAGGTCGCACCACTGGATGGTCCGCGCCGGGGCGGTACGACGCAGCAGACCGACAGCGCCCGTCCGGGATCGCTGTCGGTCTGGGGTGGGTGGGGGAGCGGCTCGGTGGTCAGACCGTCCGCGTCTCGCGGGCCTCTCGTGCGCGGCGGGCCTCGGTGTGGGGGAAGATGTGGCGGTTGTCGACGCTCCACTGGACGGACTCGTCACCGCGTGCGGTGGAGCCGGAGAAGCGCGGGGCCACCTGTTCGGCCAGCAGCGCGTAGCTGCGCTTCGTCTTCTCGAAGGACGCCCAGTTCATGGCGTAGACGAGGAACGTGCCGAAGCCGCCCGTCTGCTCCTGGAGCCGCTCGATCGCGGCGACGGCGTCCTCGGGGGAGCCGACGATCGCCAGACCCTGCTCGACCCCCGCCTCCAGCTCCTGCGAGGACTTCACGCCCTCCATGCTCGCGGCGACGTCGAAGCCGGCGGCCTTGCCCCAGTAGCCCCACAGCCACTCGGAGAAGCCCTGCCGCACGTCCTGGTAGGCCTGCTCGCGCGTCTCGGCGATGTACAGCGGTACGACGACCCGCCAGGTCGCCCGGTCCATCGTGTTGCCGTGCTCCTCGGCGGACTCCTCGGCGTAGCGCCACTGCTGCGCCAGGTCCACGGCCGGCAGCCCGGGCGGCGGGGCGCCCCAGGACACCAGGCTCAGCCCGAACTGCCCCGCCACCCTGGGGCTGTTGGGGGTGCCGATGCTGGAGATCGCCATCTCGATGCCCGGCTTGCTGTAGCGGGGCAGCTGCATCTTGGCGTCCTGGAGGACGAACCAGTCGGTCTTGGCGCTCACCCGCTCCTCGCCGTTGACCAGCTCCTGGACGGCGGGGATCGCCTCGCTCGCCATGCGCTTCAGGTCGTCCTGCGCCACCCCGAACTGGTGCGAGTCGTTCGGGGTGGCGCCGGGGCCGACGCCGAGGATGTAGCGGCCCCGGGTGAGGTGGTCGAGCATCAGGGCACGGGTGGCGACGTTGTACGGGTGGTGGAAGGGCAGCGGGACCACGCCGTTGGCCAGCTTGATCTGCCGGGTCCGCTCGGCGGCCGCGGCGATGATGGTCTCCGGGGCACCGATCGTCGGCCAGGCCAGGGAGTGGTGCTCGCCGAACCAGCACTCGTCGTAGTTCAGCTCGTCCAGGTGCTCGACGAGCTGGAGGTCACGCCGAATGGTCAGGTGGGGGTCCTGACCCGGGGCGTGGAGGGGGGAAAGGAACACTCCGATTCCGCTGTGCACGGTGCTCTCCTTGCCGTGAACGGGGCAGCCAAAGGGGCTGGAGGGGGCTGGAGGGGGGAATGGGGGCGTCGCCCGGAGGTGGACGGAGGTGGACGACGCCGGCGGGTGGGCCTGCTACCGGTCGGGCCTGCTACCGGTCGGGTCCGCTACGCGGTCTGCGGCAGGCCGGCGATCTTCAGGACCTGCTCGATCCGCTCCTCGAGACTTCCCGTGACGATGTGCAGCGGGATGTCGAGCGTCTTGACGATCTCCAGCATCAGCTCGTCGGACAGGGTGCGGAAGCGCTCGCTGATCGGGTCGACGCCCTCCGGCAGCGGGAACTCCACCGGGCAGTGGATGATGACGTCGTAGTTCGCCGTGGCGTGCTCCTTGCCCAGCAGGGCGAGCTGGTCCACGACCTCCTCGTAGGGGCCGGTCGAGGCGTGCACGTCGGCGAGGGTGACGGACGGCTCCGGGTAACGGCCCACGGCGAGCCGCACCTTGCTGTACACCCACTCGTGGAGCACCGAGCCGTCCGAGAGGAAACCGTCCTGGAGCCGGGCCTCGTCGACCGCGCGCTCCGTGAAGCGGCGCACCGCGAGCTGGATCAGCTCGGGTTCGTTGGTCTCCTCCAGCGCCTTGGGCGTGCCGCCGGCCGGGTCGCGCATGGCGCTGCCGTGGACCCGCTCCAGACCGAGCCGCTCGGACAGTTCGGTGGTGAGGGTCGTCTTGCCGTTTCCGTAGGCGCCGACGAATGCGATTCTCATGTGGTCTCTCTCCTTCTTCTGCGATGCGCTTCTACGCGGGGCGGTCACGCGGCGACGTCGGCCAGCCGCTCCAGCTCGTTACGGGTGTCGATCTTGGAGTACTCGTCCTCGGCCCGGTCGATGGCCTCTTCGATGCTCATGACGGGCTTGAACCCGAAGATGTCCACGATCTTGGCCAGCCGCTCCGGAATGGTTCCGCCGACCACGTGCACCGGAATTTCCAGCTCCTCCAGCGTCTTCAGCAGGAGTTCCTCCGCGAGCTGCCGGAAGCGCTCGTTCACCGGGCGGTGGCCGTCCTCGACAATGGGGAATTCGATCGGCAGGTGCACGAACGCGTCGTACGACTGCTTGGTGTGCTGCTTCGCCGGAATGGCGATCTGCTTCATCACCTCGGCGTAGAACCGGACCTCGTCGGTCATCTCGACGTTGTCCAGGTCCACGGACTCGTTCGGGTTGATGCCGACCTTGACGCGCACGGTCGCGTAGGACCACTCGTGCAGGGCGGACCCGTCCGAGATGAATCCGTTCGGCAGGTGGCTCTCGGCGACCGCCCGGCCCTGGATCCGCCGCGTGATCAGCATGATCAGCTCCGCGCCGTTGCACTCCTCCAGGGTCTTGCCGGGGAGCGATATGGGGAGCAGTTCCCGCATGGTGGGGGCGGAGGTGCGCGGAATGCCGGTGAGGTGCGCGAGCGCCATGCTGGTGAGCGTCTTGCCGACGGAATAGGTACCGGAAATGGACAGATTCATCTCTGTCTCCTCGTGGGAATTCGGGTCGGGCTGAGCGGGACACGAGAATCATGGCAACAGCCGCCGGAGTTACCCAGACTCCACATTCAACAGCGTCGGGGAGCCCATCACCGCAAACACGATTGCTGTCACCAACAAGCAGCTGAGCCGCCCTGTGGTCCGGATCGGGCCCGGAAAAACCGGATCGGGCCCGGAAAAAGGGCAAGCCGCGGTGGCGTGGAGCCACCGCGGCTTTCCGGGTGTGGGTGTGCTGTGCCTGGGTTCAGCCGGCGACCGTTCCGGTCCGCCGGCCGTGGGAGAGCGGTGCCTGGTCCGGGACGATGCTGGTGATCAGCGTGGTGAAGGCTGTCTGCCCGTCCTGGACGCCGCTGATACGCCGGCGCTGGCGGCCGGGCTCGTCCGTCCCGGTGTCGTCCGTGACGATGGCGCACGGCAGGTCGAACTCGACGTAGCGGTGGAAGACGGTGTCGAGTTCCACCGGGACGGCCGGCCGTGGGGCCGCGTCGGCGTGGGCGGCCTGGATCGCGGCCTCCAGCAGGACCATGCCGGGTATGTGGTCGTGGGGGTGGTCGAAGAGGATGCGGTGACTGGTGTCGCTGCGCAGCGCCCACCGGCGCGGTGTGCCGCCCGGCCCGGCGGAGGTGTCCGGCCCGGCGGAGGTGTCCGGCCCGGCGGAGGTGTCCGGGGCGAGCGTCACGTCGCGTGCGTCGGTACGGCCCACCAGTGCGGGCTCGACGGCGGGCCCCGGTGGCAGGGCGCGGGCGAAGGCCGCCTTGGCGTCGGCGCGAGCGCCGCGCAGTCTGTCGTACAGGGCGGGTGGATAGGCGGTGTAGCCGATCTGGGCGGTGCCCAGTGGCAGTCCGTTCCGAGTGGCCCGCACCCGGGCGGTGAGCCGGCACACGCCCGACTTGCGCCGGACGACGTCGTCGTGCGTGATCGTCAGCTGGACGACGGACGGGTCCGGGCCGGTGGCCAGGGCCTCGGGCGAGGCCGTGCAGGTCAGCCTCTCCCAGCCCATGCGATAGCCCCGGGGCACGCCGAGTCCGAGATGGCTCGCCACGGCCAGGGCCTGGCGGACGCTCTCGATGAAGAACGGCAGGCCGTGCCGGTGCGGGGTGGTGGTGTAGAAGGGGTGGTGCGCGGGCCATTCGACGGTCACCGCGTGGGTGCGATCGGTCACCGGGTGCCAGTCGGCGACCAGTACTTCGGTGAGGTCGACCTTGCCTGCGTACTGCTTGACGTCGGAGGCGGAGAAGCGGGACGAAACGATTCTCTGCCTGGTGAGCGTAGCCATCGGAGTCCCCCGAACAAGGTGTCGGCGCGAGGTTGCGCAAAGGTGGGTGACAGCGTGGTGCCGGCCGGAGCCACGTCGTAAGATAGAGATAGTTCTTTTTTTTGTCGAGGGTGACTTCGGAGGGCTGGTCGATGGCTGAACTCACGGGCAAGCGGGAGGTCAAGCAGGAGCGTGCGGTGCGCACCCGCGCGCTCGTCGCGCGTGCCGCCGCCGAAGTGTTCGCGGAGAGCGGCTTCGCCGGCGCGAGCGTCACCAAGATCACGCAGCGCGCCGGCCTGACGCTCGGGGCGATGTACTTCCACTTCGAGAACAAGGAGGCCCTGGCCCGGGAGATCGTGCGCAGCCAGCCGGACCGTGTGACGCCGCCGCACGAGTCCCGGGGCCTCCAGCATGCGATCGACATCACCTTGACATGGGCTCACAGGCTCCTTGACGATCCCTTCCTGCTGGCCGGCGCTCGACTCGTCATGGAGCAGGACCTGTTCATCGGTCCCGAGGAGAACTCGCACCAGCAGTGGACCGAGGTGATGGCGCAGGACCTGGCCCTCGCCCAGAAGGAGCGTGAGGTTCGCGCCAACGTCGACGTGAACGCGGTGGCACGCCTGATCGTCAACGCGTGCACCGGCGCACAGATGCATGCCCACCTGGAGAGCGGTCGTCGGGACCTGCCCCAGCGAGTGACGGAGATGTGGAACGTGCTGCTGCCCACCATCGCCACCCCGAGCGCGCTGAACCGCATGCGACTCGACGAGTCGCGCGGGAAGTCCGCGTGACGGCGCCGGGTACGCCCGCCCCGTCCCGCACCGACGAACCCGCCACCGGGACCTCCGGCCCGAGAATCGTCGTCACCGGTGCCACCGGAGCCGTCGGGCGCCATGTGGCGCGGCTCCTGGGGGAGCGCGGAACGGTGGGGCACCGCCTGTTGGTACGGGACCCGGGCAGGGCCTCGACACTCAGGCTGCCCGGCCCGGCCGTCCAGGGTGACTACACGGACCCGGAGTCGCTGCGCCGCGCGCTCGACGGCGCCGACGCCGTCTTCGTGGTCACGGCGAACCCGCTGCGGCCCGAGGACGACGAGAACGTCCTGGCCGCCGCCCGCGCCGGCGGAGTACGGCACGCCGTGAAACTGTCCTGGTGCGGCGTCGCCGACCCGGGCGCCGACGACCTGGTCGCCCGCTGGAACCGGCGGAGCGAGGAGCTGCTGCGCGACAGCGGAATGTCCTGGACCGTGCTGCGCATCCGCACGCCGATGTCCAACGCGCTCGCCTGGGCGCCGTCCCTCCGCGACCGGGGCGTCGTACGGGCCTTCGGCGGCGCGGCCCGCACGGCCTGTGTCGACCCACGGGACGTCGCCGCGGCGGCGGTGGCCGCGCTGACGGAGCCTCAGCACGCGGGCCGCACCTACGCGTTGGCGGGACCGGAAGCGCTCTCGCCGCGCGAGCAGACCGGTGTCCTCGCCGAAGTCCTCGGCAGGCGCCTGGTGTTCGAGGAGATCACGGAGGAAGAGGCCCGGGCCGGCTGGAGCCGCCGGTACGGGGAGCGGATCGCCGAGGCCCTGGTGTCCGGCGCACGGCGGCGAGCCGGGGGAGCGGCCGCCGCCTGTGACGACGGCACGCTGGCGCGGCTGCTCGGAAGGCGACCGCGGACCTTCGGGGAATGGGCCACCGATCACGTCCGGGAGTTCATCTGACTCGGGCATGACAGGGAGGGGCCGGTTCGGCGGGACCGAACCGGTTGTCCGGAAACAACGGGGAGGGGAACAACGTGTTCACGGGCAAGACGGTCATGATCACCGGGGCGTCGAGCGGCATCGGCGCCGCCACGGCCCGCCATCTCGCGGCGCAGGGGGCGGCGGTCGTCCTCATGGCGCGGCGCGAGGAGAAGCTGGAGAAGCTGGCGGCGGAGATCGGCGCGGAGGGGGGCCGGGCGCTGCCGTGCCCGGGGGGACGTCACATCGGCGGAGGACGTGCGCCGCGTCGTCGACACCGCCGTCTCCTCCTTCGGTTCCCTGGACGCGGCGTTCAACAACGCCGGCTGGGGGACGGCGGGCGTGCGGCTGCACGAGCTGCCCGACGACGTCTACGACCAGATCATGGACGTCAATGTGCGCGGCGGGTGGAACTGCATGCGCTACCAGATCCCGGCGATGCTGGCCCACCAAGGCGGCACCATCCTCAACACCTCCAGCACGGCAGGGCAGTTCGCCACCGGGGCCGCGGCCCCGTACGTCGCCGCCAAGCACGCGCTGATCGGTCTGACGAGGGCGGCCGCGGCCGAGTACGGCGACCAGGGGATCCGGATCAACGCCCTGGTCGTCGGCACCACGCGGACGGAACTGATGGAGGCGGTGATCGCCCGGCACCCCGAGGTGGAGACCCAGGGCGTCTCCCGCGCCATCCAACGGCGCATGGCCGACCCCCTGGAAATCGCCCGAGCCGCCGCCTGGCTCCTCAGCGACCAGTCCTCCTTCGTCACAGGCGCGGCAGTCCCGGTGGACGGAGGGTGCAGCGCGGTCTGACGGGCCCGCACCCGACTCGCCCGACGAGGGGTCTTCCAACGGGCGCCCTGCGCACGGCGGTTGAGGTCGACCGCCGTGCGCGGGGCGCTGCCCGACGGCGGCTGCGGCGGGCAGCGGCTGCCGGGGCGGGGCTGTGGTGCGGGTGCCGCCGGCTGCGGCGGGCGGGTGCCGTGGTGCCCGGGCCGCCAGTTGCTCAGTCCGCCTCCGCCCGGCGGGCCCGACCGGGGCCGCTCACCCCGCCCCGTCCCGCACCCCCGCCGGACCCGTCGCGTTGCCGATCAGGCCGGTCAGCAGGACCGCCCAGACCGCGTTGAGCTGGGACAGGTGGGAGGCGCAGCCCTCGGTGGGCTGGGGGGAGTCCAGCACGCCCAGGACCAGGTACCGCAGGAGCAGCGCCACGATCTCGGGGTCGACGCCGGTGCGCAGCTCCTTCTCCCGGCTCGCCCGGTCCAGCAGGCCGCGCACGTCGGGCAGCCAGGAGTCGGTCCAGTCCGCCGGCCCGGGCGCCCGTTCCCGGGTCAGTCGGCCGGCGGCCCGCACGGTCGGCTCCTCGCACAGCAGGGCCGCCACGGCGTGCGAGATGCGGATGACCCGTTGGAGGAGCGGGAAGTCGGGCTCGTCCACGGGCTCGGCGGCCGTACGCGCCACCGCCTCGCGGGTGATCTCGGACCCCCGGGCGTGCACGGCTTCCGCGAGGGCCGGCTTGGTGGGGAAGTGGAAGGTCAGGGCGCCCATGGTGACACCGGCGGACCTGCTGACGCGCTGGAGCGACGTGCCGCTGTACCCCTGTAGCGAGAACTCCCTGGCAGCAGCCTCCAGCAGACGTCCTCGCGTCCGCTCGGCCCGCTCCTGACTGACCATGCTTCCCGGCCTCCGCACGTTCGGTGGGCTGTGCCCGCGGCTGCGGAGACCCGCACGCCCGTCTAACAATGATAGCGCTCGTTATCTTTATGTGTGGTACCTCCCCTCGCAACCCCGTGGTCAGCAAGGTGGCGCGAACGGGTCGGCTCCGACCCCCTCGCTCGACGGTCAAGGATCAGTAAAAATAAAAAAACCTACTCTCTTCAGGCCTCAAGAAAAATAACGGTACCTATTATGTTGTGAGCGCACCGAGACGGGGGGCGCGAACGTTGTACACGGAGGAGGGGCACCATGATGACTGGTACTGGATCTCCGGCATCCGGCGTCGCGTTGTCAGTGATCCGCCGCAAGCGCCGGGAGGCGGTCCCCGCCCCACGGCGGGATGTCGTCCAGGCTCCCGCGGCGGCCAAGCCGGCCGACCTGAGGTTCGCCGAACTCGGCAGCTTCCTGGCGGCCCGGCGTGCGGAGGTCACTCCGGAGCAGGTCGGACTGCCGGGCGGAGGGTCCCGCCGGCTCAGCGGTCTGCGCCGCGAGGAGGTGGCCATGCTGGCGGGTATCGGGGCGTCCTGGTACGCGTGGATCGAGCAGGGGAGGGCGAAGAACGTCTCCCCGGAGATCCTCGCAGCCATCGCCGGGGTCCTGCGGCTGGACGAGGCGCAGTGTCTGTATGTGATGCGGCTGGCCGGGTACACCGCGCCACGCCGCCCCCGGGCCGCCGTGGAGGACGACGACCTGCTCGGCGCGGAGATCGTCGACGACTTCCTGCCCGGCCCGGCGTACTTCCTCGACCGCTACTGGGACATCACGGCGGCCAACACCGCCGCCGAGCGTCTGCTGGGCGTCGAAGGAGGGCGCTCGAACTACTTGGAGATGCTCTTCCTCGACCAGAGCGCCCGCAGCCGGTTCCCCCTGTGGGAGCGGGACGCGGCCGACGCGGTGGCCCGGTTCCGCACGCGGAGCGGCGAGTTCCTGGGCGATCCCCGGCTCGCCTCCCTCGTCGGCCGCCTGCGCGAACGCAGTCCGTTCTTCGCCGACCTGTGGGACCAGCACCGCATCAGCGACGGGTCGGGCATCACCCAGGTGGTGCGCCATCCGGGGCTGGGCCAGGTGTCCCTGAACCAGGTCTGTCTCGATCTGTCCTGCCGGCCCGGTCGTCAGCTGATCCTGCTGCGGCCGCACTCGGGCGGCGATGCCGAACGGATCGGCGACTGGATCCGGGAGGTGTCACCGGCCTTCACCGTCTCCAGGGTGCCTGCCTGAGCGGCCGCCCGAGCGGCCGTCCCGGCGGTGCCCGCCCGGGCCCGGGGCGCGGTCGCTCAGTCGGCGGCCCGGGCCAGCAGCTCGCGCAGGGTCGTCTGCTCCTCGTCGGTGAGCCGCCCGATCGGCGAGTCCACCGAGAGCTGCCTGACGACCTTCCTGCGCAGCGCGGCCCCCTCGGGCGTCAGATGCAGCAGCTTGGCGCGCCGGTCGGTCGGGTGCGGCCGGCGCTCCAGCAGGCCCATGGCCTCCAGCCGGTCCGCGACGAACGTCGCGTTCGACGCCTCGCAGTGCATCCGCTGGGCCAGCTCGCGCAGGGTCCGCGGCTCGGGCAGCTCGCGCAGGGCGACCGCCTGCGCCGAGGTGAGCCCGAACCGGTCGGAGACCTGCCGGGTGTGCCGTTCGATCGCCTGTGACAGGGCGTTGACCAGGCTGCACACGTCGCCGTCTGCGATCCGGCCGGGTGTGTTCGAGTGCGCCATGTCGTCATCGTACCCGGCGGCCTCGCACACCCGGGCGGTCAGATCGTGCGAGTTGAAATCATTCGAACTCGATCTTCCCTTGCGGAAGTCGCCCACCAAGCCCTAGCTTCGGACTCGGATAGTTCGAGCTAGTAGTATCCGAGCTAGAAGTATTGCTGGCTCGGTGGCCCGCCGGACGGATGTGCCGTCCGGTCCGGCCCGTCCCTTCCCTGCCTTCCGCTCTATTCAGAGAGGTACACAGAGCCATGACTTCGTCTGGTTCCGCGCGCCACAAAGGGCTCATCCTGGCGGCCCTGGCGCTGGCCCAGCTGATCATCGCCCTGGACTACAGCATCGTGTTCGTCGCCCTTCCGGACATCGGTTCCGGCGTGGGCTTCTCGGACCAGCAGCTCCAGTGGGTGATCGGCGCGTACGCCGTCGCGTTCGGCGGCTTCCTGCTGCTCGGCGGTCGCATGTCCGACCTGCTCGGCCGGCGCCGGATGTTCCTGACCGGCCTGGCGCTCTACGCGCTCGCCTCCGTGCTCGGGGGTCTGGCCTCGGACCCCTGGGTCCTGGTCGCCGCGCGAGCGGTGCAGGGCATCGGCGGCGCCTTCCTCGCGCCGGCCACCCTGTCCCTGCTCACCAGCAACTTCGAGGAGGGGCCCGAGCGCAACCGGGCCCTGGGCGTGTGGGGCGCCACCGGCAGCAGCGGCATGGTGGTCGGCTCGCTGCTGGGCGGTGTGCTGACGCAGGCGTTCGGCTGGGCCGCGGTGTTCTTCGTCAACGTCCCCCTCGCCCTGGGTGTCGCCCTGCTCGGACTCCAGGCGATCCCCGCCGACCAGCCGACCGAGCGCCGTCAGGGCTTCGACCTGCCCGGCGGCATCACCGTCACCGGCGGCGCGCTGCTGCTGGTCTTCGGCCTGGTGCAGGGGCCGGAGGCCGGCTGGGCCGCGCCCGTCACCCTGGTCAGCTTCATCGCCGCGGCGGCCCTGATCGTCGGCTTCGTCGTCATCGAGTCGCGCACCGCCGACCCGCTGGTGCCGCTGCGGGTGTTCTCCTTCCGCAGCCTGCGCCTCGGCTCCATGATCACGTTCGCGTTCATGGCGACCTTCGGGGCGAGCGCGTACTTCATCACGCTCGCGCTCCAGACCGTGCGCGACTGGAGCGCCCTGGCCACCGGTCTGGCCTTCATCCTGCCGTGCGCCTGCATCCTGGTCGGCACCGTTATCGGCGGCAGGATGTCCACCGCGATCGGCGTGCGCAGCACCCTGGTGATCGGCCTGGTCGTCGGCGCCGTCGGTACGGCCGTGTTCGCCGCCTTCCTCGGCAACGGCTCGACGTACGCGCAGATGGTCCCCGGCATCGTGATCTTCAGCATCGCGCAGGGCGTCATCTGGACCGCCATGTTCTCCGCGGCGACCACGGGTGTCGAGGAGAAGCTCCAGGGCCTGGCGTCCGGCCTGGCCACCAGCGGCCAGCAGGTGGGCGCCGCCGTGGGCCTGGCCGTCCTGGTCGCCGTCTCCAACGCGGTCAGCGGCTCCGACCCGGCCCCGGCCGAGCTGTCCGACGGGCTCCAGGCGGCCACCTTCACCTCGGCCGTCCTGATCCTCCTCACCGTCGGCCTGGCGCTGGCCCTGCCGAAGCCGGCCGCGGCCGTCAAGGAGACGCCGGTACCGGCCGAGACCCCCGTCCGGGCCAACGAGGCGGTCTGACGGTCCGCCCGGGAAGCCGGACCCACCTTCCGGCTTCCCGGGCGGCCATGACGACGTCACCCACCGAAGGATCACCATGACGCTCCCCACGGGGCTCAACTCCTCACCCGCCGCGCTCCGTTCCCTGCGTTTGGGCGACCACACCGTCACGGTCGTCCCCGACGGCGCGGTGCAACTGCACCCGCGGCGCTGGCTGCCCGACTCGACGGACCGCGACTGGGCGGGCGACCACGCCGGGCTCCTGGACGACCAGGGCTACCTCGGGACGTCCGTGGCGAGCCTGCTCGTGGAGTACGACGGCCGGGCCCTGCTCCTCGACGCCGGCTTCGGCCCGCACGACATCCCGGCCGGGGACACCATCGACACCATCGGCGCCCTCCACGGCGGACGGCTCCCCGGCGCCCTCGCCCTGGCCGGCCGTGACCCCGCCGACATCGAGGCCGTCGCCTTCACGCACCTGCACGACGACCACATCGGATGGGCGTTCCGGCCCGGCCCGGACCGCCCCTCCCCGTTCGCGCGGGCCACGCTGCTGGCCTCCGCCGACGAATGGGCCGACTGGCCGGCACCGCCTGAGGCCGCCGGCCTCCCGGTGACCCCGGGCGCGGAGATCTTCCCCGGCGTCACCGCGTGGCCCACCCCCGGACACACGCGCGGTCACACGTCGTACGTCGTCTCGGCCGGCGGCCGGCGGCTGATCGCGTTCGGGGACGTCTTCCACAGCCCCGCCCAACTGGCCCGCCCCGACTGGCGGGTGTCGATGGACGCCCTGCCGGAGCGGGCGGTGCGCACGCGGCACGAGACGCTGGCCGAACTGACGCGCCCGGACACCCTGGCCTTCGCCAACCACTTCGCGCAGGGGCAGCTGGGACGGGTCGTCCACAGCGGGGGCGTGGCGCGCTGGGAGCCACTGCCGGAAGAAACCGCGTAACGCGTTCCCGCCGAAAGAGCGGGCCTGGCACCGGGTAATCCGGGTGCCGGGCCCGCTTTTTCGCGTCGGCCGGTGGTGAAGTGCCGCGATGAACGTGTTGGTGTGGGCGGCAGCATCTTCGGTGATGGCGTCGGGGAAGCCGGTGACATTGAAGTCTGGGGCCCGGAGGCCGCCGGTGAAATGATTCCTGACATGAGCCAGAACATCGCCGTGACCGGCGCTCACGGACCCGGCAACACCCCGCTGTCCAGGGCGCTTTCCCGCCGTCTTCACCCGGCATAAACGTTTCCGCGATGACGTCACCGCAGCCCTCGAAGAAGTCGCCGGTCGAATTCCCTCCAGCCCAGGAGAACCGGCCCGTCGACGGGAATGCGAGCGGAAGCCCCGAAAAGCGGGCGGAGAAGATCCTCGGCGCGCGGCCGGCCCATTCGCCCCCAGACCTCAGGAGCGTACCGACCCATGAACCGCACGCGCATCGCCTTCTTCGACGTGGACGGCACCCTGACCACGTCCGGCAGCATGTTCCGTCTCCTCGCCTTCTACCTCGCCGCCCTGGGCCACCCGCCGCGCGTGTACGAGGAGCGGCGCCGTGAGCTGAAGGCCATGGCCGCGATCGGCTGCCCGCGAGAGGCCACCAACCGGGCCTACTTCAGGGGCCTCCAGGGCGTGGACGCCGCCGTCCTCGCCGGTGTCGCGGACGCGTGGTTCGCGGCCGAGCTGTCCACCGGCGGCTACTACCACGAGCCGGCCCTGGCCGCGCTGCGCCGCCATCAGGAGCGGGGCGACCAGGTGGTCCTGGTGTCCGGGTCGTTCCCGGCACCGCTCCGCCCGATCGCCGCCGACCTGGGCGTCGAGGACGTCTGGTGCACCGAGCCGGACATCGCCCACGGGCGCTACACCGGCGACCTCAAGGGCCCGCCGATGATCGGCGCCGCCAAGGCCGAGGCCGTACGGACCGTCCTCGCCCGGCGCGGTGCGGCCACGGGCGACTGCGTCGCGTACGGCGACCACATCTCCGACCTGCCGATGTTCAAGGCCGTCGGCTCCGCCGTGGTCGTCGGCGGCGACGAGCGGCTGCGCACCTCGGCGCGCGCCCACGGGTGGCCCCTGCTGCCCGGCACCCTTCCCCCGCCCGCGCTGCCGCTGCCGCGGACCGGCCCCGCCCCGGCCCGTACCCACCCGACCTTCAACTCCCCCTACTCGTCCTTCGCCCCCACCTCACCCGCCCGCTACGAGATGCCGGAGACCGCATGACTGCCTGGTTCTTCGAACGGATGCACAGCTTCGGTGACGCCGACGCGATCGTCTTCGACGGCCGGAGCCACAGCTACGCCCAGGTGCTGAAACTGACCGACCAGTGGAAGGCCTTCCTCGACGCGCAGGAGGTGCGGCCCGGACAGGTGGTCGCGCTGGAGGGAGCCAGCAGCGTCGAGGCCTGCGCCGGGCTGCTCGCCCTGATCGACCGCGGCGCCGTCGTCGTACCCCTGACCCGGCTGCCCCCGGCCAAGCGGTCCGAATTCCTGGACATCGCGGAGGTGGAAGCCGTCATCACCGTCGACGCCCTGGGCGGCCGGCACCGGTTCGAGGCCACCGGCCGCACGGCCGACCACGAACTGTACGGCCGGCTGCGCGCGGCGCGGACCCCCGGCCTGGTGCTGTTCAGCTCCGGCACGACCGGCCGCAGCAAGGCGACGGTCCTCGACTTCGCCAAGGTGCTGGGCAAGTACGGCGAGGCCCGCAAGCCCAAGCGGACCCTCGGCTTCCTCAACCTGGACCACATCGGCGGCATCAACACGCTGCTGCACACGCTCAGCCAGGGCGGAGCCCTCGTCACCATCGACGACCGCACCCCCGACACCGTGTGCGCCGCGATCGCCGCCCACCGGATCCAGGTGCTGCCCACCACGCCCACGTTCCTGAACATGCTGCTCATCTCGCGCGCCTACACGCGCCACGATCTCAGCTCCCTGCAACTGATCACCTACGGCACCGAGCCCATGCCGCTCGGGGTGCTCCAGCGGCTCGACGCGACGCTGCCCGGCGTCCGCCTGAAGCAGACCTACGGCCTGTCCGAGCTGGGCATCCTGTCCACCCGGTCCCGTGACAACGACAGCCTCTGGGTGAAGCTCGGCGGCGAGGGCTTCGACTACCGGATCCGCGACGGCATCCTGTGGATCCGCTCCGACATGGCCATGCTCGGCTACCTCAACGCACCCGCGCCCTTCGACGACGAGGGCTACTTCAACACCCAGGACGCGGTGGAGACCGACGGCGACTACGTCCGCATCCTCGGCCGCAAGTCCGAGATCATCAACGTGGCCGGGGAGAAGGTCTACCCCAGCGAGGTCGAGAACGTCCTGCTGGAGATGGACATCATCGCCGACGCCACGGTCTCCGGCCGGCACAGCCACATCACCGGCCAGGTGGTGCAGGCCCGGGTGAAGCTCACCGAGCCGGCGGACCCCCGGGAGGTGGCCCGCCGCGTCCGGAGGTATTGCAGCCGGCGGCTGGAGGCCTACAAGGTGCCGCTGCTGGTCGAGGTCACCGACGACGACCAGCACTCCGACCGCTTCAAGAAGATCCGGAGCGCGGTGTGAACCCGGCCACCGACCCCGCCGGGCCCGCGCCCGGCGGCCCCGACGCCCCCGTCGCCGTCGTCAGCGGCGGAAGCAGGGGACTGGGCCGCGTCCTGGTCGAACGGCTCCTGGCCGACGGCCGGCGCGTGGCCACCTTCAGCCGCACGCCCAACGAGTTCACCGAGGCGATGGCCGACAAGCACCCGGACTCCTTCCACTGGGCGGCCGTCGACCTGACGGACTTCACCGGGCTGCGGGAGTTCGCCCGCGACAGCGCCCGGCGCTTCGGCCGGATCGACCTGCTGGTCAACAACGCGGGCGTGCTCCACCAGGAGCTGTTCCTGACCGGCGCCCCCGGCCGGATGAACGACCTCGTCGGCGCCAACCTCCTGGCGCCCATGCACCTGGCGCAGGCCTGCGCCCGCGTCATGACGCGAGGCGGTGGCGGCACCGTCGTCAACGTCTCGTCCATCAACGCCATCCGCGGCTACCGGGGCGTCGCCGTGTACGCCGCGGCCAAGGCCGGCCTCGAAGGACTCGGCCGCGCCCTGGCCCGCGAACTCGGCCCCCTGGGCATCCGGGTCAACACCGTCACGCCCGGCTTCTTCGACAGCGACATGACCGCGGACGTCACCTCGCGCAACCGCGAGAAGATCCAGCACCGCACCCCGCTGGGCCGCCTGGGAACCGTGGACGAGATCGCCGAGGCGGTCCTCTTCCTCGCCTCGCCCGAGGCCCGGTTCATCACCGGACACACCCTTGTCATCGATGGAGGCATCACATGCTGAACAACACGCGGACACCGGCGGCCCAGATCCGGGCGGCCATCCAGCGCGAGATCGACAGCGTCCTGCTCGACGAGGAGGGCGGCGCCGGCTACTCCCTGGACGACCCGCTGCTGACGGCCGGCCTCAACTCCCTGCTGCTGGCACAGCTGTTGCTCCAGCTGGAGGCCGAACTCGGCGTCGACCCCTTCGGTGCGGACCGCTCCATCACCGACGTCCGTACCGTCGGCGAGCTGATCGACGTCTACGAAGAGGCGATACGCGCCGCGTCGGCGGGGGTGTGACCGTGGGAACCGGCCAGCAGCTGTCGCTCACGTCCATCGACGACTACCTCGGCCCGAGCGAGACCCGCTTCTTCTCCCGTGGCTACCAGCGCGCCGGCTACCAGGTCAGGGACGTCGTCGTCACCCCGGCCGACGCCCCCGACGCGGGCGTGCGGGCCACCGTGGACGTCACCTATCCCGCCGACTGGTCCCGCAAGAAGGACGGCACCGACCTACGGCCCCACCTGAGCACCGTCGACGCGCTCGTCCTCGGCGTCCAGCTCGCCGAACTCCACCTCGCCCACGGCTACGGACTCGACGGCGCGGCCCGGACCCGGATGCGGCTGCGCAAGGTCGTCCTGCGGGCCGGCGGCGCGCCCCAGGAGGAGCTGACGGACATTCCGCTCGCGGCCCGCCTGGTGAAGACCGAGGAGGTCCCCGGGCCGTCCGCCCGGCACCTGTCCGTGCACGACTGCACTGTGGGCAATCTGCGCGTGCGGTGCGAGATCGAGCACGACATCACCACCCGCACCGTGGAGGAGGCGCGCCACGAGAGCCTGGAGAAGGCGCTCGGCCCCGGCACGGAACGCTTCTGGGGCGAGGGGTTCAAGAACCGGCGGCACTTCATCCGCGACGTCCGCGTCGACCTGGACGCCCTCGCCGCGCGGGCCGACGTGCACTTCGCACCGGAGCCGGACGGCGGCCGGGAGGGCATCGAGGGCGACACCCAGCCGTCCGTCTCCCTCATCGACGCCTTCGTGGTCAATCTCCAGCTCGTCCAGGTCCTGATGTACGAGCTGGACTCGATCAGCCGGGCCGAGAGCAACACCCTGTGGATGATGCAGACGGTCCTGGAGGCACCCGCGGACGGCTCCCCGGTGCCCGACCGCCCGGACGCGCCGGTCGTCGCCGAGGCCGCCCTCACCGGCAAGCGGCTGCTGCCCCTGCGCGGCGGGATCTGGCGCAGCGTCGAGATCAAGGCGGGCCTGGCCGGCGTCCGGCTGCGCTGCGGCTTCGCCCATGAGCTGCCGGCGCAGGCGGCCGCCACCGCGGCCTGACGCCCAGCGGCACCGACCCCCCCCGTGTGCGCCGCCGTGTCCCTCCTGGACGCGGCGGCGCACCGCTCACCGACACCCTGAAACGGAGGTCGCAGCACAGTGGACCAGGCACTGCTCGACTGGTTCCGGACCGCCCCCGGCGACCCGGACGAGTCCGGCGCACCCGACGACGACACCCTCCCGGTCGACGTGACGCCGCCCCCGCGCACCGAACTGGCGGCCGCGAGCCCCGCCCGGCGGGAGCGCCTGATCGGCGACTACCTGTGCCAGGAGATCGGCCGCGTCCTGCACTGCCCGGCCGAGAAGGTCGACCGGCACCAGACCATGACCGACCTCGGCGTCGGCTCCATGACCGGCCTCGAGCTGCAACGGCGGATACGGGCGGCCCTCGGCGTCGCACCCGACCTCCCCACGATCCTGCGAGCCGAGAACACCCACACGCTGACCCTGCGTCTCGTGGACCTGCTCGGCGCGACCACGGCGGGAGCCCTGTCAGCGTGAAACTGCCCATCCCCGCCGCGGGCGACGCCGATCTGTGGCTGCTGCGCCAGCCCCGGCCCGGCACCTGCACCGGCGAACTCGACCTGACCGAACTCGACGAGGCCGAACGGCAGCGGGCCGGCAGCTGCCGCCGCGAGGCCGGCCGCCTCCTGTACTCGTCGGTGCACATCGCGCTGCGCCGGCTGCTCGGCGCCTACCTGGACACCGGGCCACGACAGCTGCGCTTCGGCCGGGCACCCTGCCCGTGCTGCGGGGAGCCGCACGGCAGGCCCGTACTCGAAGCGCCCGAGTCCCCGCTGCACTTCTCGCTGTCCCACAGCGCCGGCATGGCCCTCATCGGTGTGTCCACCGTGCCGATCGGCGTGGACGTCGAGAAGATCCCCTCCCGCGGCACCGTCCGCGTGTGCACCCCCGCGCTGCACCCCGACGAGCGGAGCGAACTGCTCGCCCGCCCCGACGGCGTCGGCGCCGTCGCCTTCGGGCAGCTGTGGACGCGCAAGGAGGCCTACCTCAAGGGCATCGGCACCGGGCTCGCCCGGGACCTGTCCGCCGACTACCTCGGCGCCGACAGCGCCCGGCACCCCGCCCGGTGGACCCTCCACGACGTGCCCTGCGGCCCCCGCCACACGGCCGCCGCCGCGCTCCACGAGCAGCCCCCGGGCGCCCGGCTGAGGGTGCACTGGCTCCCCATGGACTGCCTGTACAAGGAGAGGCCCATGCCCCTGGGCGAGCAGGACACCTTCCTCGGAGAGCTGGTCGCCTGAGATGCCCGTCTACGACGTCACCACCCCGTCCGGCCAGGAGCCGCCCTTCACCCTGGTGCTGCTGCACCACGCGGGCGGCTCCGCCCGGGGCTTCGCGCCGCTCCTGCCCCATCTGCCGGGCCAGTGGCGGGTGCTCGGCGCCGACCTGCCGGGCCGGCTGCTGGACCGCGCCCGCCCCCGGTGCCGTACCGCCCAGGAGGCCGTGGACCACCTGTGCGACGCGCTGCGCCCCGAACTCACCGGCCCCTACGCCGTGTTCGGCCACAGCATGGGGGCCCTGCTGGCGTTCGAACTGGTACGGCGGCTGGAGGCCGAGGCCCGCGAACCCCGCTGGCTCGGGGTGTCGGCCGTCCCGCCGCCGGTGAGCGAGGGCACCGCCCGCGCCGCCGCCCCGGCCGGCTGGCCGGCCCACCGCGTGCTCCGGTATCTGCACGGCCTGGGCGGCACACCCGCCGGGACCGACCACCGCACGGCTCTCGCCGAACTCGTGGCGCTGACCGTGCGCCAGGACCTGGAGGTGCTGGGCAGCTACGCGTACGACGGCGGCCCGCCGCTGCGTACGGCCCTGTCGGTGTTCGGCGGGGAGGACGACCCGCTGGCTCCCCCGCACCTGCTCCGCCGGTGGTCGGCGTACACCCGCCGCCCGATGGGCTGTCACCTCTGGCCCGGCGGGCACTTCTACCTCTTCGACCACGCCGAGGACGTCTCGGCGCGCCTGGTGCGCGCCTGCCGGACGCTGCTCGCCGGCGACCGCGCGGCACCCTGACCCGCCCCGGCGTACGCGAGGTCCCCCGGACCCGACGGCCCGGGGGACTTGCGTGTATGCGGTGCCGTTACTGACGGACGCCCGTTTCGGCGGCGCGCGCGATCCGGTCCAGGAGCCGGTGGTGCTCGACGGCGTGCGCGAAGTCGGGCACGGTCCGGGTGCCCTCCTCGATGTCGGTGCGCAGCTGGGCGTAGGCGTGCGCGACCGGCGACGCCGGCCCGCTCACCCCCGGCACGAGCTGGTACTCCTCGGGGACGGGCAGCACGGACAGCTCCTCGTCGCCACGGGCGCCCCGGAGCGTGAACTGGCCGAACTGAAGGTGCCCGGTGTCCCCGGTGACCACCAGGTCGCCCTCGGTGCCGTTGATCTCCCACAGCAGGTTGGTGGACCGGCTGGAACCGCCCCGGTAGTGCAGGGAGGCGACCGCGCCGCTCTCCAGCACGCCGGACACGGCGATCTGGTCCTCGGCGGTCTGCGGCAGCGACTCCCCGGTCTCCGCCACGCGCACCTTGGCGCGGCGCGTGGCCGTGGTGGCCGTGAGCCCGGCGAAGCCCGACAGGCACATCGTCAGCGCGTCCAGGGTGTGCCCGAAGGGGATCGTCATCAGCGTGGCCCCGTTGGCGCGGTCGGCCGTGTACGCGCCGCGGGAGCCCACCACCGGGCCCCAGCCGCCGCCGGAGCCCACCAGGGTGGTGGACAGCACCTCGCCCACATATCCCTGGGCGATCAGGTCCCGCAGGTACCGCACGGCCGGGGCGGAACGGGACTGGAGACCCACCGCGGTGCGCACCCCGCGCCGCTCGGCGAGCGCGGCCAGCGCCTGCGCCTCCTCCGCCCCGACGGCCAGCGGCCACTCGCTCAGCACCATCGTGCCCGCCTCCAGCGCGGGCTCGATCAGTTCGCGGTGACGGGGCACCTTGACCGCCACGACGACCAGGTCGATGTCGTCATGGGCGGCCAGCTCGGCGACGTCGGTGAAGGCCAGCGGCACCCCGTACTTCTCGGCGGACCGCCGCGCGGCCTCGGGCGAGGACGCCGTCAGACCGCGCAGCTCGAATCCTTCCACCGCGGCGAGCGCGGGCAGGTGACCGCGGGCGGCCCAGCCGCCGTCGGCGCTGAGACCGACGATGCCGACTCCGAGGGGCCTGCGGGAACCGGTGCTCTGTGTCATGAAGGGTCAACCCACTCACTGTTGGTCCGGAGAGATGATCGGGCCGCGCCGCGTCAGGCGGCCAGCCGCTCGTACGACCCGCGGTAGAAGACCAGCGGCGCCCCGTCCTCACGGCTGCTGAGCCGGTGGACCCGGGCGATGACGACGTCGTGGTCCCCGGCCGGGTACTCGGCCTCCACCGAGCACTCCAGCCATCCGATGGCGCCGTCCAGCACGGGCGTCCCGGCCGGTGTGGCGCTCCACCGGACGCCCCGGAACTTGTCGGCGCCGCTCGTGGCCAGGCGGCTGCTCAGCTCGCGCTGGTCCGCGCCGAGGATGTTGACGCAGAAGCGCTCGGCGGCCCGGACCTGTGGCCAGCTGGTGCTCGTCCGGGCGATGCAGAACAGAACGAGCGCGGGATCGAGGGACACCGAGGTGAAGGAATTCACCGCGAGACCGACCGGTGCGGCATCGCCCGCGCGAACCGCGGTCACCGCCACGACGCCGGTGGTGAACCGGCCCAGCGTGGCGCGGAATTCCTCGTGGCTGACCTGGCTGACGTCGCTGACGCGGCTGACGGAATCTGTCGACGAGGGCATGCGTCCATCCTTGGTCCCCCGACAACCCGTAACAAGTGCGTACGCAAAGTAGTGGTGTCACCAATACCGGCGGCGGCACCGTCCTCGGCATGGGCGAGAATGGAGCCATGAGTCTGTTCCGCGACGACGGCATCGTGCTGCGCACCCAGAAGCTGGGTGAGGCGGACCGGATCATCACGCTGCTCACGCGCGGCCACGGCCGGGTGCGGGCCGTCGCCCGGGGCGTGCGGCGTACGAAGTCCAAGTTCGGCGCCCGGCTCGAACCCTTCTCCCACGTCGACGTGCAGTTCTTCGCGCGGGGCAGCGAGCTGATCGGGCGCGGCCTGCCGCTGTGCACGCAGAGCGAGACCATCGCTCCCTACGGCGGCGGGATCGTCACCGACTACGCCCGCTACACCGCCGGGACCGCCATGCTGGAGACGGCCGAGCGGTTCACGGACCACGAGGGCGAGCCGGCCGTCCAGCAGTACCTGCTGCTGGTCGGGGCCCTGCGGACGCTCGCCCGGGGCGAGCACGCGCCGCACCTCGTCCTCGACGCCTTCCTGCTGCGCTCCCTCGCCGTCAACGGCTACGCGCCCAGCTTCGGCGACTGCGCGAAGTGCGGGATGCCCGGCCCGAACCGGTTCTTCTCCGTGGCCTCCGGCGGCTCCGTCTGCGGGGACTGCCGGGTGCCCGGCAGCGTCGTACCGTCCCCGCAGACCCTGGTGCTGCTGGGGGCGCTGCTTACGGGAGACTGGGAGACGGCGGACACGTGCGAGGCGCGGTACGTCCGCGAGGGCAGCGGGCTGGTGTCCGCCTACCTGCACTGGCATCTGGAGCGCGGGCTGCGTTCCCTGCGGTACGTAGAGAAGTAAGCACGGCACGGTAGAGGAGACGAGAAGCACATGGTCGTACGCGGGATCCTGGGGCGCCAGCGGCGCGAGTACAAGGCGCCGGAGCCGCACCCGTCCGGTGCCCGCGCGCCCAAGCTGCCGGGTGAGCTGGTCCCGAACCACGTGGCGATCGTCATGGACGGCAACGGGCGGTGGGCCAAGGAACGGGGGCTGCCGCGCACCGAGGGGCACAAGGTCGGCGCCGAGCGCGTGATCGACGTGCTCCAGGGCTCCATCGAGATCGGCGTCCGCAACATCTCCCTGTACGCCTTCTCCACCGAGAACTGGAAGCGGTCCCCCGACGAGGTCCGCTTCCTGATGAACTTCAACCGCGACTTCATCCGCAAGACCCGCGACCAGCTCGACGAGCTGGGCATCCGGGTGCGCTGGGTGGGCCGGATGCCCAAGCTGTGGAAGTCGGTGGCGAAGGAGCTTCAGGTCGCCCAGGAGCAGACGAAGGGCAACGACCTGCTCACCCTGTACTTCTGCATGAACTACGGCGGCCGGGCGGAGATCGCCGACGCGGCGCAGCGGCTCGCCGAGGACGTGAAGGCGGGCCGGCTCGACCCGTCCAAGGTCAGCGAGAAGACCATCCAGAAGTACCTGTACTACCCGGACATGCCGGACGTCGACCTGTTCCTGCGGCCGAGCGGGGAGCAGCGCACCTCCAACTACCTGCTCTGGCAGAGCGCGTACGCCGAGATGGTCTTCCAGGACGTGCTGTGGCCCGACTTCGACCGCCGTGACCTGTGGCGGGCCTGCGTCGAGTTCGCCTCCCGCGACCGCCGCTTCGGCGGCGCGATCCCGAACGAGGATCTGCTGGCGATGGAGGGCGAGCGGAGCTGATTCGACGCCGGGTGCTGCCGCGCCCGAAGGGGCGCGGGGAACTGCGCGACCAGCCACAACAGACCGGCACCCGGCAACGGGCTCGCACGCCTACGGCGAGCAGCCCCCGGCGCAGTCGGAACACGTGCCGAAGATCTCCACCGTGTGGGCCACGTTGACGTAACCGTGCTCGGCGGCGATGGCCTCGGCCCACTTCTCCACCGCCGGGCCCTCCACCTCCACCGCCTTGCCGCAGGCGCGGCAGACGAGGTGGTGGTGGTGTTCGCCGCTGGCGCAGCGGCGGTAGACGGACTCGCCGTCGGACGTGCGCAGGACGTCGACCTCGCCGGCCTCGGCGAGGGACTGGAGGGTGCGGTAGACCGTGGTCAGGCCGACGGAGTCGCCCTTGTGCTTGAGCATGTCGTGCAGTTCCTGCGCGCTGCGGAACTCGTCGACCTCGTCCAGGGCCGCCGCCACGGCTGCACGCTGGCGGGTCGCGCGGCCCTTCACGGGCGGTCCAGCGGTCGTCACCGTTGCCTCCTCACGTCTGCTGCTGCCCGGGCCATTGTGCCAGCCCGGGCTGTCGGCGGTCAGACGCCGACCTCGTCCCCGGCGCCCCGCGCGGCCGGAATCGCGCACTCCGCAGGGTCCCCGGCGGGCTGGGCGGCGGCTGCCGCGCGGGCGCGTCGCCGGGCCAGCGGGCCGGCCAGCGTGGTCAGCGCGAGGAACGCGGCGATGGTCAGCAGGACGATCGTGGCGCCCGGCGGGACGTCCTGGTAGTACGACGTGATCGTGCCGCTGACGGTCACGGCCACCCCGATCGCCACCGCGATCACGAAGGTGACGGTGAAGCTGCGGCTGAGCTGCTGCGCCGCCGCCACGGGGACGACCATCAGCGCGGACACCAGCAGCAGGCCGACGACCCGCATGGCGACCGTGACGGTGACCGCCGCGGTGACCGCCGTCAGCAGGTTCAGCGCGCGCACCGGCAGGCCCGTGACCCGCGCGAACTCCTCGTCCTGGCTGACCGCGAACAGCTGGCGGCGCAGGCCCAGCGTGACCACCAGGACGAACGCGGCGAGCACGCAGATCGCGGTCACGTCGGACTCGGACACCGTCGACAGGGAGCCGAACAGGTACGACGTCAGGTTGGCGTTGGACCCGCCCGGCGCGAGGTTGATCAACATCACACCGCCGGCCATACCGCCGTAGAACAGCATGGCCAGGGCGATGTCGCCGCGGGTCTTGCCGTACCAGCGGATCAGCTCCATCAGGACCGCGCCGAGGACGGAGACGGCCGTCGCCATCCACACGGGGGACGTGGACAGCAGGAAGCCGAGGCCGACGCCCGTCATGGCCACGTGTCCGATGCCGTCGCCCATCAGGGCCTGGCGGCGCTGGACCAGGTAGATGCCGATCGCGGGCGCGGTGATGCCGACCAGCACGGCGGCCAGCAGCGCCCGCTGCATGAAGGCGTAGTTCAGGAAGTCCATCAGCTCAGCAGTCCCGTGCGGATCGGTTCGGCGCCCGCCGGTGCGTGCGGGTGTACGTGGTCGTGGCCGGGCAGCGCGTGCTGGCCAACCGCGCGCGGCGGCGGGCCGTCGTGCAGCACGCAGCCGTCGCGCAGGACGACCGCCCGGTCGATCAGGGGCTCCAGCGGGCCCAGCTCGTGCAGCACGAGCAGCACCGTCGTACCGGTGTCGACCTGCTGCCTCAGGGTGCGCGCCAGGATCTCCTGGCTGGCCAGGTCGACGCCCGCCATCGGCTCGTCCATGATCAGCAGCTCGGGCTCGGCGACCAGTGCCCGGGCGATCAGCACTCGCTGGTGCTGGCCGCCGGAGAGCGCGTTCACGGAGTCCTTGGCCCGGTCCGCCATGCCGACCAGTTCCAGGGCCCGGCGCACGGCCTCCCGGTCGGCCTTGCGGAAGACGCCGAAGCGGGTGCGGGACAGGCGGCCCGAGGAGACGATCTCGGTGACCGTCGCCGGGACCCCGCCCGCGGCCGTCGTCCGCTGCGGTACGTAGCCCACGCGCGCCCAGTCCCGGAAGGACCGGCGCGGGGCGCCGAACAGCTCGATCGTGCCGCCGCTCACCGGCACCTGGCCGATGATCGTGCGGATCGCCGTGGACTTGCCGGAGCCGTTCGCGCCGAGCAGCGCGACGACCTCGCCGCGGCCGACGGTGAGGTCGATGCCGCGCAGCACGGGGCGCGCGCCGAGTTCGGCGGTCACGCCGCGCAGGGCTATGACAGGCTCGCTGGTCATCTCGTCTCCTGTCACTGGGCGCCCAGCGCCTGCTGGAGCGCCTTGAGGTTGGCCCGCTGGACCGCGAAGTAGTCCGTGCCGCGGGACTTGTCGGTGATGCCCTCGATCGGGTCGAGGACGTCGGTCTTCAGGCCGGCGTCGTGGGCGATGGTCCTGGCGGTCCTGTCGCTGACGAGCGTCTCGTAGAAGACCGTGGAGACGCCGTCGGCCTTGGCCATCTTCTCCAGCTCCTTGACCCGGGCGGCGCTCGGCTCGGACTCGGGGTCGAGGCCGTTGATGGCCTCCTCGGTGAGGCCGTAGCGCTCGGCGAGGTAGCCGAAGGCGGCGTGCGTGGTGATGAAGACCTTGCTCCTCGTGTGCGCGAGGCCGTCCTCGAACTGGGTGTTCAGCTCGTCCAGCTGCTTGACCAGGGCCGCGGTGTTCTTCTTGTAGTCGGCCGCGTGCTTCGGGTCGGCCTTCTCGAAGGCCTTGCCGACGCCCTCGGCGACCTGGGCGTAGCGCACCGGGTCGAGCCAGACGTGCGGGTCCTTGCCGGCGGACTCCTCGCCCTCGTGGCCGTCGTGCTCGGCCGCGTGGCCGCCGACCTCGTTGCCGTGGTCCTCCAGCGTGGTCAGGGAAGCCGCGTCGATCTTGGTCTTGACCGGGGACTGGGCCACCGCGTCGTCGACGGACGGCTGGAGGTTCTTCAGGTACAGGACCGCGTCGGACTCCTGGAGGGAGGCGATCTGCTGGGGGCTGATCTCCAGGTCGTGCGGCTCCTGACCGGGGGAGGTGAGGGTGGTGACGTGGACGTGGTCCCCGCCGATCCGCTCGGCGAGGAAGGTCATCGGGTAGAAGGACGCGACGACGTCGAACTTGCTCGTGTTGGCCGCGACCGCCTTGTCGCCGGAGCAGGCGGAGAGCGTGCCGATCCCGAGGGCGGTGGCCGCGGCGACCGCGGCGGCGGATATGAGGCGCTGCGCGCGGGGCCGGGTGCGTCGTCGTACGTTCATGACAGTCATTTTCAACAAATATGGAAACCGTTGTCAACAACGCTCGTCAGACGGTCTGGGCAGGGGCCGATTTGGTCGTGGGGGAGCATGCGCCGGTAACCTGAATCATTCGCTGGAAGCATCTCGCTTCAACGCCCGTCGTCGTAATGAAGAGAGCACCGTGGCCGCCGACAAGATCGACACCATCGTCAGCCTGAGCAAGCGCCGTGGCTTCGTTTTCCCGTGCAGTGAGATCTACGGCGGACAGCGTGCCGCCTGGGACTACGGACCGCTGGGTGTCGAGCTCAAGGAGAACATCAAGCGCCAGTGGTGGCGCTACATGGTGACGTCGCGCGAGGACGTCGTCGGTATCGACTCGTCCGTCATCCTGGCCCCCGAGGTCTGGGTGGCCTCCGGCCACGTCGCCACCTTCACGGACCCGCTGACCGAGTGCACCGCGTGTCACAAGCGGTTCCGCGCCGACCACCTGGAGGAGGCGTACGAGGAGAAGAAGGGCCACGCCCCGGCGAACGGCCTCGCCGACATCAACTGCCCGAACTGCGGCAACAAGGGCCAGTTCACCGAGCCCAAGCAGTTCTCGGGCCTGCTGTCGACGCACCTCGGCCCGACCCAGGACTCCGGCTCCGTCGCCTACCTGCGCCCCGAGACCGCCCAGGGCATCTTCACCAACTTCGGCCAGGTGCAGACCACCTCGCGCCGCAAGCCGCCGTTCGGCATCGCCCAGATGGGCAAGTCGTTCCGCAACGAGATCACTCCGGGCAACTTCATCTTCCGCACCCGCGAGTTCGAGCAGATGGAGATGGAGTTCTTCGTCAAGCCGGGCGAGGACGAGCAGTGGCAGGAGTACTGGATGGAGCAGCGCTGGAACTGGTACACCGGCCTGGGCCTGCGTGAGGAGAACATGCGCTGGTACGAGCACCCGAAGGAGAAGCTCTCCCACTACTCCAAGCGCACCGCCGACATCGAGTACCGCTTCCAGTTCGGCGGCTCGGAGTGGGGCGAGCTGGAGGGTGTGGCCAACCGCACCGACTACGACCTCTCCGCGCACTCCAAGGCCTCCGGCCAGGACCTCTCCTACTTCGACCAGGAGGCCGGCGAGCGCTGGACGCCGTACGTCATCGAGCCCGCGGCCGGTGTCGGCCGCACCATGCTGGCCTTCCTGCTCGACGCCTACGTCGAGGACGAGGCGCCGAACGCCAAGGGCAAGATGGAGAAGCGCACGGTGCTGCGCCTGGACCACCGTCTGGCTCCGGTGAAGGTCGCCGTGCTGCCCCTGTCGCGGAACCCCGAGCTGTCCCCGAAGGCCAAGGGTCTCGCCCAGGCGCTGCGGCAGAACTGGAACATCGAGTTCGACGACGCCGGCGCCATCGGCCGCCGCTACCGTCGCCAGGACGAGATCGGTACGCCGTACTGCGTGACCGTCGACTTCGACACGCTGGACGACAACGCGGTGACCGTGCGTGAGCGCGACTCGATGAAGCAGGAGCGCGTGTCGCTCGACCAGATCGAGGGCTACCTGGCCCAGCGCCTGCTGGGCGCCTAGTCGCAACGCCGGATGCCGGGCGAGCCGCCAGCGCGGACTCGTCCGGCATTCGTGTGTGCGCCCCCTGTCCGCCCCCGCTCAGCGGCCCTGGAGCGCCTTGACGTTGTCGCCGAACGTCCAGTTCTTCGCGCCGTCCCAGTTGACCGACCACGTCATCAGGCCCTTGAGCGACGTGCCGTAGTGCGTCCAGGCCTGGGAGACCAGGGACGGGGACATGTAGCCGCCGCCCGCGCCGGACTGGGCGGGCAGGCCGGGCACCTGCTTGTCGTACGGCACCCTGATCGTCGTGCCCTGCACCACCAGGCCCTTGGCGAGGCAGTCGGTCTGGGCGGTGAAGCCCTGCACGGTGCCGGCCGCGTAGGAGTCGCCGGAGCAGCCGTACATGCTGCCGTTGTAGTACTGCATGTTCAGCCACCACAGGCGGCCGTTGTCCGCGTACTTCTTGATGATCGGCAGGTAGGCGCCCCAGATCGATCCGTAGGTGACGCTGCCGCCGGTGACGTACGCCGTCTCGGGGGCCATCGTCAGGCCGAAGCCCGCCGGCATCCGGTCGAGGATGCCGTCGACGATGCGGATCAGGTTGGCCTGGGACGGGGAGAGCCGGCCGATGTTCCCGCTGCCGACCAGGCCCGTCTCGATGTCGATGTCGATGCCGTCGAAGTTGTACTTCTTCAGGATGGGCACGATCGTCGCCACGAAACGGTCGGCCACGGCGGACGAGCTGAGGTCGATACCGGCCGCCGCGCCGCCGATGGACAGCAGGATCGTCCGGCCGGACGCCTTGGCCGCGCACATCTCGGCCGGCGTGGCCACCTTCACGCCGGCGTCCATGCCGTCCTCCCACAGGGCCGTGCCGTCGGAGCGGATCACCGGGAAGGCCGCGTTGATCACGTTGTAGCCGTGGGCGGGGATGCGGGAGTCGGTGATCGGGGTCCAGCCGAAGGGCGGGTGGACGCCGTTGGCGGCGCCGTCCCAGTTCTCCCAGTAGCCCTGGAGCACCTTGCCCGCCGGCTTCGACTTCACCGCGCAGGTGTCGGCGGCGGAGGCGGCGGGCGCGGTGGCGATCGCGAGCGGGGCGAGAACGGCCGCGGCGAGCGCGGCGGTGAGGACGCGCAGGGTACGGCGGAGCATGGGGCCTCCCGGTGGGGGTCGGTGAGGTGTCGCGTGTCGTAGACATGACAGTGCGCTGGTCCAGACCTCTCGTCAATAGGTCTGGACCAACCACCTCGACCGGCGCGCGCGCCGCCTGGCCGACGGCGCCGCGACCCCCGGGACTCAGCCAACCGCCCGCGGCAACCGCAGACTCAGCAGACCGGTCAGCACCACCCCGCCCAACTGCACCAGCAACGTGCTGACCAGCGCGTCCCGCATGCCCAGATGCGGCACCAGGGTCAGGAACAGCGTGCCCAGCGTGGCCACCCCCAGCGCCAGCGCCGACTGCTGCGTGGTGACCATCACCCCGCTGCCGACCCCGGCCCGCGCCGGCGGCACCTCGGACATCACCAGCCGCATGATGTTGGGCAGTTGGAGCGCCTGACCCGCGCCGGCCACCGCCGCGCCCGGCAGCAGGGAGACGATGTCCAGCCGTGGCCAGTCCCGCCACGCGGCCAGCACGATCAGCAGCACGCCCACGCCCTGGAGCACGGACCCGGCGGTGACCACCCGCGTGCCGAAGCGGGCGATCAGCCGGGGCCCGGCGAGGGAGACGAGCAGGAACGCGACGGCCATCGGCGCCAGCGCGAGCCCGGCCGGCACCGGACCGAGCCCGGCACCCTGCTGCAACGCCAACGCGATCATGAACATGAACCCGCTGAAGCCGATGGAGAACGGCACCATCAGCTCCAGACCGCGCCGCATGGACGGCACCTGGAACAGGCTCGGCGGCACCAGCGGGGTCCGCCCCGCCCGGTCCGCCCGCCGCTCCACCACCCAGAACGCGCCCGCCGCGAACGGGAACGCGGCCAGCGACAGCCAGGTCCACAGCGGCCAGCCGGCCGCCCGGCCCTCGGTGAGCGGCGCGAGCAGTGTCAGCAGGGACACCGCGAGCAGCACGGTGCCCGGCCCGTCCACGGGCTCCGGGTGCTGCGACCGGGTCTCCGGCACGTACCGCGCGCCGAGCACGAGCCCCAGCACGACCACCGGCACATTGACGAGGAAGATCGCCCGCCACCCGGTCCCGGCGAGGTCGGCGGCGACCAGCACCCCGCCGAGCATCTGCCCCGCCACCATGGACAGCCCGGCCGTGGCGCCGTAGAGGCTCATGGCCTTCGCCCGGCGCGCGCCGCTCGTGGCGGACTGGATGGTGGCGAGCACCTGCGGCAGCATCGCGGCGGCCGAGGCGCCCTGCGCGACCCGGGCGGCGACCAGGCTCCAGGCGCCGGGCGCGAGTCCGCAGGCCAGGGAGGTGAGCCCGAAGGCGGCCATCCCGGCGAGGAACAGCCGGCGCCGGCCGAACAGGTCCCCGAGCCGCCCGCCGAGCACGAGCAGCACGGCGTACGCGACCCCGTACCCGGCGACGACCAGCTCCAGCACGGCCTCGCCCGCGGCGAGATCGGCGCCGATGGTCGGCAGGGCGACATTGACGATGAAGAAGTCGACCAGCGGCAGCGCCGCGGCCAGCAGGACGGTGAACAGCCCGGGCCCGCCGAGCGCGGGCGGAGCCGCCGTCGGCCGGACGGCGGGGGCGGTGACGGTTTCCCTCATGCTCCCGAGCCTGGAACACCGCCCAAGCTGGTACCAGAGTCTCCTCATCCTGGTAGCGGAACTACCCGGAACCAGTCGGCGACAGGGCCGGATTCCGGTTCATGCTGGTGGTCGGCGCTCCTCGTCCTGGTACTGGAAGCACCTGGAAACAGGCTGTCCCGCCCGGCACCCTGGACGTATGACGACCTCGGTCCAGGAAACCCGGGCGCAGCCGGCCCGGGGAGCGGAGATCCGTCGGCACGAGCTGGCCGCGTTCCTGCGCAGCAGACGGGAACGCATCACGCCGGAACAGGTGGGCCTGCCGCGCGGGGCCCGCCGCCGTACCCCCGGGCTGCGCCGCGAGGAGGTCGCCCACCTCTCCGCGGTCGGCGTCACCTGGTACACCTGGCTCGAACAGGCCCGTGACATCCAGGTCTCCGTCCAGGTCCTGGACGCCCTCGCGCGCGCCCTGCGCCTGGACGCCAGCGAACGCGCCCACCTCTTCCAGCTGGCCGGCGCGACCGACCCGACCCCCGCCGCGACCTGCCCCAGCATCACCCCCGCCCTGCGCGAGATGCTGACCCGGCTGGAGCCGATCCCGGCCTGCATCCAGAACAGCCGGTACGACATCCTCGCCTACAACCGCACCTACGGCCGTCTGCTGGGCGACCTGGACGCGATCCCGCCCGAGGACCGCAACTGCATGCTGCTCGTCCACACCAACAAGGAGTGGCAGGCGGCGGTCGTCCACCTGGAGGAGACCCAGCGCCTGATGGCCGCCCGGCTGCGTGCCTCCCTCGCCGGTCACCTCGGCGAGCCCGCCTGGAAGGTGCTCCTGAAGCGGCTGGAGGAGTCACCCGCCTTCCACGAGAACTGGCAGCGCTACGAGGTGGTCGACACCCGCTCCAAGACCAAGGAGTTCCTCAACCCCCACGTGGGCCACCTGACCCTGGAGCACACGGACCTGTGGCTGGCCCCCGAGGTGGGCGCCCGGGTGGTGACGTACACGCCGAGGAACGAGGAGACCCGGGAGCGGCTGGAGAAGCTGCACGAGATCGCGTGCGGGCGGTGACCCTCAGCCCTCCACCCCGGTGGACGTGTGCGCCGCGCCGACCGGCTTGGACTCGGGGGAGCCGCGCTGGCGCAGATAGACGGAGAGGATGGCCATCGAGGCGACGGCCAGGAGTTCGGACTGCCAGTTCTGGAGGGTGCGGTCCCAGAAGTCGGCGCAGCCCAGGTAGGCCCACCAGGAGACCGGTGCCTGGAGCTGGCGCAGGTGCTCCTCGTTGTAGGCGGCGGCGCCGGTGATGGACTGCGCGAGCCAGGACCAGGCGAAGATGGCCGCCATGACGACGCCCAGCGAGCGGGAGTACATCCGCTGCCGCCAGCCCGTGGCGGCGGCCCAGCGCGGGGATTCCGGACCGGCGTGCTCACCGACCTTCTGCTCCTGATCGCTCTCCACCCCGGCCTTGTGCAGCTCCTTGGACTCCGGTGAACCGTGCTGGAGCAGCCAGACGGTGCCGAAGACGTAGAGGAAGAACTGGAGGTACTCCGACTGCCAGTTCTCGGTGACGTCCACGGCGAAGTCGGAGGTCGCGAGGTAGTCGAGGAAGCCGATCGGGTGCAGGCCGTCGGTGGTGAGCCGGTTGTTGAAGTCGGCGTGGCCGGCCACCGCCTGCCCGGCGAGGGTGAGCAGGAAGGCGGTGAAGAAGGCGAGGGTCAGGCCGTTGTGCCGGAGGAAGCGGGTGAGGCGGTTCACCGTTGCATCAGCCCCACGGCGGTGAAGTAGCCGAGCCCGGTGCCCACGGTCAGCAGGACCAGGGTGAACAAGGTGCGCATGACCTGCTCAGCCCCCTTTCACCTGGCACTGGTACGGCTGCTCGGGCCGCGGCACACAGCCTGCCGCGGTGACCAGCCAGCCGGCCGGGAAGGCCGACAGGAAGAGGGTGTCGCCGTCCAGGACGACCTGTGCCTGCCGGCCGTGGACCCGGACGTCCCGTACGGCACGCCCGTAGGGGAGCTGTTCCTTGGGGAGGGCCTTGGCGCAGGGCGACTCGGCGGACTGCTCGACCTCCTGCCGGGTCTCCGGGGCGAGTGCCGCGCAGCCACGGGGCCCGTCGGCCCGCCGGACGCTCTCCTCGAAGCGCACGGCGGCCCGGGACGCGGCCGTCTCCCGCTCGCCGAGGGTGGCGCAGCCGGTGAGGCAGACGGCGCAGACGAGCGCGGTCAGGCCCGCACGCCTCCAGCACGGCAAGGAAACCTCCACGGGGTCGGCACAACCGCTGCCGGACATCGTGAGGCCGGCACCCTGCCGGGCCAGGGAGCCGCGCCGCGCCCCGGACGGACAACAGAGCGTTCGGGCTAGGGGCGAGCGCGGCGGGGCCGACCGCCGCGGCTCGGCCGGGGGCCGGGACCGGACCTACGCCCGGTCCGCGGTTCCCACGACGTGGCGTACCTCTGGTGACTTCAGGTTCTCGGCTGTGCGTTCGGCGGTTCGGCGGGCCCAGTGGCCGCTGGTCAGGAGGCCCAGGATGAGGACGGCGAGGCCGCAGACGGTGAGGATCCACCAGCCGGGGCGGGCCGCCGAGACGAACGCCTGCCGGTACGGGGACGAGCCGATGCCGGAGGCCAGGACGGCGCCGATCACCGCGACGCCGAGGGTCTGGCCCAGCTGCCGGCTGGTGGAGGCGACGGCGGCGGCGACACCGGCCTGGGCGCGGGGCATGCCCGAGACGGCCGTGTTGGTGATCGGCGCGTTCACGAAGCCGAAGCCGATGCCGAAGAGGACGTAGCCGAGGAGGAGGGTGGAGTCGGAGGTCTCCGCCTCGAACGCGGCGAACAGGACGCCGCTCGCGGTCATCGCCGTACCCGCCACCAGCAGGGGCAGGCGCGGGCCGCGGCTGCCCACCAGGCGGCCGGACAGCGGGGCGCACAGGAACGTCGGCAGGGCCATCGGGAGCATCCACAGGCCCGCGTGCAGGGCGTCGAGGCCGCGCACGTTCTGGAGGTACAGCGTGGACAGGAACAGGAAGCCGCCCAGGGCCGCGAACGCGCTGATCGCGATCACCGTGGCACCGCTGAACGGGGCCGAGCGGAAGAAGCGCAGGTCGATGAGGGGTTCGTCGCGCCGGGGCTCGTACCAGAGGAGGGCCAGCAGGGCGGCCACGGCGACCACGGCGAACGGCGTCACCGGGCCGGCGCCCGCCTCGGGGGCCTCGATGATCGCGTACGTCAGCGAGCCGAACAGGGCGATCACCAGCAGCTGTCCGACCGGGTCGGGCCGGCGGGCCCTGGGCGCGCGGGACTCGGGGACGAAGCGGAGGGTGAGCAGCAGGGCCGCGAGGCCGACCGGGAGGTTGACCCAGAAGATGGAGCGCCAGCCCACCGACTGCACCAGCAGCCCGCCGACCAGCGGACCCGCCGCCATGGAGATGCCGACCACCGCACCCCACACGCCGATCGCGCGGGCGCGTTCCCGGGCGTCGGTGAAGGTGTTGGTGATGATCGACATGGCGACCGGGTTGAGCATCGAGCCGCCCACCGCCTGGACCATGCGGAAGACGACCAGCAGTTCCAGGTTCGGGGCGAGGGAGCAGAGCAGGGAGCCGGCGGTGAACACCACGAGGCCCGTCATGAAGACGCGTTTGCGGCCGATCCGGTCGGCCGTGGAGCCCGCCAGCATCAGCAGCGAGGCCAGGACGAGCGTGTAGGCGTCGATCGTCCACTGGAGACCGGAGGTGGTGGCGTGCAGGTCGCGCTGCATGGACGGCAGGGCCACGTTCAGGGCGGTGTTGTCGAGGCTCACGATCAGCAGGCTCATGCAGCAGATCGCGAGCACGAGCAGGCGTCGGCGAGGGCTCAGCTCTGGCATGCGCTCCATCGTACGCCGAACTCAATAGTGCGTCTAACTAATGAGTCATGCATGATGTGTGCCGGGCCGTCGCGGCCCGAGCCGGCTGGGGCGGCCGGCGGAGATCACCACCGAGTGAGGGACAATGGTCCTTTGTCTGCTGTCGTACGTCCGTCCCGGAGCCGTCTGATGACCCACCCGCTCTCCATCGGCCCGCACGCCGTGACACCGCCCGTCGTGCTCGCACCCATGGCGGGGATCACGAACGCGCCCTTCCGCACGCTGTGCAGGGAGTTCAGCGGCGGCAAGGGGCTGTTCGTCAGCGAGATGATCACGACCCGGGCGCTGGTCGAGCGCAACGAGAAGACCATGCAGCTGATCAGGTTCGACGCGAGCGAGCAGCCGCGCTCGATCCAGCTGTACGGCGTCGACCCCGCGACCGTCGGCAAGGCCGTCCGCATGATCGCGGAGGAGGGCCTGGCCGACCACATCGACCTGAACTTCGGCTGCCCCGTGCCGAAGGTCACGCGCAAGGGCGGCGGCTCGGCGCTGCCGTTCAAGCGGAACCTGCTGCGGGCCATCCTGCGGGAGGCGGTCAGCGGGGCCGGTGACCTGCCGGTGACCATGAAGATGCGCAAGGGCATCGACGACGACCACATCACGTATCTGGACGCCGGTCGCATCGCCGTGGAGGAGGGGGTGACCGCCATCGCCCTGCACGGCCGCACCGCCGCCCAGCACTACGGCGGCACCGCCGACTGGGACGCCATCGCGCGGCTGAAGGAGCATGTGCAGGAGATCCCCGTGCTCGGCAACGGTGACATCTGGTCGGCCGAGGACGCGCTGCGGATGGTGCGGGAGACCGGGTGCGACGGGGTGGTCGTGGGGCGCGGGTGCCTGGGGCGGCCGTGGCTGTTCGCGGACCTGGTCGCCGCGTTCGAGGGGCGGAACGACTTCCTGCGGCCCACGTTGCGTGAGGTCGCCGACGTCATGGTGCGGCACGCCACGCTGCTCGGGGAGTGGATCGGTGACGAGTCCAAGGGCGTGGTGGACTTCCGTAAGCACGTCGCCTGGTATCTGAAGGGGTTCGCGGTCGGGTCCGAGATGCGCAAGCGGCTCGCGATCACGTCGTCTCTGGAGGAGTTGCGGGCGGGGCTGGACGAGCTGGATCTGGATCAGGCGTGGCCGGTCGGGGCGGAGGGGCCGCGGGGGCGGACGTCCGGCAACAACCGGGTGGTGTTGCCGGATGGGTGGTTGAAGGATCCGTACGACTGTTCCGGGATCACCGAGGAAGCGGAGCTCGACACGTCGGGTGGCTGACCGTTCCTGGGGCTCCGCCCCAGACCCCGCCAGGGGCTCCGCCCCTGGACCCCGGCCTCGCCCACCCACCACCCGACTCGGTCGGTCGGCAGGGGGCGTCAACCCTTCTTCGGGTGGGGAGTCGAGCCGTAGGCCGTCAGGAAGCGGTCTCGGAAGGCGCTCATCTTCCATACCGGCGCGTCATGGGCGGGGCGGAGCCCGTCCGTCCAGTTCCAGTCGGCGATCTTGTCCAGCATCTTGGGGTCCTTGGCGACGATCGACACCGGCACATCACGGCTGGCGTGGTTGCCGCTGACCCGGGCGATCGGCTGGTGGTCGCCGAGGAACACCAGCACGGTGTCCTTGGTGCCGTACCGCTCCAGCCACTCGGTCAGCGCGGTCACCGAGTACTGGACCGACTTGCCGTACTCCTCGCGGGACCTGGTCGTGTCGGCGATGACGTCGGCCGGCTTGTTGCCCGCCGCCTCGATGCCCTTGAAGACCGAGCCGTCACCGAGCTGGTCCCAGTCCACCATCTTCGGGATGGGCGCCCAGGGCTGATGGCTCGACGTCAGGATGAGCAGTGACATCCGTGCCTTGCCGTCGGCCGGCCGCTTGCTGTGCACCCGCTCCTGGTACTGCTGGAGCGCATACTGGTCGGGCATGGTCGACCAGCTGAACTTCGGCCCCTGATAGCCGAGTCGGAAGGCGTTGTAGACCTTGTCCAGGCCGTACCACTTCTGCTCCGGCCACCCCTTCTGCACGCCCGGCATGACCCCGACGGTGTCGAACGCGCCGGTCTTCTTGAACGCCTCCGTCAGGCTCAGGTGATCGCTGGCCATCACCGTGCGATAGCGCTGCTGGTTGCTGATCCACAGGCCCGACATGGTGGTGGAGTGGCCGAGCCAGCTGCTGCCGCCGTAGGTCGCCGAGGTCAGCCAGCCGCTCTTCGCGTGGAAGCCGGCCCTGGCCAGTGCCTTGGTGCGGACGTCGAGCGTCCGGTCCACGCCGGGCGCCATGACCGGGTCCTCGATCGCACTGCGGCCGTAGCTCTCGATGAAGGTGAAGATCACGTCCTTGCCGCGCAGGTCGGGGACCAGCTGACTGCCCGGCGTGTTCCCGAACGCGTCGACCCGGGCCACCTTCCGGAACTCCGCCTCGTCCTTCAGCGTGTCCGAGACCCGGCGGGCCTGGACCTTCAGCGCGGTCGCGGTGCGGTCGGAGGCGATCGGCACGCCCGCCATCTGGAGCCCGAGCGAGGAGCACGTGATCCAGACGACCCCGGCGACCAGGGTGCCGCGGGTCGCCGTGCCGGGGTGCCGGGCGAGGAGGTTGCTCAGCCGCACCATGGCCAGCGCCAGCAGCACGAAGAGCAGCAGGACGACCACGATCAACCCGGTCACGGCGGCGAGAGTGGCCGTACGGCCCAGGGAGTCCTCCAGATACGACTCCGCGTCCCCGAACAGACTCCAGTCCAGTACGACGTTGAAGCTGCGGCCCAGATACTGGTTGAACCCCATGTCGAGCGCGTTCAGCACGGTCATGGCCCCGAGCAGCACCCCGGACACCGCCGCCACCACCACCCGGGGCCGCCGCGGCAGCGCGAGCAGCACGGCCGCCCCGATGACGGCCTCGGCGGGTATGCGGAAGAACTTCGCGGGACCCAGCCGGACGACCGTGTTCGGCATCACCAGCGCCGCGACGACCAGCGCGGCGGCGAGCAGGGTGACGGTGACGGACAGGGCCCGCGCGACCTCCGGATGCCTCTCGCGCCAGCGCCTGCGCCACGCCGACCACGCGGTCCAGGGACGGCGGAACGTACGTACGGCGGGTTCGCTGATCTCTTCGGCCACGTCCTCGGCAGAGGCAGACTGGAGCGCGCTCATGCCCTCCCGTACGGCCCACGGGGAAGCGCCGTTCACCAGGGCCGGGCAAACACCTGGTCAACACAGCCGACGGCACGTCAGCGCCCTGAAGGGCGCGGGGAACCGCGCGATCAACCCCCGCAGACCCGCACTCGCCCCACAGCCGGACTCCCCACCCCCTCAGGCACCCCCCACAGCCGTCAGCAAGGCAAGCGGCGCGGCGGCGGACCGGGCCCCCCGCCCACACGCGTGCGGATACGGCACCGGCGAACCGTGCGGAGTACGCCCGTACCCCGCCAGCACCTCCGGCAACCGATGCCCACCCGCCGTCGCCGCGTCGATCAGCGCATGGGCGACCGTACGGGCCTCGTCATGCAGCCCGTACCGCGCCAGACCCAGGGCGATCAGCGCGTTGTCATGGGGCCAGACGGACCCCCGGTGACAGGACAGCGGATGGTACGCGGCCTGGCCGGAGGCCACCGTGCGGACGCCCCAGCCGGAGAAGAAGTCCGGCTCCAGCAGCCGTCGGCCCACCACCTCGCCGTACTCCTTGTCCAGCAGCCCCGACCACAGCAGATGCCCGGCGTCGGACGCCAGCGCGTCGATCTGCCGGCCCTGTCCGTCCAGCGCCAGCGCCGGGAAGGACCGCTCCCGCATCCAGAAGTCCCGCTGGAAACGGTCCCGGAGATCGGCCGCCGCCTGTTCCAGCAGCGCGGCGTACGTCTCGTCGCCCCACACCGCCCGCGCCACCCCGGCCGTGCGGCGCAGCGCGTCGTACGCGTAGCCCTGGGCGCCCGCCGCCATCACCGCGCCGGTGGGCCGGGTGCCGTCGGCGCAGCAGATCGCGCCGGGGGAGTCCTTCCAGTTCTGGTTGGCGAGGCCGCCCTCGTCGGCGCGGTAGACGAGATAGCCGCGCGAGGTCAGGCCGCCGTGGTCGAGCATCCAGCCGACGGCGGCCCGGGCGTGCGGCTCCAGGCGCCGGGCCGGCTCCGTGTCCCCGGTCTGCTCGACGTACGCGCCGAGCAGGATCAGGAAGAGCGGGGTGGCGTCGACCGAGCCGTAGTAGCGGCGGAACGGCACCTGGCCGAAGTGGGCCAGCTCGCCGTGCCGTACCTCGTGCACGATCTTGCCGGGCTGGGCGACCGGGGACCCTCCGGTGCCGGTGGCCTGGGTGGCGGCCAGGGCGAGGAGCGTGGCGGCGGCCGAGCGGGGGTGGTAGGGCAGGACGAACAGGGAGGTGAGCAGCGCGTCGCGGCCGAGGAGGGTGAGGAACCAGGGGGCGCCGGCCGCCGGTACGCGCAGGTCCTCGCCGTCCGGTCCGGTGGCCGGGACCTGGAGCGCCGCGAGGTCGGCGAGGCCCCGGGCGCAGGCGGCGGCCAGCTCCGGCCAGCCGGTCGGGAAGGCCACGCCCTCCATGAACTCCGCCTCCCGTGCCAGGAGTTGTTCCTGTACGGCGGCGGGGTCGCGGGGTACGCGCAGGGCGCGCTTCTCGCCGTGCGGGCGGGCGATCACCCGTAACAGCAGTTCGGTCGTGCCGTGCGGTGCGAGGTCGAGGGTCCACACCAGGCGCCGGGCGCCGGTGCCCGTCTCCTCCACGGCGTCGGGGGCCGGGTCGGCCGTGATCGTCGTACGGGACCGCCATTCGGCGCGCCGGTAGGTGAACTCGATGCCGTCGGGGAGGACTTCGCGGGAGCGTACGGCGCCGGCCTTGACGTAGGTGCGGTGGTCGGAGCGGAGTTCGAACTGGTCGGTGAAGTCGGCGTCGACGGTGAGCGCGAGCCGCAGGGTGGTGGGCACCGGACGGTTGCTGGTGACCTTCAGGGACTCCACGAACGAGCTGTCCCCGACGGCCTGTTCACGGAAGAGCGTGTACGCCGGGGGCTCCTGCCGGCCGCTGCGCGGGACCAGCACGCAGCGGGCCTCGTCCCCGTCCGCGACCGGGGTGAGCACCTCGGGCACCGTGCCGTCGAGGGTGAGTTGCCAGCGGCTGAGGTGCCGGGCGTCCCGCACGAACAACCCGTCCGGGGGGCTGCCGCCCCGGACCCCGCTGATGTCGCCACCGTCGCCCACGGCGGCGAAGGTGGCGCCGTGCACGAGCAGATGATGCCGGTCCGTCATCCCCGGTCCCCTCCTCTGTCACTCCTGTCGAACGTTCCGCTGTCCGTGGGGGGTACGTCTCTTTGTGCGCTCTTGTCCAGCTTTTGACGCTCTTGGTGCGCGGGCGGCCGGTGGCACAGGTCGAGCGCGAGGGCCGCCGTCCAGCTGAAGCCGGTGGCTCCGCAGGGCGCGCCGGTGTACGGGTCGACGTACTCCGCGAAATCGGTGGCGTCGGCGAGGTCCAGCACCGCCGCGCGCAGGGCGTCGGCCGCCGCCGTCTCGCCGTGGACGCGCAGGCCGCGCTCCAGCAGCCAGCTCGTGTTGAACCAGGCCGGTCCGCGCCAGTAGCGGTGCGGGTCGAAGGCCTCGCCGAGGAGGTCGTAGCTCGGCACGAGCCGGGTGCGGTCCCCGACCGAGAAGTGCGGCCCGCGCAGGGTACGGACGAGGGCGGCGGCGATGTCACGGGGGAGCCCGGGCAGGATCAACGGCACCAGACCGGAGACACCGCGCTCGGGGAGGAGGCGGGAACCGGAGGCGCGTGGCTCGCCACCGGCACCGGAACGGGAGGTGCCGCGCTCGGGGACGAGGCCGGAACCGGAAGCACCCCGCCCGGAGGCGGAGCCACCGCGCCCGGAGGCACCCCGCCCGGTACCGGAGGCCCCGTGCCCGGAGGCAGAGGCGTCGCGCCCGGAGGTGCCCCGTCCCGAACCGGAGGCCCCGTGCCCGGAGGCGGAGCCACCGCGCCCGGAGGTACCCCGCCCGGTACCGGAGGCGTCCCACCCGGAGGCAGAGACGTCGCGCCCGGCGGCAGATGCGTCGCGCCCGGAGGTGCCCCGTCCCGAACCGGAGGCCGCGTGCCCGGAGATGGCGTCCTCGCCCCGCAGGTCCCGGCACAGGAACATCCCCGCCTCCGCGTCCCACAGCCGCTCCACCAGCGTCGCCGTCAGCCGCTGCGCGCGGGCCCTGCGGGCGGCGCCGTTCGCGCCCAGTTCCTCGGCGATCCGCGCGAGCGCGTCCTCGGAGGCGATGAGGAGGGCGTTGAACGCCGGGTCCTCCACGGCGAACTCCCCGCCCCCGTCGGCGTACCCGGTGTCCCGGTAGTCCGCGGCCAGCCGTACGTACCGCCCGTAGTCCAGATCCGTCGGCCGGTCCTCGGCCGCGCCGTGGTCGAGGTCGGCGCGGCGGAAGGAGCGGGCCGGGGCCGGGGTGATCCCGGCGAGCGGGGCGTCCCAGCAGGGGCTGTTGTCCATGCCCTGCTCCCAGGGGTGGACCACGGACACCAGTCCGGCGCCGCCCAGGTCCCGGCGGTGCAGCAGATACCGGTGCCAGGCGGCCAGCCGTGGGTGGACCCGGGCCAGGAAGCCGCGGGCCCGGGACAGCTCGGGGTCGGCGCGGTGCACCAGCCAGGCCGCCAGCGCGTGCACCGGTGGCTGCACGATGCCGGAGGTCTGTAGCGTGCGCGGGGCGCCCGCCGCGCGTCCGGCGGTGGCGGAGCGCCAGAAGTCGGGGCTCGGGAAGTACGCGTCGAGGGGTACGGAGGGGTTGAACACGATGTGGGGGACGCGACCGTCGGCCCACTGCGCCGCGAGCAGCGTCTCCAGTTCCGTCTGGGCCCGCGACGGCGAGACGTGCCGCAGCCCGATGGCGATGAACGCGGAGTCCCAGGACCACTGGTGCGGATACAGGTTGCGGGAGGGCACCGTCGACGCGCCCGTCCAGTTCGCCTCCAGCACCCGGGCGGCCCTGACGTGCGGGGACGTGGGCGTGGGCGTGGCCGGTGGATCGTATGCGATCTCGTACGCGGTGGAACGGGCAGTGAGCTGGGCGGTGCGGTCCACTCGGGGCTCCCCGAAGACGTCCGGCCGACGCGGTTCGACCCCGGCCACCGTAGGGTTACGTCTATTTAACACGCAAAACTCAATATGTAAGGCAAACTGGAGAAACACAAGGGGGTGCGCATGACCGGACGTCCGGGGAGGACCGGCAAGAGCGGAAGCCAGGCGGGTGCCGGCGATCTGCTCGAACTGGTGCGCAGCGGACGGGCCGTGACGCGCGGCGCGCTCCAGCAGGCGACCGGACTGTCCCGGGCCACCGTCGGCCAGCGCCTGGACCGGCTGTTCCGGGCGGGCTGGCTGCGCGAGGGCGCCGGCGGCCCGGTCGACTCGCCGCTCGGCGGACGCCCTTCCATCACCCTGGAGTTCGACGACTCCCACGCGGTGGTCCTCGCCGCCGACCTGGACACCCGGCACGCCCGCGCGGCCCTTCTCACGCTGACCGGTGAGATCCTCGCCGAGCAGGCCGGCACGCTGGCGGTCGAGGACGGCCCGGACGCCGTCCTGGGCGAGCTGGGCCACTGGTTCGCCGAACTGCTGACCAAGGCCGGGCACCGGCCCGAGGAGGTGTGCGGGATCGGGCTCGCGGTGCCGGGCCCGGTGGACAGCGAGACCGGCCGGGTGGTCCAGCCGCCGATCATGCCGGGCTGGGACGGCTACGACATCCGGGGCCGCCTCTCCCGCGCCCTCACCGACCACACCGGGGCGCCGGCGGTCCCGGTCCTGGTCGACAACGACGCCAACCTCATGGCGTACGGCGAACAGCGCACCGGACACCCCGACTGCACGGCCTTCGTGCTGGTCAAGGTGTCCACGGGCATCGGCGCCGGGGTGGTCGTGGGCGGCTCGATCTACCGGGGCGTGGACGGCGGCGCGGGCGACATCGGACACATCCGGGTCGGTGCCGACGCGCTGTGCCGGTGCGGCTCGTACGGCTGTCTCGCGGCGGTCGCGAGCGGCGGCGCCGTGGCCCGGCGGCTGGCCGCCTCCGGGGTGCCGGCCGCCTCCGGCTCGGACGTGCGGGACCTGCTGGCCGCCGGGCACCCGGAGGCCGCCGCGCTGGCCCGGGAGGCAGGGCGGCAGGTCGGGGACGTGCTGGCGACGGTCGTGACCCTGCTCAACCCGGGTGTGCTGATGATCGCGGGCGACCTGGCCGGAACGTCCTTCCTGACCGGCGTGCGCGAGCTGCTCTACCAGCGGGCGCTGCCCCGCTCCACGGCCCACCTGGACGTCGTCACCTCGCGGCTCGGCGACCGGGCCGGGCTGATCGGCGCCGGGGCGCTGGTGGTGGAGCACCTGTACGCGCCGGACCGGGTGGAGCAGCGGCTGTCGGAGATGGGTGTGTGACAGGGGCGTTTCCGCTGCCTGCCGGTGTCCGCCAAGGGGTCCGCATGGTGAAACGGAGCGGTCTGTGGCAGCGTGATTCTCGCCACCCTTGATAAGGGTTGCGCTCAGATGAGCGGATCAAGCGCGGCTGCACTTTTCCAAGGGGTGGCACTCGGTGCCACCCCTTGATCGTTCATCGACCGAAATCAGTCGTGCCGTGACCCGCTCATCTGAGCGGAAAACCGCACCTGTGGGCGGCTGTTGTCTTCAAGAAGTGAAAACATACGGCTGGCTTCGCTTACCAAGCCTTGACTTTCGATCCGCTGGCGGACGGGTGGTTACAGGCGCATGACGCGCAAGTGGACGTCCCTAGGAACCTTCGATCTGGGTATGTTCCTCGCCATCAGGGCAGCCACCGTGGCCTCAAGGAGTCGAGACCCGTGTCGGAAAACAAAGAACCCCACGTAGCGAAGTTCGTTTACGACTTCACCGAGGGCAACAAGGACCTCAAGGACCTGCTCGGCGGCAAGGGTGCCAATCTCGCCGAGATGACCAACCTGGGTCTCCCGGTCCCTCCCGGCTTCACGATCACCACGGAGGCCTGCAAGGTCTACCTGGAGAGCGGCGAGGAGCCCGCGGCACTCCGTGACGAGGTGAGTGCGCACCTCGAAGCCCTCGAAGCGAAGATGGGCAAGAAGCTCGGCCAGGCCGACAACCCTCTGCTGGTCTCCGTCCGCTCCGGCGCCAAGTTCTCCATGCCCGGCATGATGGACACGGTCCTGAACATCGGCCTGTCCGACAAGTCCGTGCAGGGCCTCGCCGCCCAGGCCGGCGACGAGCGGTTCGCCTGGGACTCCTACCGCCGCCTCATCCAGATGTTCGGCAGGACCGTCCTCGGCGTCGACGGCGACCTCTTCGAGGAGGCCCTGGACAAGGCGAAGACGGCCAAGAAGGTCACGGTCGACACCGACCTGGAGGCCGCCGACCTGAAGAAGCTGGTCACCACCTTCAAGAAGATCGTCAAGAAGGAGGCCGGCCGGGACTTCCCGCAGGACCCGCGCGAGCAGATGGACCTCGCCATCAAGGCGGTCTTCGACTCCTGGAACGGCGACCGCGCCAAGCTGTACCGCCGCCAGGAGCGCATCCCGCACGACCTGGGCACGGCCGTCAACGTCTGTTCGATGGTCTTCGGCAACCTGGGCCCCGACTCCGGCACCGGTGTCGCCTTCACCCGGGACCCCGCCTCCGGCCACCAGGGCGTCTACGGCGACTACCTCCAGAACGCGCAGGGCGAGGACGTGGTCGCGGGCATCCGCAACACCGTCCCGCTCGCCGAGCTGGAGCAGATCGACAAGAAGTCGTACGACCAGCTCATGCAGATCATGGAGACCCTGGAGAACCACTACAAGGATCTCTGCGACATCGAGTTCACCATCGAGCGCGGCCAGCTCTGGATGCTCCAGACGCGCGTCGGCAAGCGCACGGCGGGCGCGGCCTTCCGCATCGCCACCCAGCTGGTGGACCAGGGCCTCATCGACGAGACGGAGGCGCTCCAGCGCGTCACCGGCGCCCAGCTCGCGCAGCTGATGTTCCCGCGCTTCGACGAGCAGGCGAAGGTCGAGCAGGTCGCCCGGGGCATCGCGGCCTCGCCGGGCGCGGCGGTCGGCAAGGCGGTCTTCGACTCGTACACGGCGGTGAAGTGGTCCCGCTCGGGCGAGAAGGTGATCCTGGTCCGCCGGGAGACCAACCCCGACGACCTGGACGGCATGATCGCGGCCGAGGGCATCCTGACCTCGCGCGGCGGCAAGACCTCCCACGCGGCCGTCGTCGCCCGCGGCATGGGCAAGACCTGTGTCTGCGGCGCGGAGGAGCTGGAGGTCGACACCAAGCGCCGCCGCATGACGGTCCCCGGCGGACACGTGGTGGAGGAGGGCGACCTGATCTCCATCGACGGTTCGAGCGGCAAGGTCTACCTGGGCGAGGTCCCCGTCGTCCCCTCTCCCGTCGTGGAGTACTTCGAGGGCCGGATGCACCCGGGCGCCGACGACGCCGACGAGCTGGTCGAGGCGGTCCACCGCATGATGGCCTTCGCCGACCGCAAGCGCCGCCTGCGGGTGCGCGCCAACGCGGACAACGCCGAGGACGCGCTGCGGGCGCGTCGCTTCGGCGCCCAGGGCATCGGCCTGTGCCGCACGGAGCACATGTTCCTCGGCGACCGCCGCGAGCTGGTCGAGCGCCTCATCCTGGCCGACACCGAGGAGGAGCGCGAGGATTCCCTGAAGGCGCTGCTGCCGCTACAGAAGAAGGACTTCGTCGAACTCTTCGAGGCGATGGACGGCCTCCCGGTGACGATCCGTCTCCTGGACCCGCCGCTGCACGAGTTCCTCCCGGACATCACGGAACTCTCCGTCCGCGTGGCCCTCGCGGAGTCCCGCCAGGAGCCGCACGAGAACGAGCTGCGCCTGCTCCAGGCCGTGCACCGGCTGCACGAGCAGAACCCGATGCTGGGCCTGCGCGGCGTACGCCTCGGCCTGGTCATCCCCGGCCTGTTCACCATGCAGGTCCGGGCCATCGCGGAAGCGGCGGCCGAGCGCAAGGCGGCCAAGGGCGACCCGCGCGCGGAGATCATGATCCCGCTCGTCGGTACGGTCCAGGAGCTGGAGATCGTCCGCGACGAGGCGGACCAGGTCGTCGCCGAGGTCGAGGCGGCGACCGGTACGAAGCTCAAGCTGGCGATCGGCACGATGATCGAGCTGCCGCGAGCGGCCCTCACGGCCGGTCAGATCGCCGAGGCGGCGGAGTTCTTCTCCTTCGGCACGAACGACCTGACCCAGACGGTGTGGGGCTTCAGCCGGGACGACGTGGAGGCCTCGTTCTTCACGGCGTACCTGGAGAAGGGCATCTTCGGCGTCTCCCCCTTCGAGACGATCGACAAGGACGGCGTCGGCTCCCTGGTGAAGGCGGCGGCCGAGGCGGGCCGTCGTACCCGCCCCGACCTCAAGCTCGGCGTCTGCGGCGAGCACGGCGGTGACCCGGAGTCGGTCCACTTCTTCCACGAGGTGGGTCTGGACTACGTCTCCTGCTCCCCGTTCCGCATCCCGGTCGCCCGCCTCGAGGCCGGTCGCGCGGCCACCCAGTCGGCGGGCAGCGACCACCGCTGACCTGGCCAGACCCCGGAGCCGCCGTCGGTCCCCGACCCTCACCGATCGACGGCGGCCCCGGCGCACGAAAGAGGAGGGGCGACATCCCGTGCGGGGGGTGTCGCCCCTCTGCTGCTGTGGTTCCCTGTTGTGCCGAGCCCAGGACGAAGGAGCAGCCCATGACCAGCGCCCCTGTCCCCTTCCAGGTGTACGAGGCGGGAACCTACCTGCACGGTACGAAGGCGGACCTGCTGCCGGGGGATCTGCTGATCCCCGGCCACGCCTCCAACTTCGAGGAAGGGCGCACGTCCCGACACGTCTACGTGTCCGAGACCCTGGATGCCGCCGCCTGGGGTGCCGAACTCGCGGCCGGCGACGGACCGGGCCGGATCTACGTGGTGGAGCCGACGGGCGATCTGGAGGACGATCCCAACGTCACCGACAGGAAATTCCCGGGCAACCCCACCCGCTCCTATCGCACACGCGAGCCCGTGCGCGTCGTGTCGGAGCTGAAGGACTGGGTCGGGCACACCCCCGAGCAGATCGAGGCCATGCTGAACGGGCTGGCCGACCTTCGCCGCCGCGGCATCGCCACGATCCTGGACTGACGAGGACCCCAAAACCCTTCGCACCCGCTCGCCGCGCCCGGTACCGTCTCGGGCATGGCATGTCGTATCAGTGAACTCGTGCTCGGTTGCCGCGACCCCGAGGTGCTGGCGCGGTTCTGGTGCGAGGTTCTGGACTTCGTCGTGCTCGATCGCGAAGGGGACGACTGCATCGAGATCGGGCCGCGCGAAGGGTTCGGCGGCCCGCAGCCGACGATCATCCTCAGCCGCAGGGACGAGCCGGAGCCGGGGAAGTCCCGGCTGCACATCGACGTCAACGCCACCGACCGCGATCAGGACGCCGAACTCGAACGCCTCCTGAAGCTCGGGGCGCGCCCGGCCGACATCGGCCAGACCGGCGAGGAGCAGTGGCACGTTCTCGCCGACCCCGAGGGAAATGAGTTCTGCCTTCTCAAGGCGCGCCTCAACCCGCTCTGACACACGGCCGCAACTCGCCTTTCGTAATCGAGGCGCATGGTTGATCGTTGGGCCGTGCATCGATGACGGACGTCAGGGGGCACACGATGACGATCAGGCGCAGAGATCTGCTGGCCGCGGGTGTGGGCGCCGGGCTGCTCACCGCCTGTGGGTCCAACACCGGCCGGGGCGGCGGCGGTTCGGGGCCGGAGCTGACGCAGTGGTACCACCAGTACGGCGAGCCCGGCACCGAGCGGGCCGTTCAGCGGTACGCAGCCGCCTTCAAGAAGGCGCGGGTCTCGGTGCAGTGGCGGCCGGGGAACTACGACCAGCAGACCGCCGCCGCGCTGCTCACCGACTCCGGGCCCGATGTCTTCGAGGTCAACGGGCCCACCCTCGACCAGATCCGGGGCGGGCAGGTGCTCGACCTCACCGAGCTGGTGGCGCAGGTGAAGGACGACTTCCATCCGGCCGTGCTCACACCGAAGACCCACGAGGGGCGGATCTACGGCATTCCGCAGGTCGTCGACATGCAGATGCTGTACTACCGCAAGAGCCTGCTGAAGGACGCCGGTGTCGAGCCGCCCGCCACCCTCGACGCCCTGGTCGACGCCGCGCACCGGCTCACCAGCGGCAGGGTGAAGGGGCTCTTCCTGGGCAACGACGGGGGAGCGGGGGTGCTCGGGGGAACTCCCCTGTACGCGGCCGGACTCCAGCTGGTCACCGACGACGGCGAGGTCGGCTTCGACGACCCCGCCGCCGCCCGCACCCTCGGCAAGCTGCACCGGCTGTACGCCGACAAGTCCCTGCTGCTGGGCGCTCCCAGTGACTGGTCCGACCCGTCCGCCTTCGTGCAGGGGCTGACCGCGATGCAGTGGACCGGGCTGTGGGCGCTGCCGCGGATCCGCGAGGAACTCGGTGACGATTTCGGGGTGCTGCCCTTTCCGGGGGACGGCAGTCACGGGCGGCCTTCCGTGCCGGTCGGGGCGTACGGCGCCGCCGTCAGCGCCCGCAGCCGGCACAAGGAGCCGGCCAAGGAGTACGTGAAGTGGCTCTGGGTCGAACGCACCGATTACCAGGAGGACTTCGCGCTGTCCTACGGGCTTCACCTTCCCGCCCGGATCTCCCTCGTCGAGAAGGCCACCGCGCTCAAGGACGGTCCCGCCGCCGACGCCGTTCGCTTCACCACCGACCACGGCTACGCCCAGCCGCTGCTGTGGACCCCGGCCGCCCAGAGCGCCTACCAGGACGCGCTCAGCCGGATCATCAAGAACGGGGCCGGTCCGGAGCGGGAACTGCGGGCCGTCGTACGGAAGGTGGCGGCCGAACTCGACCGTGTGAAGAAGACCTCGTGAGGCGGCGCGGGGCGCTCTGGTTCTGGGTGTTCGTCGGGCCGTTCGCGCTCGGGCTCGCGCTGTTCACGTACGTCCCGCTGCTGTGGAGCGTGGCGCTCAGCTTCTTCGACGCGCACAACACCGTCACGCCCACGCACTTCGTCGGGCTGGACAACTACACGGCGATGCTGCGGGACCGCGCGTTCGTGGACAGCCTGAAGACCTTTCTCGTCTTCACCGCCTTCATCGTGCCCGTCACCTACCTGTTCTCCCTCTCCCTCGCCCTCATGGTCAACCGGGTCCGGCGGGCCCGGGCCTTCTTCCGGTCCGTGTTCTTCCTGCCGGCCGCGTGCAGTTATGTCGTGGCCGCGCTCATCTGGAAGATGTCGCTCTTCAACGGGGTGCGGTTCGGGCTGGCGAACACGGTGCTGGGGTGGTTCGGCGCCGACCCGGTCGCCTGGCTGTCGACACCCGATCCGCCCTGGTACTGGCTGGTGATCGTGACCGTACGGCTGTGGCTCCAGGCCGGGTTCTACATGATCCTGTTCCTCGCCGGGCTCCAGCGGATCGACCCGGTGCTGTACGAGGCGGCGGCCGTGGACGGGGCCCGGCCCGGCTGGACGGTGCTGCGGCACATCACCCTGCCCCAGCTGCGGGCCACCTCGGTCGCGGTGGTGCTGCTGCTCGTCATCAACGCCTTCCAGGCCTTCGACGAGTTCTACAACCTGCTGTCCGACGCCCGGGGCTATCCGCCGTACGCCCGGCCGCCGTTGGTCTATCTCTACTACACCGCACTCGGGCAGGGGCAGAACCTCGGGCTCGGCAGCGCGGGCGCGGTGATCCTCGCGCTGGTCATCGCCGTCGTCACGGTGGGGCAGGCGCGCTGGCTGCGGCTCGGGAGGACGGACGGCGATGGATGACGCCCTGGTGCGGGCCGGGCGGGCGCTGCGGCTGGTGCTGCTGATCGCGCTCGCCCTGCTCTTCCTGATCCCCTTCTACCTGCTCGTGCGCAACGGGCTGGCCGGCGAGAAGGACATCACCTCTCCCGAGTGGACCTTCTTCCCCCGAACGGTGCGGTGGGGGAACGTCGGTGAGCTGTTCGGCGATCCGTCCGTGCCCTTCGCGCGCTCCCTGCTCAACTCCGCGCTGATCGCCGTCGCCACCACCCTCGGCACCCTGCTCCTCGCCTCCCTCGCGGGCTACGGCCTCGCCCGCGTCCCCTACCGTCACGCGAACAAGGTCTTCTACGGCATCCTCGGCACCCTGCTGGTTCCGGCGGCCGTCACCTTCGTGCCCAGCTTCGTGCTGGTGTCGTCGCTGGGCTGGATCTCCACGCTGCGCGGGCTGATCGTCCCGACCCTGTTCCCGGCCTTCGCCTGCTTCGTCTTCCGGCAGTACTTCCTCGGTTTCCCCAGGGAGTTGGAGGACGCGGCGCAGGTGGACGGGCTCGGGTACTGGCGGACGTACTGGCTCGTCGTCGTACCGAGCACCCGTCCGGTGTTCGCGGCCGTCGGGACCATCGTGTTCCTCGGCGCGTGGAACTCCTTCCTGTGGCCGCTGGTGATCGGGCAGGACCAGAGCGCCTGGACGGTGCAGGTCGCGCTGTCCTCGTTCACCACCGCCCAGGTCGTGCGGCTGCACGAGTTGTTCGTCGCGGCCGCCGTGTCGATCCTGCCGTTGCTGCTGGTGTTCCTGTGCTTCCAGCGGTGGATCGTGGCCGGGGTGGAGCGGTCCGGGATCGACTGACGCGAGCCGGGCTCAGGCCGTGGAGCCACCGTCGATCACCAGGTCGGTGCCGACCACCGAGGCCGCGTCGTCGGAGGCCAGGTACAGCACGGCGGCGGCCACCTCCTCGACGGTGGAGACCCGGCCGAGCGGCACCTCGGAGCGCATGCGCGCGGCCCGGCCGGCCTCGGTCTCCCCGTCCCGGAACGACATCTCCGTGGCGGTGGGGCCCGGGCTGACGGCGTTGATGCGCACGCCGTCGGCGATGTGGTCCAGGGCGGCGGCGCGGGTGAGGACGGAGACGGCCGCCTTGCTGACGGCGTAGCCGGCGGTGCCGGGCAGCCGGCTGTGCACGCCGATCCGGGAGGCGATGTTGACGATCGCGCCGCCGTTCGGCTGGGTGCGCATCCGCGCGATCTCGGCCTGGAGGGCGAGGAAGACACCGGTGACGTTGACGTCGAGCATCCGGCGCCAGTCCTCCTCGGCCAGGTCGCCCACGGACCGCCCCCGGCCCTGAAGGACACCGGCGTTGTTCACCGCCACGTCCAGGGAGCCGAACCGGTCCACGGCCGCGTCCACCAGGGCCCGCAGGTCGTCGGCGCGGGAGACGTCGGCGGTGACGGCGAGCCCCTTGCCGCCCTCGGTCTCGATCAGCGCCACGGTCTCGTCCAGCGGGTCCCGGCGCCGGCCGGCGACGACGACCTGGGCGCCCTCCCGGGCGAGGGCGAGGGCCACCCCGCGGCCGATGCCGGAGCCGGCGCCGGTGACGAGAGCGGTCCGGCCGGAGAAGCGGTGCGTCATGGTGAGGTTCCCTTTACTTGAACGATCGGTTCAATCTAAAGTCCCGGAAAAGCGGCCGGACCCGCGACGGTGCGGTGTCAGTCCAGCAGTGCCAGGGCCTGCTCCGCCGCGTCCCGGACCCGGGCCGGGTCGGCCGAGGCCTTGCCGACCACCCGCAGGCCCTGGAGCAGGACCAGCGTCATGCGCGCGAGGGCCAGTGGATCGCGGTCGCCGGCCAGCTCACCCTGCGCCTGGGCGCGGACGAGGGCGGAGTGCAGCAGGGTCTCGACGGTGTCCCAGCTGTGCTCCACCCGGCGGGCGGCCTCCCGGTCGTGCGGGGCCAGTTCGACCGCCGTGTTGGTGACCAGGCAGCCCTGCTCCCGGGTCGCCTCGGAGGCGGCCTCGGCGGCGAACCGCCGGACCAGCCCGCGCACGGCCGGCAGCACCGGGCCGGGTTGGGACAGCTCACGCGTCAGCACCGGGTCCTGCGCCTGCCCGTACCGGTCCAGCGCCCGCAGATACAGCTCGTGCTTGCTGCCGAAGGTGGCGTACAGACTCGCCTTGCCGATGCCCAGGTGCGCGACCAGGTCGGCCATCGACGTCGCCTCGTAACCCCGCCGCCAGAACAGCTCCAGGGCCGACTGGAGGGCTGCGTCGGGGTCGAATTCCTTGGTCCTGGCCATGTGCGCAGCGTAGGGTTATCGAAACCGATCGGTCAAGAAACGGTGGTGGGAAACGGCGCCCGCGCGCGTTCCGGCCCCCGGTGGCAGCATGGGATGCCATGCGTGCCGCGTACATCCAGGAGCTGGGTTCCCCGGACGTCATCCGGTACGGCGAGCTGCCCCCGCCCCGGCCCGGCCCGACCGACGTCCTGGTGGACGTGCTCGCCACCGCCGTGGACCCGGTGGACGCCTTCGTCCGGTCGGGGGTGTTCCGTACGGCCGTGGACTTCCCGTTCGTCATCGGCCGTGACCTGGTGGGTACGGTCGCGGAGACGGGACCCGGCGTGACCGGCTTCCGGGCCGGGGACCGCGTGTGGTGCGACAGCCTCGGGCACGAGGGGCGGCAGGGCGCGGCCGCCGAGCAGGCGGTGGTGGCGGCCGACCGGCTCTACCCCTTGCCCGACGGCGTCGATCCGGACCTCGCCGTGGCGGCGCTGCATCCGGCCGCCACCGCGTATCTCGCCCTGTTCGTCCACGGCCGCCTCCGCTTCGGCGAGACCGTGCTGGTCGCGGGCGGCGCGGGCCATGTCGGCAGTGCCCTGGTGACGTTCGCGGCGCGGGCGGGGGCCCGGGTCCTCGCCACGGCCGGCGCACGGGACGCCGGGTACTGCGCCGAGTCCGGCGCGGCCGAGGTGTTCGACTACCGGGACCCGGAGCTGACCGGGACGATCCGCAGGGCGGCGCCGGCGGGCGTCGACGTGTACGTGGACACTGCGGGCGTCAACGACCTGGAGACCTCGGTCGGTCTGCTCGCCCGCCGTGGCCGGGTGGTGCTGCTGGCCGGCGCCGGCACCCGGCCCGTGCTGCCCGCCGGGCCGCTGTACATGAATGGCAACTCCGTCGTGGGCTTCGCCATCTCGCACGCGACGACCGTCGAACTCGCCGCCGCCGCGACCGCCGTCAACGACCTGCTGGGGCAGGGTCTGCTGCGCCCCCGGAACGTCGAGGTGCTCCCGCTGAGCGCCGCCGCCGAGGCGCACGCGCGGATGGAGAAGGGGGAGCTGCGGGGGCGCCGGGTCGTGCTGAGTACGGACCTGACCTGAGCCGAAGCCCGCGGCCCGGTCCGTACGCCCTGTCACATCACCGCTACAGCGCCCGCACCTCGTACGCGGTCACCCGTACCGACTCGTCGTCCAGGCACTGCCCGGTGACCAGGTCGAAGCGCTGCTTCAGCAGCGGGGACGCGACGAACGGGCGGCCCTGGTGGGTGCCGGTCAGGCCGCGGGAGAGGACGGCCGCGCCGGTGAAGGGGTCCCGGTTGTCGACGGCGTACAGCCGGTCCGCGCGGTCGCGGAAGAGGGCCACCTGGCGGCCGTCCGGCAGCAGGGCCGCCACTCCGCGGCCCGGGACCAGCAGGCTCAGGTCGCAGACCGTGAACCAGCCGTCCGCGAGCTGGAGCTGGACCTTCAGGTCGGTCGTCTCAACTGCCAGGGTCATCGCTGGGCGCTTCCTTCCAGGACGTCGTCGGCGGGCCGCAGGCCGATGTTCAGCAGCGGCAGGTCGGGCTTGATCTGGTCGCGCTCGGGGACGAAGGAGACGACCGGGTCCGGGGTGTCCGGCGCGTTCACGAAGGACACGAACCGGGCCAGCTTCTCGGGGTCGTTCACGGTCTCCGCCCACTCGTCGCGGTAGTGCGCGACATGCGCCCGCATCAGCTTCTCCAGCTCGTCGCAGATGCCGAGCGAGTCGTGCACCACCACGTCCCGTACGTGCTCCAGGCCCCCCGGGATGCGCTCCAGCCAGGTGCTGGTGCGCTCCAGACGGTCGGCGGTGCGGATGTAGAACATCAGGAACCGGTCGATCAGCCGGACCAGTTCGGCGTCGGACAGGTCCTGGGCCAGCAGGTCGGCGTGGCGCGGGGTGGCCCCGCCGTTGCCGCCGACGTACAGGTTCCAGCCGTTCGAGGTGGCGATCACCCCGAAGTCCTTGGACTGGGCCTCCGCGCACTCGCGGGCGCACCCGGACACCGCCGACTTCAGCTTGTGCGGGGACCGCAGGCCCCGGTAGCGCAGCTCCAGGTCGATCGCCATGCGGACCGAGTCCTGCACGCCGTACCGGCACCAGGTGGAGCCGACGCAGGACTTCACCGTGCGCAGCGACTTGCCGTAGGCGTGACCGGACTCGAAGCCGGCGTCCACCAGCCTCGCCCAGATCAGCGGCAGTTGCTCGACGCGGGCGCCGAACATGTCGATCCGCTGGCCGCCGGTGATCTTCGTGTAGAGGCCGAAGTCCCGGGCGATCTCGCCGATGACGATCAGCTTCTCGGGCGCGATCTCCCCGCCGGGAATGCGCGGGACCACCGAGTACGAGCCGTTCTTCTGGAGGTTGGCGAGGAAGTGGTCGTTGGTGTCCTGGAGCGCGGCCTGCTCGCCGTCCAGGACATAGCCGCTCGCGCCGATCGTCGGGGCGAGGGACGCGATGATCGAGCCGACCGCCGGCTTGCACACCTCGCAGCCGTCACCGCCCCGGGCGCCCTCGCGGCCGTAGCGGTCCAGCAGCTCCTGGTACGACGTGATACGCAGGGCCAGGACGATCTCGTACAGCTCCTCGCGGGTCTGCGCGAAGCAGGCGCACAGGCCCTTGTCGACCTCGACGCCGGACGCCTCCAGCTCGGCGGTGACCAGCTGGCCCAGCACCTTGACGCAACTGCCGCAGCCGGTGCCGGCCTTGGTGCACTTCTTCACCTCGGGCACGGTCGTGCAGTTGTGCTCGGTGACCGCGCCGCGGATCGTGCCCTTGCTGACGTTGTGGCAGGAGCAGATGACCGCCTCGTCCGGCAGCGCGGACGGGCCGAGCTGGGCCCCCGAGCCCGCTCCGGCGGGCAGGACGAGCGACTCGGGGGAGATGGGCGGCACCGAGCCGGTGAGCGCGCGCAGGGTGCCGTACGCGTCCGCGTCACCGACCAGGATGCCGCCGAGCAGCGTGCCGTCCGCGCCGATGACCAGCTTCTTGTACAGGCCCGCGCGCGAGTCGGAGTAGACGACGTCCAGGCAGTCCTCGGTGGTGCCGTGCGCGTCGCCGAAGGAGGCGACATCCACGCCGAGCAGCTTCAGCTTGGTGGACAGGTCGGCGCCGGTGAACGAGGCCTCGTCCGCGGCGATGGTCGCGGCGGCCGTCTCGGCCTGCTCGTAGCCCGGCGCCACCAGGCCGTAGACCCGGCCGTCGGCGGCCAGCGCGCACTCGCCGATCGCGAACACATGCGGGTCGGAGACGGTCCGGCACTGCTCGTCCACCGCGATGCCGCCGCGCTCGCCGACGTCGAGGCCGCAGTCGCGGGCCAGCTGGTCGCGGGGACGGACACCGGCGCTGAACACCACCATGTCCGCGGCGAGTTCGGAACCGTCCGACAGCCTCATGCCGGTGACGGCACCGGAGTCGTCCGTCACGATCTCCTGGGTGCCCACACCGGTGTGGACGGTCAGGCCCATGTCCTCGATGGTCCGCAGCAGGGCCGCGCCACCGCCGTCGTCGACCTGCACCGGCATCAGGCGCGGCGCGAACTCCACGATGTGCGCGTTGAGTCCGAGCCCCTTGAGCGCGCCGGCGGCCTCCAGGCCGAGCAGACCGCCGCCGACCACGGCACCCGTCGTCGCCCGGGTCTTCGCGTACTCCTCGATCGCCAGCAGGTCCTCGATGGTCCGGTACACGAAACAGCCGGTGGCGTCCTTGTTCGGCACCGGCGGCACGAACGGGTAGGAGCCGGTGGCCAGGACCAGGACGTCGTAGTCCACGACCAGACCCGAGCGGGCGGTCACCGTGCGCGCCTCGCGGTCGATCGTCTCCGCCGGGTCGCCGATGTGCAGCTCGATGCCGTGGTCCTTGATGAACTCCATGTCGGTCATGGAGAGGTCCTCGGGCGTCCTGCCGGAGAAGTACGAGGTCAGCTGGACGCGGTCGTACGCCGGACGCGGCTCCTCGCACAGTACGACCACGCGGTGCGTGGCGGTCAGGCCGCGCTCGGCGAGCGCTTCGAGGAAGCGCTGGCCGACCATGCCGTGGCCGACGAGCACGATCGTGGGGGTGGCCCCCAGGGTGGCGGTCATTCAGGAGCCTCCATCGTTGGTGAGCAGGTGGAGCAGGGGGCCGTCGTCGGGGAGCGGCTCCGCTCCCTCCCAGGCGCGGGCGAGCGCGCCGACGGTGCCGAGTTCGCCGACGAGGACCCCGCCGACCAGGCGGTCGTCGCGGACGACGACCTTGCGGTAGGTGCCCCGGGTGGCGTCGGCGATCCGCACGACGTCGTCGCCGGGGCGGGGTTCTGTCTCGCCGAACGCGGCGAGGTCGAAGGGGGAGTCGGGACCGGTGAGGGTCAGCCGGGTCAGGGAGCGGGTGCCGGTGTAGCGGGCACGGGCGTCACCTGCCAGCAGCTCGGCGAGCGCGTCGGCCTGTTCGAGCGCCGGGGCGGCCAGGCCGTAGACCGTGCCGTCGTGCTGGGCGCAGTCGCCGACGGCGTGGATGTGCGGGTCGGAGGTGCGCAGCTCGTCGTCCACGAGGACGCCCTTGTGGACGGCGAGGCCCGCCTGCTCGGCGAGACCCGTGCGGGGCCGTACCCCGCAGGCCAGGACGACGAGGTCGGCGTCGAGCGCGTACCCGTCGGCCATCTCCACCGAGCGGACCGCGCCGGCGACGCAGCGCACGTCCCGCACCCGGCACTCGGTGTGCACCTCGACGCCCAGCTCGGTCAGGTGCCGCAGCACCAGCCGGGAGGCGTCCGGGTCGAGCTGGCGCTCCATGAGCCGCTCGGCCTGCTGCGCGAGCACCACCTGGGCGCCGCGTACGGCGAGGGCGCGGGCCGCGGAGACGCCGAGCAGCCCGCCGCCGATGACGACCGCCCGCACGCCCGGGCGTACGGCCTTGGCGAGGCCCAGGCAGTCGTCCATGGTGCGGAACGCGTGGACGCCCTCCGGTAGTTGGCGGTCGGGGGTGAACAGGCCGCGCAGCGGGGGCAGCACCGCGTTGGAGCCGGTGGCCAGCACCAGCCTGTCGTATGCGATCGACGTACCGTCGGCGCAGGCGACCGTCCGGGCGGCACGGTCGATGCCGGTGACCCGGGTGCGCAGCAGGCCGGCGGGCGGCGGGAGGGTGATCACCTCCGGGGCGTACCGGCCGGCCAGTACCTCGGCCAGCAGCACCCGGTTGTACGGCGCGTGCTCCTCCTCGCCGACGAGCAGCGCGGGCGTGCCCAGCTCGCCGAGCCGCCGGGCGAGCCGTACGCCCGCGAGGCCGGCGCCGATCACCACCACACGCGTATTCGAGGTCATGTCCCGAGCGTGCGGCCCCGACGTTACCCGGCAGCATCACTCCTGTTTCCCGGGAGGAACGCTGCCCTCAGCGAGGCGACACCCCGGATGTGAGGGACCTGCGGGGCCCGGGGCGGCACGGTGAGGCCGGGGCGGGGGCTTGGGGCGGGGCTCGGACCGTTGGGGCCCTGGGCTGGGGCCCGGCGGTCGGCGGGTGCGCAGGAGGTCCACCGGGCCGGTGGTGTCCTCCGTGGCGTGGCCGGCTGCCAGGCGGTCGCGCATCAGCTGGAGGAACGGGGCGGGAAGAAGCACGTCCTGGGCGTGAGCCTGGCGCGGTGCTGAGTCTCGGCGGGTGCCGTCAGCGGCTTGCCGTCAGGTGGGCGAACACGACCACGTTGCCCTGGTAGCCGGTGGCCTTCGAGTAGCCCCCGCCGCAGGTGATGACGCGGAGTTCGGGGCGGGGGGCGGCGCCGTACACCTTCTCGTCGGGGAAGGCGTGCGCCGAGTACACCTCCACCGCGTCCACGGTGAACACGGCCACGGTGCCGTCCCGGCGGTCCACTTCGATGCGGGCGCCCCGCTTCAGCGCGCCGAGGTCGTAGAAGACGGCGGGGCCCTCGGTGTTGTCGACATGGCCGGCGACGATCGCGGTGCCCGTCTCGCCGGGGGTGGTGCCGGCCTCGTACCAGCCGGCCAGGTTCTTCTCCTTGGCGGGCGGCGCGTCCAGGCTGCCGGAGCGGGTGAGGGCCAGGCCCATGAGGGGCGCGTTCACCCGGATCGCGGGGATGCGGATGCGGAGCGGCGGGGACGGCGCGAGGCCGGGTGCCGCGACCCGCGCGCCGCCCGGGTCGGGGCGGCCCTCGGCGGCGGCCGGCTGCGGTGGGGTGTGCGGGCCGGTGCCGCCGCCCAGCAGCCACACGCCCGAGCCGAGGGCCACGACGGTGACGGCGGCTATGACGGTGTCGCCGAGCCGGGCGGCCCTGGCGCTCCGAGCGGTCCCGCGGTTCCCGGCGGCCTTGCGCATACCAATCCCCTCTCCCGGGGGCGGACCCCACAAGCCCCTTCCCCCTCCGGGCCGCGAGGGGCGTCGGACCCGGAGGGGGCGGGGTGTGCGGTACCGGCGGACGGACAGCGGAGGGTGTCCGTCAGATCCCGTCGCCTCTCGCCCGGCGATGCAGGAGCCAGGTACCGCCCGCGGCGGCGACGGCCAGTGCCGCCACGCCCGCCGCGGTCTGCACGGGGTCGGGGCCGAGTCCGCCGCCGACCCCCGTCTTCACGCTTCCTCGCGGCAGCACCTGCTCGTGTGCCGCGCTCAACGCGACCACCAGGTCGCCCGCCACCTGCCGGTCGCCCTCGGCGCACCGGGCGACGATCTCGTACGTCCCCGGCTGCGCGCTCGGCGGCACCCGGAACTGTCCGATCGCCTCGCCCTCGTGCGTGGTGGGCGCCAGCATGAACGTTCCGGCACCGACCGCGCCGGCGTCCCCGGTCGCGGCCCCCGTGTCCCCGCACGCGGCCGTGTTCACCGTGACCTGGCCACCTGGTGCCACGGTCGCCGGGTACAGGTCCAGACGGCCGGTTCCGGCCGCGTGGGCGGGCGCCGCGGCGGCCACGGCGAGCGCGGTACCGGCCAGCAGACGGGCAGTGCGTCGCATGGTGCTCCCCAGAGCTTGTCCGACTCGTCCAGGGGTGCGCCCCTGCCCTACCGAGGTAAGTCGCAGTCGCGGGGATCCGCTTCCCGAGGCGGCGCCGGGAATGCGGTGAACGGGTGGCGCGAACGGCCCCCCACACGGCCTAGCCGGAGCGTGTTCCAGCAGGTCAGGGCCGTGTGAGGGGCCGGGGGCGAAGAGCACACGATTGGCCCCCACCCGCCGGCCGCACCCCGTCGCCGTCAGCCGGGACAGCCGGGACATCCGGCGACGGGGGCGGCCGGCCGTGGAGGCCGCGTCGGTTCAGTTGACGTTGACCGCGCTCCAGGCGGCGGCCACCGCGTTGTACTCGGTGCTGCCCGCGCCGTAGAGGTCCTTGGCCGCGTTGAGGGTGGCCGTGCGCGCTCCCGCGTAGTTGGTCGAGGAGGTCATGTAGACCGTCAGCGCCCGGTACCAGATCTTGCCGACCTTCTCCCGGCCGATGCCGGTGACCGTCGAGCCGTTGTACGTCGGGGAGTCGTAGTTGACGCCGTTGACGGTCTTCGCGCCGCTGCCCTCGGCGAGCAGGTAGGCGAAGTGGTTGGCGACGCCCGAGGAGTAGTGGACGTCCAGGTTCCCGACCGACGAACTCCAGTAGTCCGCCGAACTCCCGTCCTTGGACGGCTTGTCCATGAAGCGCAGGGCCGCCTTGCCGAAGCCGGGCTTCACGATCTTCTCGCCGATGAGGTAGTCACCGGTGTCGGAGGAGTTGTTCGCGTACCACTCGACCATCGTGCCGAGGATGTCGGAGGTGGCCTCGTTCAGTCCGCCGGACTCGCCCGAGTAGGTCAGCGCGGCGGTCTTGGACGTCACGCCGTGGGTCATCTCGTGCCCGGCGACGTCGAGGGCGACCAGCGGCCCGAAGGTGGTGCCGTCACCGTCGCCGTACGTCATGCAGAAGCAACTGTCGTCCCAGAAGGCGTTGTTGTAGTTGCTGCCGTAGTGGACGCGGTTGTACGAGCCCTTGCCGTCGCCCGCGATGCCGCTGCGGCCGTGGATGTTCTTGTAGTAGTCCCAGGTCTCGTCGGTGCCGTACTGGGCGTCGACGGCGGCCGAGGCGCGGTCCGCGGTGGCGCCCGAGCCCCAGTGGTTGTCGGCGTCCGTGAACAGGGTCGCGGGGGCCCGGCTGAAGCAGATGCCGAAGATGCACAGGTCGGACTTGTTCTCGGCGTCACCGGTGTAGGTGTTGCCCCGCGTCGGGTCCTTGAGCTGGTACGACGTCCCCGACTGGGTGGTCTCCAGCGGCACCGTGCCGCTGTAGAGCGCCTTGCCGTCGCCGGTGGCCGTCTCGATGCTGTCCCAGGCGTCGATCTGCGCGCCGGTGCGCGCGTCGGTCAGCACGGTCCGGGCGACGGGGTTGCCGAGCGAGTCCAGGCCGACCGCGTCGGTGCGCCAGGCCAGCTTCGGGGTGCCGTGCAGGGCGTCGACCACCAGCACGGGCTTGGCCTTGGCCTGCTTCAGCGTCGTGCCGGGGTTGGCCGCGCGCAGGGCGTTCACCGCGAGACCGGCGGCCTTGGGGCCGGAGACCCGCGGGGTGACGGAGGGCACGGAGATCGCCTGCCGGGTGGCGCGGTCGGTGCTGCGGTAGGCACCGTCGGGGGCGAGGTGGACGACGAAGTCACCACCAATGACGGGGAGTCGGTGGTAGGTGCGGTCGTAGCGGACGTGCTGGGTGCCGTCCTTGTCCACGACCACGTCCCGGACGCTGGTGTCCTGGGGAGCGGTCAGGCCCAGGGCCGTCGCGTGGGCCAGGAGGGCCGAGGCCGCGTTCTCGATCGCGCTGGCCCGGGTCGGTCCGGCGTCGGCGTGGGCGGCGGGGGAGAGGGTGACGGCCAGCAGGGTCGCGGTGGTCAGGGCGACACCGGCGGTGGCTGTGCGGCGGGTTCCTCGGACGTGCTGCCGTATCCGGCTCATCTGTCTCCTCGGGGAGGCGCCAGGCTGGGTGTGGGGGTGGCGCTGACGTGTCACCGAGATTTAAGAGGCCATGACATGTCATGTCCATAGCGCGTTCATGGATCTTCAGACGGATGTGTGGGGAGCCGGCGAGGGTCCAGAATCGTTTCCGTGATCGCCGAGGACCCCCGCCCCCTGCCCTTCTTCGTCTACGGCACGCTCCGCCCCGGCGAGGCCAACCACGACCTCTTCCTGCGCGGTCGCACGCTCGCCGAGGAACCGGCCCGCCTCACCGGTGCCGTGCTGTACGACGGCCCCGGCTACCCCTACGCCGTCGAGGAGCCCGGCGGAACCGTGCGCGGGGAACTGGTGACCGCCCGGCCCGAGGCGTACGAGGAGCTGCTGGCCGCACTGGACCGGCTGGAGGAGTACGCGCCGGGCGACGCCCGCAACCTCTACGAACGCCTCGCCCGGGACGTCGTACGCACCGCCGGCGGCACCGTCCGCGCCTGGGTCTACCTGGCCGCCCCGCCCGTCGCCGCCCGGCTGCGCGCCACCGGCACCCGCATCGCGGACGGCGACTGGCTCTCCCGCCGCTGAGTCAGCGCAGCAGGGTGAACCCCTCGGGCACCTCGATGCCGAACTCCTCCGCCACCAGGCGCCGCGCCTCCGCCTCCTCGGTCAGCGTGCGCCCGGTCACCGTGCCGTCGGCGCGCGTCTCGGTGAACCGGGCACCGTCCAGGGCGAGATGGCGATCGGCGGTGGTGCGCTGAAGATAGGGACGGCGGGTGAACGGGGACCGCGGGTGGGTGCCGACGAACCAGTTGAACACCTCGAAGTCGGGCGCCGCGAACGGCTCCTGGGTGAACGCGTACTGACCGGCCCAGGCCCCTTCGCCGGGGCCGCCCTCGGGGTCGTGGGCCTGCAACTCCCACAGCTCCAGCGGCCCGTCGTGCGGCAGCCGCACCAGCCGGTGCCGTCGACCGGCGCCCTCGAACTCGGTGCCGGTCACCAGCGGCACCGGCAGCAGCAGCGCGCCGAGCGCCCCGAAGCCGACGTCCGCCAGATACGGCAGCGGCTCGCCCGCCACCTCGACCCGGAGCATCGCGTGTGTCCGGGGCCGGCTCTCCGGCGTCGCCGCGCCCACCACGACCCGGCCGGCCAGCGGGGTCACCCGGAAACCGAGCGCCTCCAGCGCCAGCCGGAGCAGAATGTTGTGCTCATAGCAGTAGCCGCCGCGCCGGCCGTGGATCATCTTGGCCATCAGGTCGGCGGGCGCGAGGGAGGGGGCCGTGCCCCGCACCGGGTCCAGGTTCTCGAAGGGCAGCGACAGCGCGTGCGCCAGATGCACCCCGCGCAGGGTGGCCAGGTCGGCCCGCCGCTCGCCCTTCCAGCCGATGCGGTCGAGATAGGCGTCGAGGTCGTACGGCTCGCTCTGCTCGGGCAGGTCGGTGTCGGACATACCCCGAACCTATGCGAGCCCCGCCGCGTGTGCCGGGTCCGGCGGACCGAATCCTGCTAGTCCGCTGGGCCCAGGACCTCCACCCGCACCGCGCACGACTTGAACTCGGGCATCCGGGAGGTCGGGTCCAGGGCCGGGTTGGTGAGCGTGTTGGCGCGGCCCTCGCCCGGCCAGTGGAAGGGCATGAAGACGGTGTCCGGCCGGATGGCAGTGGTGATCCGCGCCGGCGCGACGGCCCGGCCGCGCCGGGACACCACCGCCACCGGGTCGCCGTCGGCCGCGCCCAGCCGGGCCGCGAGCCGTGGGTGCAGCTCCACGAACGGGCCGGGAGCCGCCGCGTTCAACTCCGCCACCCGCCGGGTCTGCGCCCCCGACTGGTACTGCGACACCACGCGTCCGGTGGTCAGCAACAGCGGATACTCGGCATCCGGCTCCTCGGCCGTGGCCCGGTGCACCACGGGCACGAACCGGGCCCGGCCGTCGGGGGTGGCGAAACGGTCGAGGAAGAGGCGCGGCGTGCCGGGGTGCGCACCGGCCGGTCCGACGCCGGCCACGGGGGCGCCGCCGGGGAGCGTGCCGGCGTCGGCTGCGGTCGCGCCGAGGGGGGTGCCGGCGGCGGCGGTGGGGTGGGCGGGCAGGGTGTCGCGAGCGATGTCGGTGTCCGCCGCCGGGTCGTCGGGCAGCGTGTCCAGGGCCGTGTCCTCGCCGTCGGCCACGCCAGTACCCCCGGTCTCACCAGAACTTCCGGTCCCAGTTGAACCGCCGGTCTCACCGGAACCCTCCGGGCACGGCCAGAAGACGCCGTTCTGCTCGGTCAGGCGGCGGTAGGTGATGCCGGAGTAGTCCGCCGGGCCGCCGGCGCTCGCGCGGCGGAGTTCCTCGAAGATCTCCTCCGGGTCGGTCGGGAAGCCCTTCTCCACCCCGAGGCGCTCGGCCAGCTCATGGAGGACGTACAGATCGCTGTGGACGCCGGGCGGGGGAGTGACGGCCTGGCGGCGCAGCAGCACGCGGCCCTCCAGGCTGGTCGTCGTGCCCGTCTCCTCCGCCCACTGGGTCACCGGCAGCACGACGTCCGCCAGCTCCGCCGTCTCGGAGAGGACGACGTCGGCCACCGCGAGGAAGTCCAGTGAGCGCAGCCGCTGCTCGACGTGGGCCGCGCGCGGGGCGGACACCACCGGGTTGGAGCCCATCAGCAGCAGCGCCCGGATATCCGTACCGAGGGCGTCGAGGAGTTCGTACGCGCTGCGCCCGGGACCCGGCAGGCTGTCCGGGTCCACCCCCCACACCCCCGCCACATGCCGCCGCGCCGCCGGGTCGTCCAGCTTGCGGTAGCCGGGCAACTGGTCCGCCTTCTGACCGTGTTCGCGTCCGCCCTGCCCGTTGCCCTGCCCGGTCAGACAGCCGTACCCGGAGAAGGGGCGGCCCGGACGGCCGGTCGCCAGGCACAGGTTGATCCAGGCGCCCACCGTGTCCGTGCCCTTGGACTGCTGCTCCGGCCCGCGCGCGGTGAGCACCATCGCCGCCTCCGGCGCGCAGAACATCCGTACCGCCTCGCGCAGTCGCGGCACCGGCACCCCGGTGATCCGCTCCACGTACTCCGGCCAGTGCGCCATCGCCGCGGCCCGGGCCTCCTCCCACCCGGTGGTCCGCTCCCGGATGTACTCCTCGTCCGTGCGCCCCTCGGCCACCACGAGGTGCAACAGGCCCAGGGCGAGGGCGAGATCGGTGCCGGGCCGGGGCGCGAGGTGCAGGTCGGCCTGCTCGGCGGTCCGCGTCCGGCGCGGGTCGACGACGATCAGCGTGCCGCCGTTCTCCCGCAGCTCCGTGAAGAACCGCAGCGACGGCGGCATGGTCTCGGCCAGGTTGGACCCGACGAGGATCACACACCCGGTCCTCGGAATGTCCTCCAGCGGGAACGGCAGCCCCCGGTCGAGACCGAACGCCTTCGTACCGGCCGCGGCCGCCGACGACATGCAGAACCGGCCGTTGTAGTCGATCTGCGAGGTGCCCAGCACCACCCGGGCGAACTTGCCGAGCGTGTACGCCTTCTCGTTGGTCAGCCCGCCCCCGCCGAACACCCCGAGCGCGTCGGCGCCGTACCGCTCCCGTGTCGCCCCGAGCCGCTCGGCGATCCGGTCCAGCGCCTCCGGCCAGCTCGCCTCCACCAGCCGGCCCCCCTCCCGCACCAGCGGCGCGGTCAGCCGTACCGCGGGCGACAGCACCTCGGCCGCCGTACGGCCCTTGCCGCACAGCGCGCCCCGGTTCACGGGGAAGTCCGCGCGCTCGGTGACCTCGACGCCCCCCTGGGGCAGGGGCGTGATGTTCATCCCGCACTGCAGGGCGCAGTACGGGCAGTGGGTGGGCGTCGAGGTGTTCTCCATGCCACCCAGCGTGCGTCGTACGTGTTACGGCCCCGGGTCGCCTCCGGTTACGCCCCCGGCACGGCGACCTCCCCGCGCCGGCCGGCGGGCCGTGAGGCCACGGTCACCGCCCGGCGGCCAGCGCCCGCGCCACCCCCGGCTCCTTCGGCCCCAGGAACCGCGGATCGGGCCGGAAGACGGCATCCAGCGCCGCCTTGCCCGCCGCGAACACCTCGCGCGTCCCGCCGTAGTACCAGGTCACGTCGTGCTCGGCGTCGACCCCGACCCCGTACGAGTCCACCCCCGCCGCCTCGCACAGCGCCACCGCCCGCCGGATGTGGAAGCCCTGGCTGATCAGCACCGCCCGGTCCACCCCGAAGATCTTCTTCGCCCGGACACAGGAGTCCCAGGTGTCGAACCCGGCGTAGTCGCTGACGATCCGCGCGTCCGGCACCCCGTGCCTCGTGAGGTAGGCGCGCATGGCGTCGGGCTCGTCGTAGTCCTCCCGGCTGTTGTCCCCGGTGACCAGCACCACCTCGATCCGCCCCGCCCGGTACAGCGTGGCCGCCGCGTCCAGCCGGTGCGCGAGGTACGGCGACGGCTGCCCGTGCTTCCACAGGCCCGCCCCGAAGACCACCGCGACCTCGGTGCGCGGCACGTCCGCCGTGGTCCGCAGCCGGTCCGCCGTCGACACGTACAGCCAGGTCATCGGCAGCAGCGCCAGCACACACCCGGCCATCACGGCCTGCACCAGCCGCCGCTGCCCGGTCCGCGTGCGCGGCCATCGCGGTCGACGCGTCCTCATACGGCCCCCCAGTGATCGCTCCCGACCAAGGAGGACGCCACCGGCGCCGCTCCGGTTCACCTCACATCGGACGTCCGTGCGAGGTGAACCCGCGGAAAATACCCGTGACGGCCACGCAACGGGCGCGCAACGTCCTTTGGTCAGGATCGTTCCATGACGGCGTCGATCCCCCTCCGCACCAGCAGCCGGCTCGTCTCCCCGCTCGGCCGCCGCCCGGCCCCGCCGGCCCTCGTGCTGGTCGCCCACGGCAGCCGGAACCCCCGGGCGCTCACCACCGTGCGGGCCCTCATGGCCCAGGTCCGCGCGCTGCGCCCCGGCCTCCCCGTCCACCTGGGCCACATAGAGCTGAACGAGCCGCTGCTCACCGACACCCTCGCCGCCCTCGGCAGCGCCCCCGCCGTCCTCGTCCCGCTCCTCCTCGGCCGCGGCTACCACGTCAAGCAGGACATCCCCGAGATGGCGGCGGCGTCACCGGTACGCGCGCACGTGGCCACCCCGCTCGGCCCGCACCCCCTCGTCGCCGAGACCCTGCACGCCCGCCTCCTGGAGGCCGGCTGGCCGGCGGCCATGGACGACACCGCCCGCCGCGAGACCGCCGTCGTCCTCGCCGCGGCCGGCTCCCGCGACCCCGACTCGGCCACGGACACCCACCACACGGCTCGCCTCCTCTCCGCCCGCCTGGGCGTCCCGGTGGTCCCCGCGTACGCCTCGGCGGCGACCCCGACGGTCCCGACGGCTCTGCGTGCCCTGGCGGCAAGGGGCCGCCGCAGAGTGGCAGTGGCGTCCTGTTTCACAGCCCCGGGCCGCTTCGCGACCCAGTCCGCGGAAGCGGCGCCGTGGATCGCTTCGGCCCCTCTGGGTGCGCACGAGGCGATGGCGCGTCTGGTCCTGCACCGCTACGACCAGAGCTCGACGGAAAGGTCCACGGCAGCCGCCTGAAAGGCCACAACGCACCCGCAGCCGCCGGCGAAACCGAACATGGCAGACGATTGGGCTTACTGTCGACCCATGGAAGGCACCGCACTCAACACGGCATACGACCCGGCGTCGGTCGACCGCTGGGCCCCCGAACCCGACAAACGCCCGGGCCGCACAGCCTTCCAGCGCGACCGCGCCCGCATCCTCCACTCCGCCGCCCTACGACGTCTCGCCGGCAAGACACAGGTGGTGACCCCGGGCACCAGAAGCCAGGTCTGGGACGCCAGCCCCCGGACACGGCTCACCCACTCCCTCGAATGCGCCCAGGTCGGCCGGGAGCTGGGCGCGGCCCTCGGCTGTGACCCCGACCTGGTCGAGGCGGCCTGCCTCGCCCACGACCTCGGTCACCCGCCCTTCGGCCACAACGGCGAAACCGCGCTGAACGAGTTCGCCGACGACTGCGGCGGCTTCGAGGGCAACGCCCAGTCCCTCAGGCTCCTCACCCGCATCGAGCCCAAGCGGTTCACCGAGGACCGCTCCGTCGGCCTGAACCTGACCCGCGCCACCCTGGACGCCGCCACCAAGTACCCGTGGCCGCGCGGCACGCACCCCACCGACCCGGCGTCGCGGAAGTTCGGCGTGTACGAGGACGACCGTCCGGTGTTCGACTGGGTCAGACAGCACGCCCCCGGCAGCCGCACCTGCTTCGAGGCGCAGGTCATGGACTGGTCGGACGACGTCGCCTATTCGGTGCACGACGTCGAGGACGGCCTGCACGCCGGCCACATCGACCCCAACTGCCTGCACGCCGAGCCGGAACGGCAGGCGGTGTTCGAGGTGGCCATCGGCCGGTACGTCCCCGTGGACACCGACCCCGCCGAACTCGCCGCCGCCCTGGACCGCCTCCAGGACGAGGAGTGGTGGCCGCACGGCTACGACGGCACGGCGGTCGCCCAGGCCCGTCTGAAGGACGCCACCAGTCAGCTCATCGGCCGGTTCTGCCTGGCCGCCGAGGGCGCCACCCGCGCCGCGTACGGGTCCGGCCCGCTCACCCGCTACGACGCCGAACTCGTCGTACCCCGTCAGACCCGCATGGAGTGCGCGGTGCTCAAGGCGGTCGCGGACCGGTACGTGATGCAGCGCGCGGAGCAGGAGCGGCTGCGCGCCGACCAGCGGGTCATCGTCGCGGAGCTGGCCGAGGCGCTGACCGCCCGCGCGCCCGAGGGCCTGGACCCCCAGTTCCGGGCGCTGTTCGACGCGGCGGACGACGACCGGGCGCGCAAGCGGGTGATCGTGGACCAGATCGCCTCCCTGACCGACGCCTCGGCGCTCTCGCTGCACGCGAGACTTACGGGGCATATGTGAGAGGAACATGACCCTCCGTGGCCTGATCGGGTCACACCCTCTTCCCGCATCACGCTGCGTGCGGGACGCTCGCATGTGGCGGCACCCTTACGAGGAGGCATCAAGTGGTCGACGCGGATCAGACATTCGTCATCGTGGGAGGCGGTCTCGCCGGTGCGAAGGCGGCCGAGACGCTCCGGGCGGAGGGCTTCAGCGGCCGCGTGATACTGATCTGCGACGAACGCGACCACCCCTACGAGCGCCCGCCGCTGTCCAAGGGCTATCTGCTCGGCAAGGAGGAGCGGGACAGCGTCTTCGTGCACGAGCCCGCCTGGTACGCCCGCAACGACATCGAGCTGCACCTCGGCCAGACCGTGGACCGGATCGACCGCACGGCGAAGACGGTCCGCTTCGGTGACGACGGCACGATCGTCCGCTACGACAAGCTGCTGCTGGTCACCGGTGCCGAGCCACGCCGCCTGGACATCCCCGGCACCGACCTGGCGGGCGTCCATCACCTGCGCCGTCTCGCGCACGCCGAGCGCCTGAAGGGCGTCCTGCACCACCTCGGCCGGGACAACGGGCACCTGGTGATCGCGGGCGCCGGCTGGATCGGACTGGAGGTCGCGGCGGCGGCCCGGGGCTACGGCGCCGAGGTCACGGTCATCGAACCGGCGTCGACCCCGCTGCACGGCGTGCTCGGCCCCGAGCTGGGCAACGTCTTCGCCGAGCTGCACCGCGAGCACGGCGTCCGCTTCCACTTCGGCGTCCAGCTCACCGAGATCGTCGGCCAGGACGGCGTGGTCCTCGCGGCCCGTACGAACGACGGCGAGGAGCACCCGGCGCACGACGTCCTCGCGGCGATCGGCGCGGCACCCCGGACGGCCCTCGCGGAGGCGGCCGGGCTGGAGATCGCCGACCGGGCGCACGGCGGCGGCATCGTCGTGGACGAACGGCTGCGCACGTCCGACCCCGACATCTACGCGGCCGGCGACGTGGCGTCCTTCCCGCTCGCCCTGTTCGGCACCCGGCTGCGGGTGGAGCACTGGGCGAACGCGCTGAACGGCGGCCCGGCGGCGGCGCGCGCGATGCTGGGCGAGGAGGTGGTCTACGACCGTGTGCCGTACTTCTTCACCGATCAGTACGACCTGGGGATGGAGTACAGCGGATGGGCGCCGCCGGGGTCGTACGACGAGGTGGTGATCCGGGGCGACGCCGGGAGGCGGGAGTTCATCGCGTTCTGGGTGAAGGAGGGACGCGTGCTGGCCGGGATGAACGTGAACGTGTGGGATGTCACAGAGCAGATCCAGAAGCTGATCCGTTCCCGGGCCCAGGTGAACATCGAGGCGCTCTCGGACCCGCACGTACCCCTCGACAGCCTCACCTCATGACCTCCGCGAGCACCGGGACTGTCACCGCACCCCCGTAGAATTCACGCGTGGCAGGACGGATCAACGACGAGGACGTGAAGGCGGTACGGGACGCGGTCCCGATCGACGCCGTGGTCTCCGAGTACCTCCAGCTGCGCAACGCGGGCGGCGGCAACCTCAAGGGCCTGTGCCCGTTCCATGACGAGAAGTCGCCGTCCTTCCAGGTCAGCCCGAGCAAGGGGCTCTTCCACTGCTTCGGCTGCCAGGAGGGCGGCGACACCATCACCTTCGTGATGAAGGTGGACCACCTCTCCTTCTCGGAGGCGGTGGAGCGGCTGGCCGCGCAGGCCGGCATCACGCTGCGGTACGAGGAGGGCGGGTACAACCCGGCCCACCAGCGCGGTGAGCGCATCCGCCTGGTCGAGGCGCACAAGATCGCCGCCCAGTGGTACGCCGAGCAGCTCGCCACCAGCCCCGAGGCCGAGACCGGCCGGATCTTCCTCGCCGAGCGCGGCTTCGACCAGGCCGCCGCCGTCCACTTCGGCGTGGGCTACAGCCCCCAGGGATGGGACCACCTGACCCGCTATCTGCGGGGCAAGGGCTTCACCGACAAGGAGCTGGTCCTCTCCGGCCTGGCCCAGGAGGGCCGCCGGGGTCCCATCGACCGGTTCCGGGGCCGGCTGATGTGGCCGATCCGGGACATCGGCGGCGACGTCGTCGGTTTCGGCGCCCGCAAGCTGTACGAGGCGGACACCGGCCCGAAGTACCTCAACACCCCCGACACGCAGATCTACCGGAAGAGCCAGGTGCTGTACGGCATCGACCTGGCGAAGAAGGAGATCGCGAAGAGCAGCCGCGCGGTGGTGGTCGAGGGGTACACGGACGTCATGGCCTGCCACCTCGCCGGTGTGACGACGGCCATCGCGACCTGCGGTACGGCCTTCGGCGGCGAGCACATCAAGATCCTGCGCCGACTGCTGATGGACAACGGCTCGGCCCGGGTGATCTTCACCTTCGACGGCGACGCGGCCGGGCAGAAGGCCGCCCTGCGCGCCTTCGAGGACGACCAGAAGTTCGCCGCCGAGACGTACATCGCCATCGCGCCCGACGGCATGGACCCGTGCGATCTGCGCCTCGCGAAGGGCGACGAGGCGGTCGCGGACCTGGTCGAACCGCGCACGCCCCTCTTCGAGTTCGCGCTCCGCCAGATCCTGAGCCGGTACGACCTGGACACCCCGGCGGGCCGTGCGGCGGCGCTGGACGAGGCCGCGCCGATCGTCGCCCGGATCAAGAACAGCGGCGCCCAGCACGAGGTCGCCGTCGAGCTGGCCGGCATGCTCGGCATCCTCGACACCCAGTTCGTGGTCCGCCGGGTGGCGCAGCTGGCCCGCTGGGCCCGTGACGGCAAGGGCCCCCAGCAGCAGGACCGGCGCCGCCCGGCCGACCGGCAGTGGACGGAGGCGCCCCGCCCCGCGAACTCCGGGCCGGCCCTGACCCTGCGCAACCCGGTCTTCGCCGCCGAACGCGAACTGCTCAAACTCGCCCTCCAGCGCCCCGAACTGGTCTCCCCGGCCTTCGACGCCTATGGCGTGGACGAGTTCACCGCCCCGCCGTACGCGGCCGTGCGCCAGGCCATCGCGGAGGCGGGCGGCGCCGAGTACGGCGTATCCGACCCGCAGGAGTACCTGGTCCGGGTGCGCGAGGCCGCGCCCGACGACACCGTGCGGGCGATGGTCACGGAGCTGGCAGTCGAGCCGATCATGCGCCGCACGGTGGACGAGGTCTACGCCGGCACGGTCCTGGTGCAGATCCGCCGCCGCGCCGTGGAGCGGCGCATCCGCGACATCCAGTCCCAGATGACCCGCCTGTCCACTGCCGGCGACCCGGCCCAGCTGGCCGCCGTACAGAACGAGATGTGGGTCCTCCAGCAGTACGACCAGGCGTTGCGGGAGCGGGGCGCGGAGGCGCTGTGACGGGGGCTAGCCCTCTTCGCGGGGCTGCTCGGGCTGGGTGATGCCGAGGTGGTCGGTGATGGCCTGGAGCTGCTGCATCATCGCCACCTGACCGGACACCAGGGCGCCGAGCAGCTTGCCGTGCTCCTCCAGGGTCTTGGTGTGTGCTTCCAGCACCTTGCCGTGTGCTTCCAGCACCTTGCTGTGCTCCAGCTGCGTCTGCCGCAGTGCCTGCATGAGCTGAACGTCGGCCCGCCGCTGCTCCTGGAGTGCCGCCACGTCCCGGTCGGAGTTCACGGCGAGGTGCCGTGTGGCAGCCTGCTCCTCCCGCATGTCGTGCACCTCTGCCTCCAGCGCCTCCAGACGCCGCCGCAGCTCTTCCATCTCGCTCATGCCTTCCATCTTCCCCCACCTCCATGCGGACCAAGGGCCCGCAGTTGCCAGTCGCATAGTCCAACGAGACGAGTAACCGACCGGTGACGGACCGGACGCAAAAAGTCACGGCACGACCCTCGTGGCGGTGTTGTGTCGTACTCCACACTGGGGGCGGTGCCCGAGCCTCGGAGCGCACGCTGCCGCACACCTTCAGCAGCGATCATCCTGGAGGTCGCCCCCCGTGCAGACCCAGACCCTCACCCAGACCGACAGCAGCACCAGCGCCACCGGCATCACCGCGGACGAGCCGGAAGCGGAGGCGGACGTCCTCGCGGCCGTGCCCCCGCAGAGCCGTGCCGCCCTGCATCCCGAGGCGGAGCCGCCCGCCGACACGCTCGCGGACGAACCCGAGGAACCCGTCGAGGTCCCGGCCGTCGCCCGGGTCGAATCCGGCGGTCCCTCCGCCGACCTGTTCCGCCAGTACCTGCGCGAGATCGGCCGTATCCCGCTGCTCACCGCCGCCGAGGAGGTGGAACTGGCCCGCCGGGTCGAGGCGGGCCTGTTCGCGGAGGAGAAGCTCGGCAGCACGCCCGACCTGGACAGCGAACTCGCGCTGGACCTGGACCGGCTCGTCGTCATGGGCCGCATGGCCAAGCGCCGGCTCATCGAGGCGAACCTGCGGCTCGTCGTCTCCGTGGCCAAGCGGTACGTCGGCCGCGGCCTGACCATGCTGGACCTCGTCCAGGAGGGCAACCTCGGGCTCATCCGGGCCGTGGAGAAGTTCGACTACGCGCGCGGCTACAAGTTCTCCACCTACGCCACCTGGTGGATCCGGCAGGCCATGTCCCGGGCGCTCGCCGACCAGGCCCGCACCATCCGCGTCCCGGTCCATGTCGTGGAGCTGATCAACCGGGTCGTCCGGGTCCAGCGGCGGATGCTCCAGGAGCGCGGCTATGAGCCGACGGCCGAGGAGGTCGGCGCCCATCTGGACCTGCCGCCCGAGCGGGTCGGCGAGGTGCTGCGGCTCGCCCAGGAGCCGGTGTCGCTGCACGCCCCGGTCGGCGAGGAGGACGACGTCGCCCTCGGCGACCTCATCGAGGACGGCGACGCGACGAGCCCCGTCGAGTCCGCCGCCTTCCTGCTGCTGCGCGAGCACCTGGAAGCGGTGCTGTCCACGCTGGGGGAGCGCGAGCGGAAGGTCGTCCAGCTCCGGTACGGCCTGGTCGACGGCCGCCCGCGCACCCTCGAGGAGATAGGCCGCATCTTCGGCGTGACCCGCGAACGGATACGGCAGATCGAGTCCAAGACGTTGAACAAGCTCCGGGACCACGCGTTCGCGGATCAGCTGAGGGGTTACCTGGACTGAGGGGCCGCCGCCGCGCGGCGGCCCCCTCGCGCCTAGTCCACCTCGGCCACCGCCTGTGCGAACTGGGCCTTGTACAGCCGGGCGTACGCCCCGTCCGCCGCCAACAGCTCCTGGTGCCCGCCCTGTTCGACGATGGACCCGTTCTCCATCACGAGGATCGTGTCCGCGTCCCGGATGGTCGACAGCCGGTGCGCGATCACGAACGACGTACGGCCGGCGGCCAGCTTGGCCATGGCCTTCTGGATCAGCACCTCCGTCCGCGTGTCCACGGAACTCGTCGCCTCGTCCAGCACCAGGATCACCGGGTCGGACAGGAACGCCCGCGCGATGGTGATCAGCTGCTTCTCACCGGCGCTGACGCCCGTGCCCTCGTCGTCGATCACGGTGTCGTACCCGTCCGGCAGGGTGCGGACGAAGCGGTCCGCGTGGGCCGCCCGGGCCGCCTCCTCGATCTCCCCGCGCGTGACCTCGCGCGAGGCGCCGTACGCGATGTTCTCCGCGATGGTGCCGCCGAACAGCCAGGTGTCCTGGAGCACCATGCCGATCCCGGACCGCAGTTCGTCCCGGGTCATCTTCCGGATGTCGACCCCGTCCAGGGTGATCCGGCCGCCGGAGACGTCGTAGAACCGCATCAGCAGGTTGACCAGCGTGGTCTTGCCCGCGCCGGTCGGGCCGACGATCGCCACCGTGTGACCCGGCTCCACCGTGAGCGACAGGTCCTCGATCAGCGGCTTCTCGGGGTCGTACCGGAACGACACATGCTCCAGGCGCACCCGCCCGCGCAGTTCCTCGGGCCGCTCGCCCGGCACCGGATCCGCCTCCTGCTCCTCCGCGTCCAGGAGTTCGAAGATCCGCTCGGCCGAGGCGACACCGGACTGCACCAGGTTCGCCATCGACGCGACCTGCGTCAGCGGCATCGAGAACTGCCGCGAGTACTGGATGAAGGCCTGCACGTCACCGATGGAGAGGGCGCCGGACGCGACCCGCAGACCGCCGACGACCGCCACCAGCACATAGTTCAGGTTCGACACGAACATCATCAGCGGCTGCATGACACCGCTGTGGAACTGCGCCTTGAACGCGGCCTGGTACAACGCCTCGTTCTGCTCGGCGAACTGCTGCGCCGACTCCTCCTGCCGCCCGAACACCTTCACCAGGGCGTGCCCGGTGTACATCTCCTCGATGTGCGCGTTCAGTTTGCCGGTGGAGCGCCACTGCTGCACGAAGTGCGGCTGCGACCGCTTGCCGACCCGGGTGGCGACCACGAACGACAGCGGGACGGTGACGAGCGCGACCAGCGCCAGCAGCCAGGACACCCAGAACATCACCACGAGCACGCCGACGATGGTCAGCACCGAGTTGATCAGCTGGCCCATCGACTGCTGGAGCGTCTGCCCGATGTTGTCGATGTCGTTGGTCGCCCGGGACAGCACCTCACCGCGCTGGCGCTTGTCGAAGTACGACAGCGGCAGCCGCGACAGCTTCGTCTGCACGTCCTCCCGCAGCCGGTACATCGTGCGGTTCACGGCCCGGTTGACCAGCCGCGTCGCGACCGCCATCAGCAGGCCGGCGACCAGGAACACACCGAGCGCGAGCAGCAGGACCTGTCCGACGGCGTCGAAGTCGATGCCCTTGCCGGGCGTGAAGTCGGTGCCCCTGAGCACGTCCGCGATGCGGCCCTGGCCCCGCTCGCGCAGGGAGTCGAGGACCTGCTCCTTGGTGGCGCCGGCCGGGAACCGCCGGCCGACGATGCCCGCGAACACCAGGTCGGTGGCCCGGCCGAGGATCTTCGGGCCGACCACGCTCAGGCTCACGCTGATGACCACGCACGCCAGCAGGCCGTAGATCGTGAGGCGTTCCGGTTTGAACTGGGCGACGAGCCGTTTGCCCGACCCCTTGAAGTCCATCGAGCGCTGGTCGGGGCCGCCCCCGGCCATCATGCGTCCCATGGGCCCGGCCATCAGGCGGCCTCCGCTTCCGTCAGCTGGGAGAGCACGATCTCCCGGTAGGTCTCGTTGGATGCCATCAGCTCGGCGTGCCGGCCGGAGCCGACCACCCGGCCCTCGTCCAGCACGATGATCCGGTCCGCGTCCCGGATGGTCGCCACCCGCTGGGCCACGATCACGACGGTCGCCTCGGAGGTCTCCTGGGAGAGCGCGGCGCGCAGGGCCGCGTCCGTGGCGTAGTCGAGCGCGGAGAAGGAGTCGTCGAAGAGGTAGATCTCCGGGCGCTGCACCAGGGTGCGGGCGATGGCGAGCCGCTGCCGCTGACCGCCGGAGACGTTGGTGCCTCCCTGCGCGATCGGCGCGTCCAGGCCGCCCTCCAGCTTCCGCACGAAGTCCTTGGCCTGCGCCACCTCCAGCGCGTGCCACAGCTCCTCGTCGGTGGCGTCCGGGTTGCCGTAGCGCAGGTTGGTCGCCACGGTGCCCGCGAACAGGTACGGCTTCTGCGGCACGAGCCCGACCGTCCGGGCGAGCAGGTGCGGCTCGACCTCCCGGACGTCCACGCCGTCCACCAGGACCTGGCCCTCGGTGGCGTCGAACAGCCGGGGGACGAGACCGAGCAGGGTCGACTTGCCGCTGCCGGTGGAGCCGATCACGGCGGTCGTCTGCCCCGGCCGGGCCACCAGGTCGATGGACCTCAGCACCGGCTCCTCGGCGCCCGGGTAGCGGAAGCCCGCGCCCCGGATCTCCAGGTGGCCGTGCGCCCGCAGCCGGGTGACGGGGGCCGTCGGCGGCACGACGCTCGAATCGGTCTCCAGGACGTCCTGGATGCGCTCGGCGCAGACCTCCGCGCGCGGCACCATCATGAACATGAAGGTGGCCATCATCACGGACATGACGATCTGCATCAGATAGGCGAGGAACGCGGTGAGGTCACCGATGGCCATCCCGCCGCTGTCGATCCGGTGGGCGCCGAACCACACGACCGCGATGGACGACAGGTTCACCACCGTCATCACGATCGGGAACATCAGGGCGAGCAGCCGGCCGGTGGCCAGCTGCATGTCGGTCAGCTCGCCGTTGGCCTTCCCGAACCGGCCCTGCTCGTACTCGTCCCGGACGAAGGCGCGGATCACCCGGTTGCCGGTGATCTGCTCGCGCAGCACCCGGTTCACCGTGTCCAGCCGGACCTGCATCGAGCGGAACAGCGGGCGCAGCCGGCGCACGATGAGCGTCACGGAGATGCCGAGCACCGGTACCACCGCGACCAGTACCCCGGACAGCGGCACGTCCAGACCGAGGGCCAGCACGATGCCGCCCACGCACATGATGGGTGCCGACACCATCAGGGTGAACGTCATCAGGGCCAGCATCTGGACCTGCTGCACGTCGTTCGTCGTACGGGTGATGAGCGAGGGCGCTCCGAAGTGACCCACCTCACGCGCGGAGAACGACTGGACCCGGTCGAAGACGGCACCGCGCACGTCCCGGCCGAGCGCGGAGGCGGTCCGGGCGCCGTAGTACACGGCACCGATGTTGCACACCACCTGTACCAGCGAGATGCCGATCATCAGGGCACCGAAGGACAGGATGTAACCGGTGTCACCCTTCACGACACCGTTGTCGATGATGTCCGCGTTCAGAGTGGGCAGGTAGAGGGTGGCGCAGGTCTGTAGGAACTGAAGCACCACCAGTAGAGCGATGGGTTTCTTGTAGGGCCTGAGATGGGCCCGAAGAAGTCGTATGAGCACGCTACGTCTCTCGGAGTCGGCGACAGGGGCTGGTCGGTTGCCCTTGGCCCCTATCGTCGGACACTCCACCGGCGTTACCTCAACTGGTTAATCGTCCGCCGGTCTTCAGAGACGGAACGCCCCCGGATGGGTCTGCTCCCGCACCGCCGTGAACTGCTGCCGTACCGCCTGCCCCACGGCCAGCTCCTCGCCGGGCTCCAGCACCTGCGCCGCCGCGCCCTGCCAGGCCGGCGGGGTACGCGGATCGAGTGTGCCCTGCGACACACCGAGCGCCCAGGCCGCCTGCCGGGCCGCGCCGATCGCCGTGTAGTCCGCGGGCTGCGGTACGACGACCTGCGCGCCGAACAGCGAGGGCGCCGAGGCCTGCACGGCGGGCAGTTCGGCGGCCGGGCCGAGCAGGAAGATCCGGCGCACGTCCACGCCCCGCCCGCGCAGCACGTCCAGCGCGTCGGCCAGGCCGCACAGCATGCCCTCGAACGCGGCCCGCGCCAGATGCTCCGGCTTCATCGACTCACGCCGCAGCCCCGCGAGGGTCCCCGCGGTGTGCGGCAGATTCGGCGTCCGCTCGCCCTCCAGATACGGCAGCAGCACCAGCCCGTGCGCGCCCGGCGTGGACTTCATCGCCAGCTCGGACAGGCTCTCCAGGTCCGGCAGGCCGAGCAGCTCGGCGGCGCCGCGCAGGGTGCGCACGGCGTTCAGGGTGGTGACGACCGGCAGGTGCATGCCGGTGGCGTCGGCGAGGGAGGTGATCATCCCGGACTGGTCGGTGAGCGCCTCCCGGTGCACGGCCATCACGGACCCGGACGCCCCGAGGGACACGACCGCGTCGCCCAGCCCGATCCCCAGCCCGAACGCGGCGGCCATGGTCTCCCCGGTGCCGGCGGAGATCAGCAGGCCCTCCGGGGTCGTACCGGCCGCGTCGGACGGGCCGATCACCTCCGGCAGCATCGCCTGGTGGCCGAGGGCCAGCTCGACCAGGTCGGGCCGGTAGGCACCGGTGGCCGCAGACCAGTACCCGGTGCCGGACGCGCCGCCGCGGTCGGTGGTCCGCCGCACGGGCCGCCCGAGCAACTGCCACACCAGCCAGTCGTGGGCCTGGAGCAGGGCGGCCGTCCGCAGCGCGTTCTCGGGCTCGTTCTTCGCCAGCCAGCGCAGCTTGGTCACCGGCTGGGCCGCCTGCGGGACGCATCCGACCGCCTGCGCCCAGGCCTCCCGGCCGCCGAGCGCGTCCACGAGATCGGCCGCCGCGACCTGGGCGCGCTTGTCGCCGCCGACCATCGCGGGGCGGACGGTGTTGCCCTGGGCGTCCAGCGGGATCACCGCGTTCTGCTGGGCCGACACACCGATGGCCTGCACGCCCTCCAGCAGACCACCGCCGGCGGCCTCACCGAGCGAGAGCAGCCAGGCCTGCGGGTCGACATCGCTGGGCCGGCCCTCCACCGGGTGCGGGGCGTACCCCTGCCGTAGTACGGCACCGGTGTCCGTGTCGCAGACCACGATGCGTGTGAAGTCCGGTGAGCTGTCCAAGCCGGCGACTATCCCCATGTGGAGAATTTTGCCGCATTCCTACGGTGGATTCGGCCGAGGGCGGCCAGTGGCCGTGGGCGCGGAGAGTTCCCCTACGTGTTGCTCGTGCCCCAGTCGTCCTGGGCCCTGCCGTCGGTGTTGCGGTCGCGCAGGCCACGGACTCGTTGGGTCACCGACTCCGGGACCCGGTCGCCGACCTTGTCGCTGACCGTGTGGAAGGCCTTGCCGGCGTAGACGCGGCCCTGCTGGGCGGCCGTCTCGGCGGTGTTGCGCACCGCGGGGTTCTGCGCGACCCGCCGGGCCGACTTCTTCAGCTGCTCGTAGCGCTCACGACCGGCCCTCGTGCCGAGTACGTAACCGAGGGCCAGTCCGGCGAGGAACGTGAGCCGGTAGCGCATGGCTGCCACCCTTCCCGTGCGTAGGTTTCCGGTGCCGCGCTGGCGCCGAGGGTACCGATTGGCGGAGCACCCCCCTGCTTGCGCTAATGTATGTGTCGCAGCGAGCGCGCGCCCCCTGGCGAATACCCAGGTAGGTACGTTCGATGCAACGAGGCGATCCTCCGTAGCTCAATTGGCAGAGCAGCCGGCTGTTAACCGGCAGGTTACTGGTTCGAGTCCAGTCGGGGGAGCTTCGGTCCTCCGTAGCTCAATTGGCAGAGCAGCCGGCTGTTAACCGGCAGGTTACTGGTTCGAGTCCAGTCGGGGGAGCGCTGAACGAGGACCCCTCCGGGGTCCTTTTTCATGTCCCCGGGAACCGCCGCGGCCTGCGGCGCTGTCCTCGAGGTCATGAGCAGCGCAGATGCCGACCATCCGAGGCAGGAGATCGTATGAGCGGCTATGCTGCGGCAGACGGCGCGCACACTTGTACGCGACACGCCGCTATGGGGCGGTAGCTCAGCCGGTTAGAGCAGCGGACTCATAATCCGTCGGCCGTGGGTTCGAGTCCCACCCGCCCCACCGCCGCCCGTCGGCGCAGGAACGTTTTCACCTGTGCCCCAGCGTTAACCCCCTCCGGCCGGAGGGGGTTACGGCGCCTCCGAAGATCCTTGGCTCGTCCGTTTCCGTAGCCGACTGATCGCGGACAGTCAGCGCCGTTCCCCCGCGCGGGCCGGGATCGTCAGTGGGTCGCTCCGGCGGCGACCGCGATGTCCGACTCGTGGGCCAGCGCGGTCGACAGGACGACGCGGAGGCCGTCCGCCGCTCGGTCCACCGGGAGCGAGGGGACCTGGCCCTTCACGGCACGGGGCATCTCGGGGGTGTGCGGGATGTGGACGAAGCCGCCGCGCCGCTCCTTGCCCTCGGTGGCCAGCAGGTGCATCAGGCCGTAGAACACGTGGTTGCACACGAACGTGCCGGCGGTCTGGGAGACCTCGGCGTACAGGCCGGTCTGCTTCTGCACCTCCGTCATGCAGCGCTTGATCGGGAGGGTGGAGAAGTAGGCGGCGGGGCCCTCGGGGACGATGGGCTCGTCGACCGCCGTCCGGCCGGCGTTGTCGGGGATGGGGGCGTCGTCGACGTTGATGGCGACGCGCTCGACCGAGATGCCGCTGCGGGGGGAGAGGCCGATCGACAGGACGAGGGCCGGGTCCGTCTCCAGCACCGCCTCGCGCAGCACCTTCAGGGATTCACCGAAGACGCACGGCAGTTGAACGGCCGTCACCTCCGCGCCCTCCGGCGGGTGCTCCTGGAGCAGCCGGGCCGCGGCCCAGGAGGGGTTGTAGGTGTCGATGTCGAACGGATCGAAGCCCGTCACCAAGACGCGGGTCATGGGAACTTCCTTTCGCTGAGGGCCGTTTGGCCTTCGCGGACGGTCAGTCGATGGAGACGGAGGCGCCGTTCACGGTGGCCTGGCCGCCGGGCTGGATCAGGCCCTCCCACTGGCCGAAGCAGCCGCCGTTCGGGTAGACGTAGGCCGGCTGGTTCGTGTTGTTGACGACGGAGACCATGAAGCCGCCCGCCGGGTAGCAGCCCTGCGGGTCGGTGTGGGGAACGCCGTTGACGACCAGGGTGCCGGTGGCCGTCCCCGTGCCGGAGGCGGCCATGGCGGGCGGGCAGGCCGCGCCGGACACGGCGGTGATGAGGGAGACGCCGGCGACGGCGAGGAACTTGCGCATCGTGTTGCCCTTTCGGTTCGTGCTCCAGTGCGGTTCCTCCCCGTTTGTTTGATTTTTTCTGCCTTCTTTGCCGAGTGTTCGCCCGAGCGGACGCCTCGTCAGGCGTACGTCACCGCAGGGTCGGTGGGCAGTGCGCGGCGCCGCTGGAGGACGGTGACGGCGCCCGCGGACAGGGCGCCGAGCGCGGCACAGCACACCCAGGGCAGCCAGCCGCGGCCGCTGTCCGCGGCCCGGTCCATCACCCATCCGACCCCGCTGGTGCACGCGGCGCCGACCGTGCCCGACAGGACGTAGAAGAGGCCGAAGTAGGTGCCCGTCATGCGGTCGGTGGCGTACCGCGAGACAAGTTCCATGGCCGGCGGCTGGGCCACCATCACGCCCAGGTGGAGCAGGAGCGCCCCGAGGACGAGCGGCGCGAGTCGTACGGCGGTGCGCAGTGCGCCGCTGGCCGGGTCGGGGCCGTCCGTGAGGGCCGGGGGGAGGAAGCCGAGCGCTATGAGCAGCACGCCGGGCGCGATCCACGCCTCGGCGCCGCCGCGCAGCCGGGTCAGGGCGGTGACGCGCAGCTGGAGCAGGAGGTTCGCCACCGCGCCGACCAGGGGTAGCAGCGCGGCGGCGCCGTCCCAGCCGGAGGTCCGCCGGGCGCTCTCGGTGAAGAGCAGATACACCTGGCTCTCCAGCGCCGACATGCCCGACATGGTGAGCGCGAAGGCCAGGAAGGCGTGGTGGCGCAGGGCCTCGCGCCAGTCCCGTAACACCGTGCCGGTGGCGGGCCGGACGTGGTGCTCGGGCAACGCGAAGAACTGAGCCACTGTCAGAACCCCGAACACGGTGGCGGCGGCGAGCGCGGTGACCCGGAAGTCGATCAGGCACAGCGCGCTGCCCAGCAGCAGGCCGAGCAGCCCGCCGGTGGTGGCGAAGACGTTGAACAGGGCGAACGCCTCCGTCTTGCGGTCGGCGGCGGCCTCCGCGACGTAGGCCCGCACCGCCGGATAGAACAGCGCGCCCGCCAGCCCGCTGAGCACCGACGCGGCCAGCGCGGCGGGCACGCCGTCGCCGAAGGCGAAGAGCGCGAAACCGGCCGTGCGCACGGCGCAGCCGAACGGGATGACCCGGTGCGCGCCCAGCCGGTCCGCCGCCGTGCCGCCCACCACGAACAGGCCGTGCTGGCTGAGCTGGCGCGCGCCCAGGATCGCGCCGGTGGCGGCCGCGGACAGGTGGAGGTCGTCGCTCAGGTGGGTGGAGAGGTAGGGGATCAGGAGGTAGAAGCCGACGTCGATGCCGAGTTGGTTGACCAGGAGGAGGCGGATCGTCGGCGGAAAGCTGCGAACGGTTCGGAAGGTGTGCATGGCGCTTCCTTCGGCGCCGCCGCTCCGTCAGGCGGGCGGCTGGGCGCGGCTGTTCATGCGTTTCCTTGACGACCGTAGGCAGATATGCAGAGCTTCGGACCGAATGCAGCAATGAGCACCCTTACAAGCTACTTGCGTGCGATGGGCTAACTATCAGGTGGTTTGACGTCAATGCGCGGGCTCGCAGACGTGCGGCGCGGTGGTGAATCTGGCGGCGCTCGCGCGTCGCTCAGCGCGGGCGCGGGAAGCGAGGGAGCGTGGAACGAACCTCTTCTCACCAAGGCCCCGAACCACAACAGCCGTTATCCGGGGCCATACCGTCCGCCTCCGACGCCGTCGGCCGGGAGGAGCGCAAACTCCGCAAGCACCTGGGCTTCTGGGCGCTGACGGCGGTCGGCTTCAGTGACATCGTCGGCTCCGGCTGGCTGTTCAGCGCGATGTACGCCGCCCAGACGGCGGGTCCCCTGTCCCTGCTGTCCTGGCTGGCCGCCGGGGCGCTCGCCATGCTGGTCGCGCTGGTCCTGGTGGACCTCGCGGCCCGGATGCCGGAGGCGGGCGGCACGGTGCGCTGGCCTCTGTACGCCAACGGTCCGCTCGTCGCCGGGGTGATCAGCTGGGCGGTGCTGCTGTCCGTGGGCGCGAACGCGGCCGAGGTCACCGCGACCGTGCAGTACCTCACCCGCTGGTTCCCCGGACTGCACGAGCACGGCCGGCTGAGCTGGCCGGGGGTCGGGGTCGCGGTCGCCCTCACCCTCGTGTTCGCGACCCTCAACTGGTTCGGCGTACGCCTCTTCACCCGGGTGAACATCGCCCTCACCCTCGTCAAGACGTCCGTCCCGGTCCTGACCGTCGTGCTGCTGCTGGCCTCCGGCTTCCACCCGCACCGGCTCACCGACCACGGCGGCTTCGCCCCCTACGGCTGGTCCGCGGGCCTCGCCGCCCTCTCGGCGGGCGGGGTCATCTACGCCGTGAACGGCTTCCAGGCACCCGTCGACCTGGCGGGCGAGGCCCGCGACCCCGGCCGGCACCTGCGCAGGGCGGTGCCGACCGCCATCGCACTGGCGATCCTGCTGTACGCGTCTCTCCAGCTCGCCTTCCTCTTCGCCGTTCCGGACAGCGCCCTCACCCACGGCTGGCGGGGCGTCGACTTCACCTCACCGTTCGGTCAGCTCGCCCTGCTGATCAACCTGCACTGGCTGGCCATGCTGCTGTACGCCGACGCCGTCGTCTCGCCCGGCGGCGCGACCTTCGTCGGGGTCGGGATCAACGCCCGGCGGTCCTACGCGCTCGCCAAGAACGGCATGCTGCCCCGCTGGTTCCTGAACGTGCACGCGGGCTCCGGCATCCCGCGCCGCGCCCTCGCCCTGAACGTCACGGTGATGATGGTGTACCTGCTCCCGTTCGGCACCTGGCAGGACGTCGTCGGCACCCTCGGCAACCTCTTCCTGCTCGTGTACGCCACCTCCGCCGTCGCCTCGGCCACCCTGCGCCCCGCCGGACAGCCCGCCGGAGCGATGCGCTGGATCCCGCCGCTCAGCTTCCTCGTGGCCACCCTGTTCGTGTACTGGTCCACCTGGCACCGCCTGCACCTGACCCTGCCCCTCGCGCTGGCCGGCGTCCCGCTGTCGTGGCTGGTCCGTTCCGGCCGGGGCCGCTTCCCGCTGCGTCGGGAGCTGCGCGACGGCGCCTGGCTGCTGGTGTGGCTGGCGGGACTGCTGTGCTGTTCCGCGCTCGGTTCCTTCGGCGGCTCGGGCCTGCTCCGGCAGCCCTACGACACCCTCGCCGTGGTCCTCTTCGCCGCAGCGGTGTTCGCCTGGGCGGTGCGGTCGGGTCGGCGTCATGTGGCCGACACCCGATCTACCGGCACGAGTTGACCACTCCTACGCTGGTCGGGCACCGGGAGCGGCGCCAACCGATACCCCCTGCCTGGAGGCGGCATGACGGTCAGCAACGGTTCGGGAGCCCCATGCCCCGCGCTGCTCGACGGGGTCGTCGTCACCGTGGCCGGCACCGGCGAACCCGGCTACGGCGGGGACGGCGGGCCCGCGGTCAAGGCGATACTGAACCAGCCCCGGGCGCTCGCCGTGGACGCCGCCTCCGGCGCCTGGTACGTCGCCGAGTGGAAGGGTCACCGCGTCCGGCGCGTCGACCGCGACGGCACCATCACCACCGTCGCCGGCACCGGCGAGGCGGGCTACGACGGCGACGGCGGCCCGTCCGGCCAGGCCCGGCTGAACGAGCCCGGCGGGCTGGTCGTGGGCCCCGACGGCGCCCTGTACGTGGCGGACTACTGGAACCACCGCATCCGGCGCATCGACCGGGACGGCGTCATCACCACCGTCGCCGGCACCGGCGAGCCGGGCTACGGCGGAGACGGCGGCCCGGCCGCCGCGGCGCGGTTCAGCGAGCCCCGGGGGCTCGCCCTGGACGGGGCGGGCACCCTGTACGTCGCCGAGTGGGGCGGGCACCGGGTCCGGGCCATCGGTGCCGACGGCGTGATCCGGACGGTGGCCGGCACCGGCGAACCCGGCTCCGGCCTGGACTCCGTCCCCGGACCCGCCAGCGCCCTGCACCACCCGATCGACCTCGCCGTCGACGCCGACGGCCGGCTGTACATAGCCGACTGCTTCTCGCACCGGGTGCGGGTGGTCGACCCGGACGGTGTGATCGGCACGGTGGCGGGCACCGGTGAACCGGGCGTCGAGGACGGGCGGCTGCACCAGCCGCGCGGGGTCGACCTCGACGGCACCGGCTCCCTGTACATAGCCGACTCGCTCAACGAGCGTGTCTGCTCTTTGACTTCGGACGGTGTGCTGCACACGGTGGCCGGGGGCCCACCCGGTCACGAGGTGGAGGGCGGGCCCGCGCTGGGTGCTCGGCTGCGGCTGCCGCGAGCGCTCGCCCTGACCGCGGACGGGAGCCTGATCGTGGCGGAGACCGACAGCCACCGGGTGCGGTTGGTCAGGCCGGGTCAGTAGGCGTAGCTGGACTGGCTGTTGCCGGCGGTGACGTGGGTGAAGGGGGTCTTCTTCTCGGCCTCCTGCGGGAAGATGGTGACGAACTGGTCGTTGTTGTTCAGGTTGTGGGCGAGGTTGTCACCGCCGCCGAGCTGTCCGTGGTCGTTCTTGCCCCAGCCGATGATGTCGCGGCTGGTGCCGGTGTTGTCGGCGGTGCGTACGGCGAGACCGTAGCCCCGGCCCGCCGAGATCTCCGTCACCGACGGCAGCTGGACGGCCTCGTGGGCGCTCGTCCGGTTGGTCGTCGTGCCATCGGCGAGCTGTCCCTTGTCGTTGTTGCCCCAGCCGTAGACCTTGTTGTCGGAGAAGAGGGCGTAGGCGTGGTCGTAGCCGGCGACGATATGACGCGGCGTCGGACCGGTTCCCTGGGCGGTGCCGGTGCCGGTGCCCGTGCCCGTTCCGGTCCCCGTACCGCCGGTCTGGTCGGCCGGGGTGGTCTGGCCCGCTTGCACCCCGGGAAGGCCCATGACCTGTACTGGCTTGGGGCTGGTCGCGAGGTCGGTGCTGTTCTTGTTGGCGCCGAGTTGGCCCTTCGAGTTGTCACCCCACGCCCAGACCGTGCCGTCGGACTTCCTGGCCAGGCTGTAGTCGCACCCGGCGGCGATCTGCACCACGTTGGTGAGATCCGGGACCTCGTTCGGGGTGTTGCGGTCGGTGGTGTCACCGGTGCCGAGCTGTCCCTTGGAGTTGTCGCCCCAGGTCATCACCTTGTTGTCCGCGGTGAGGAGCATGCTGTGGTTGCAGCCGGCCGCGACCTGCCTGCCGCCGTGCATGCTCTGGACCAGCTTGGGCACTGAGCGGTTGTCGTTCGAGCCGTCGCCGACCTGGCCGTTGTCGTTCAGGCCCCACGCGTAGACGCCGTCCGCCTTGCCGGTGTTCGTCCGCAGGGCGAGCGCGTGCTGGCCGCCCGCGGCCACGTCCACGATGCCGTTGAGTCCGGGCACCTTGCCCACCGCGGGGTTCTTGGTGATGGTGGTGCTGCCGGGGCCGGTGCCGAGCTGGCCCTTGTCGTTCTGGCCCCACGACCAGACGGACTTGTCGTTGCGCAGGGCGATGGCGAAGCCCCAGCCGTCGTCGATACCGCCGCCGGCCGCGATCTTGTACACGTCCTGCTTGGGAACGGTGGGGATCGGAGCGGGCGCGTACCGCTCGGGTTCTGTCGAATTGCCGAGCTGGCCGCCCTTGTTGGCGCCCCACGCGTACACCAGCGGGTCGTGTCCCTCGGCGGGGAGGGCCGGGGCCGCCGCCGCGCCCAGCGCGGTCGCGGTGGCTATGACGGTCAGCGCGGCGCGCAGGCGCAGCCCACGGGTCTTCGTGTTCATGGGATTTCCGTTCTTTCGGGCAGCACGACATAAGCGTGGCGCCGTAGTTGGGGGAGGAGGACTGCCCACTGGAATCGGGGCGTCCAGCAACATGTCTGCCGCGCCCGAATCGCTTTTCGGCCTCCGACAGCCCGAGTTCACGCCATTGGGCGGTGGCTCGCGAACCTTGGCTACGCCAAAGTCCAAGCCGCTTGAGGCCAGTCGGAGTCACTTCGCTGCAATCGGCGCAAAACAGGGCAAGTTCGGATGGCGGCGATCATCGACGTGCCGGAATCTGAGACCGGCGGCCCCCTCCGTGGTGTGGCTCTGTGGCCGCCGAATCCCCCCTGCCTGACCGAAGGAGAACCATGCGTGTTCCCGTTGTGCGCCGTGCCCTGCTCGCTGCCGGAATCGTCACCGCGGCGGGTGCCTCCGCCCTGGGCCTGAGCAGCCTGACCCCGGTCGCCGCCGTGCCCACGGCCGCGGTGGCCAAGGCGGACGACCCGCCGGCCTCGTTCAGCCCGGCGCCCAAGCCCGACACCCAGACGGCGCCGCCGCCGGCGGACCCCGGGCAGCCCAAGCCGCCGTCGATCAGCTCCGGCTCACCCGTCCCGTCCCCGCCCGGCACCAACCCCTGCGCCAGCGCGGGCATCAACGGCATCCCGGCGAGCGAGCAGTGCGGAAGCATCGCGAAGAACCAGGCGGCCAACGACAAGTGCCAGGTGGAGAAGTTCCACGAGTGCAACAGGCCCATCTCGGGCGAGGCGCAGGACACGTGGCAGAAGGACCAGGACACCTACCACCAGAAGCACGAGGACTTCGACGCCGTCACCCGGTCCGCCGCCCCGGAAGCGGGAGTGGAGCAGCAGTGCCACGTCACCTCGGGCATGCGTGATCGGCTGACCGACGACCAGGTCATCGTGCCCCAGTCCTCCTGGTGGGCCTGCTGAACCCCCAGGACCACCCAGGCACCGACACCACCACTTCGCGCAAGGAGACACACGCATGCCCCGACGCCCCCTGACGTATGCCCTGTCCGCGCTGCTCGGCAGCTCGCTCGTGCTGGGCGCCCTGCCCGGCGGCGCGCTCGCCGAGGACGCGGTCGACGTGCCGATCGAGAACCCGGACCTGGCCCGGCCCGCCGTACCGGACGGCGAAGCCCACGACGAGACGCCGAACGGCTGGGACGGCCGGAACACCCAGCTGTTCTCGGCCGGCCTCGCCGACCACCCCAGGAAGTACCAGGCGGCCGCGCTCTCCAACGGCGCCGCCGGCTCGCTCGGCACCCGGCTGTGGCGCGTCCAGAAGGGCTCCCGGGTCACCGTCACGTGGGACGACAGCCCCAGTCCGCTCACCAACTGCCAGCCGGACGACCCCGCCAAGGGCCAGCGGTACCGCGTGTCCGTCGCCGGTGACCAGGGCGAGTCCGCGCAGGACTTCACCACGGACACCACCACGGAGGGCAAGACCCACTGGCACGAGGGACGTTCGTACTCCTTCACGGCCACGGAGAACAACCCGCTGATCACGTGGGCTTACCAGCAGGCGTCCACCTGCGGCCCGCTGGTCACCCACTTCCGGGCCACGCAGGACCCGGCCCCGGTGCCGTACGACCTCAAGAAGGCGCGGCTGCCCATGCCCCAGGCGTACCAGGGAACCACGCCGATCGAGGCCAGGCTCGTGATGCAGGACTGCCTGGCGGGCCCCAGAGCCTGCCACTTCGACAAGGACGACCGGTACTCCTTCCGGTACTACGACCGGCCGCGCATGGTGGGCCAGGCATACATCAACTGCACCCGCAACGCCATCACCGATCAGCGCCCGGTGAACTGGGAGGAGCTGCCGTACGACAACCTCACCCAGTACCTCGCGCGGCACGAGGGCGAACCGCAGGAGTCGCAGGAACTCGGTCCGCAGGGCCTCCAGCAGGAGGCCGCGCCGCAGTTGTCGCACCAGACCGACCTGCGCCAGGGCTACCAGAACATCGCCACGCAGATCGCGGCCGGCTTCACCCGGGCCGACGGCAACCCGCTGGAGATGGCGACGAACAACCCGCTGCTGTACGGCCGCAAGGAGCAGCGCAACCTCTCCGTCACCGTGCAGCCGGGCGAGGTGAGCTGGATCGAGGTCCAGGCGGCCCGGGAGCGGGTCACCGGCACCCTGATCCACGACTCCAAGAACGAGCGGATGGACGTCTTCGCCGACCTGCCCTCCGGCTCCTTCGGTGACCGCCTCTACCAGCGCACCGGCCCGATGAGCAAGGTCGAGCTGGCCCGGTGCGCCGACGCCCGCGACAACGCCCGCACCCCGGACAACACCGTCGGCGCGCCCACGCTGCGGACGGCTCCGCACCTGGTGCCGGTCGGTGAGGCGCCGAAGGGCATCAAGACCCGCACCGCTCCGCTGACCGCCGACGGCTCCCTTGCCCGGGACTGACCCGCAACGAAAGGACACACCCATGGCTCACACCGCGCGACCCTCCCGGCGCCGGCGAGCGGCGACCCACCGTGCGCTCGTGCTGCTCCCCGTCCTGTCCGCCCTCACCCTGACCGCCGCGTTCCCCTCGGCGGCGGCACCGCTCGGCGGCCGGGCGGCGGAGTACGGCATCGAGGAGATGCCGACGCCACGGGCCTTCGACGGCAAGAAGCCGCTGAAGTCCGTGGACGAGGTGACCTCCCTGTGCGGACAGCGGGAACGCTACAGCTGCTCGTTCAAGCTGGACCCCGAGCGAAAGCGGGAGTTCACCAGCGCCGTCTACTCGGTGTCCAACGGCGCCATCAACTGCACCAACGCGGACATGACCGTCAAGCGCACGGTGAAGCTGGACACCACCAGCAGCGACAACCTCGGCGGCGAGATCTCCGGCAGCGGCACCATCGAGGGCACCGCCTGGACCGACAACGAGGTCAGCGGCTCGGCCACGGGCGAGGTCGACGCGCAGCAGACCCTGACGAACGCCGCCAAGGGCAGCGCAACCAAGGAGAACACCAGCAAGAGCAGCCAGACCAACCACTCGGCGCCCAAGGACAAGGGCCCCAACCAGGACACCACCTCGGAGAGCACCTCCAAGGTGAGCGCCACGGTCGAGGACACGGTCACCACCACGGCCCAGATGACCGAGAAGGGCACCACCACCGGCGCGTTCAAGAGCCTCATCCACCTGGCCCTGCGCGGCGCGTTCACCGCGGCCTTCAAGGGGACCTGGAACCACACCTGGAGCATGACCAACTCCGAGAGCACCGAGGTCACCTTCACCCTCAAGCCCAACGACGAGATCCAGTTCGGCGCCCTCAACTCCATGTCCCGCGTCGTCGGCGACCTGCACGTGGACGGCACCGGCAAGCTGGTCAAGGACATCGCCGTGGACGGCCCGTCGACCACGAACTCCTCCACCGTCGTGGCGCAGACCTACACCAACCCCGACAAGTGCCAGACACTGCGCCCGTCCGGCGCCACAGCGAAGCAGCCGGACGACAGCGGCAAGAGAAGCGTCAAGCCGCGGGCCGGCGTCGGCCTGCGCAAGCCCACCGGGACGTACGTCCTGGAGAAGGGAGGCGACTGGCGGAAGGTGGCGTGACGCCGGGACCGCACGGGGTGGCCGGAGCCGGGACCTCTCCGGCCGTCCCCTCCGCGCGTCTCAATTCGGCCACAGATTACGGCAGTTGACTGGCCGGATCAGTGTCTGGCGACCTGCCGGGACCGGTTCGGACAATACACGGACCGGGAGGGGTGAGCGTGGACGCATCAGGGACGGCGAAGCTCGGGGACGGGTCTCTGGCCCGGCTCCACGACGCCGTCCTGCTGGACCTCGACGGTGTCGTCCGGATCGGCTCGCGGCCCGTTCCGCACGCCGTGCCGGTGCTGGGCCGGCTGCGGGAGGCGGGCTGCCGCACCGCCTACGTCACCAACAACGCGGGCCGCCCGCCCGCCGAGGTGGCCGGGGACCTCGGACGGCTGGGCCTGGCCGTGGCGGACGCCGACGTGGTGACCTCCGCGCAGGCCGCCGCCCGGCTCGCGGCCGAGCGGTGCGGGCCGGGGGCGCGGGTGCTCGTCGTCGGTTCGGAGGCGCTGCGCACGGCGGTCGCCGGGCAGGGACTGCGGCCCGTGTCGTCGGAGCGGGACGGGCCCGCCGCCGTGGTGCAGGGCTTCGCGCCGACGGTGTCCTGGCGGGAGCTGGCCGAGGCCGGGTACGCCGTCGCGCGGGGCGTGCCCTGGATCGTCACCAACGCCGACCTGAGCGCGCCCACACAGCGGGGCGTCGCGCCCGGCAACGGCGCGCTGGTCGCCGTCGTCCAGGCCGCCACCGGGGCGGAACCGACGGTCGCGGGCAAGCCGTCGGCCGCCCTGTTCCGGGAGGCCGCCGAGCGCGTCGGGGCCCGGCACCCGCTGATGGTCGGGGACAGCCTGGACACCGACGTCCAGGGCGCGCGCCGGGCCGGCTACGACAGCCTGCTGGTGCTCACCGGCCGCACCGGGCCGGCCGACCTGCTCACCGCGCCCCCGCACCGCAGGCCCACCCATGTCGGGCGGGACCTGCGGGCCCTGTGCGCGCCGCCGCGGACCGCCGGCCGGCAGCCGGACGGGTCGTGGCGGTGCGCCGGCTGGTACGCCCGTGTCGCGGGCGGGGAGTTGCTGCTGGCGGGCCACGGCGACCTCGGCGCCGGGCTGTGGGCGGCCTGTACAGCGGCCTGGTCCGCCCCCGCACCACCGGATCCGGCCCCGGCCCTCGCGGTCCTCGACCGGCTCCCGGACCCCTAGCCGAGCCCGGCCGAGTCCGGCTCGGCGAGCAGGCGCACCACTTCGGACGTGGTGTATCCCCGCTCGAAGTGCCGGGGATCGGACAGCATCAGCGACACCAGCCGGTGCAGCGTCACGGCGTACCGCTCCGTCGTGCCCTCCCACCGTGTCGCGTCCAGCATCCAGGGCGGCGTGTCCGGGGACAGCTCCGCCCTGCCCTCCCGCATCAGGGACTTGGAGAGCTTGGCGCCGGACGCGGACAGGACGACGGGTGTGAAGACGCGGGCCGGCGGACGGCTGCCCGGGAAGCAGAGGAACGCCTCGTCCAGCAGCCGGCAGCCCGCCGCCCAGTCCGCGCCCTTGACGATGACGGGCAGCGCCTCGTCCCGGTCGGCCAGCCGCTCCTTGACGAGGTTGCGGTGCAGGGTGGTCAGGCCCAGCCACGCCTCCCCGTCGGGCCGTACGTCGGTCTCGTACCGCCCGTGATCGAGGCAGACGGCGGCGAACCGGGCCCGCCCGTCACCGGCGTCGAGGAGTGCGGTGTCCTCGCCGTTCTTCTGGAGCCAGCCGCACTCCGGGCAGGGGAAGCTGATCGGCACGTGCCCGCTGGACGGCGCCAGCGTCCAGCGCAGCTCGTCCCACCGGCCGAGCGAGGCCAGGAACTCCTCGCGGAACGCGGGGGACCGCTGCTGCCGGGTGTACGTCTCGACCGTGTACGGCACTCCGGTCAGCGCGCTCAGCGCGTCGAACAGGCCGCCGTAGAACCGCTTCACCAGCTCCGAGATCCGCGCCGGACCCAGGGCGTGGTGGTACGACCGTGTGTACGTGGTGCCGGTGCGCGGGCAGACGCGGGTCGCGTGGGGGGCGTTGTCCAGTGCGCCGAAGCGGAGCTCGGCCGGCACCCCGAGCCGGTCCCGGGCGGCGGCAGCCAGCAGGAAGGCCGCCGTCTGCATGACGTTGGTGCCGAGGTGCGGTGCGCCGTTGATCTGCACCCCCGCGTACAGAGCAACCCGGCGGGCCGCGCGGGCGCGCAGCCGGGGGCGGACGAAGTCGACGCTGTGCTCGACCGCGCCGACGGTGACGCTGACGGGGGAGACGGGTGCGGCGGGCTTCGGGGCCGGGGACACGGACGAAGTCATGGGGAGGCTCCCTGGGCGGGTTACCAGTGGTGGCGGGCGGTCGCGGGCGGCAGGTCCAGGACCCGTACCGGCCAGGGGAGCGGCGCCGCGCCCGGGGCGTCGAGGCTCTCCAGGCGGGTGGTGGCGGACCGGGCCGCCGTGTGCAGCAGGTCCATGAGTTCCTCGGCGCCGCCGGGCTGTCCGGTGGTGCCGGCGCGGCGGCAGGCCAGGCCGACGACGAAGTAGGCGAGCGGGTCGGGGCCGTTGCGCCACAGCACCGCCTCGCCCTGCTCCTCCAGGGCGAGGACCCGCTCGGGGTGCCGCAGGGTGAAGTCGCCGAGCGGCAGCGGGCACAGGGTCACGGCGGCGACGCGGTACCCGGCCCCGGCGAGTAGCGCCGCCGCGCGGCGCGGGGCCGAGTAGGAGCCGATGGTCAGGCCGAGGTCCGCGCGCAGGCCGTGGGCGTGGCCGATGATGGCCCCGGCCCACCGGAGGCCGTCCGTGCCGCCGCTGATCGAGGGCCGGGTCCGGGCCGCCTCCGCAGGCAGCGGCACATAGGCGGGGTTGCTGGTGACGACGAGCGGGCGGGGCGGCTGCCCGGGGGCCGTCGCGAGCAGCTCCCGCGGGCTGAGCGCGGAGTAGTCGCCGAGCGCGAAGGTGACCCGGCCGTCGGACGAGGCGTAGTGGCGCTCGGCCCAGCGCAGGGTCTGACGGCCGTTGTCCACGCCGTGCACGCGTGCCGCGCCGGCCCGGGCCATGGCGGCGGCCGCCGCCCCGCTGCCCGAACCGAGGTCCAGTACGGTGCCCCCGCCACCGGGCGGCAGCAGGTCGGCGGCGACCCACACGCCGATCTCCGTGTCGGCCGGCTCGAAGAAGACCTCGGGCTCTCCCGGCGGCTTCAGGTCGTCCGGGGTCAGATGGGTGTACGCGCCGACCCGTGCGACAGACGGCATGGCACGCTCCTTCCGAACAGGCGGGGTTGTGAGGGGTCAGGTGCGCAGCGTTCCGATGCCGTGTTGCAGGACGGCCATGGCGCTGGGCAGTTTCATCGCGGCCTGCGTCCAGGCCAGGGACCGGGGGCCGTCCAGCACCTCGCCGGCGACCTCGTCGCCCCGGTGGGCGGGCAGGTCGTGCAGGAAGAGCGCGCGCGGCCACCGCGCCAGCAGCGCGCCGTCCACGTGGAAGGGGCGGAAGACCTCCCGCCAGGAGGGGTCCGGCTTGCTCGTGCCGGTCGTCTGCCAGCGCGTGGTGTACACGACGTCCACCTCGGCGGGCGCGTCCGCGAGATCGTGGACCTCGTCCAGCCGGGCCCCGGTGGCCTCCGCGTTCTTGCGGGCCGTGGCCAGCGCGTCGCCGGGCAGGCCGTAGCCGGGCGGGGTGGCGAAGGTGACGTGCGCGCCCGGCACCGCGGCCAGTCCGTGGGCGAGGGCCGTGGCCGTGTTGTTGCCCTCCCCGGCGTACAGCAGCCGGATACCGCTCAGGTCGCCGAAGGCCAGGGTGAGTACGGCGAGGTCGCAGACGCCCTGGGTGGGGTGTTCCTCGCTCGCCATCGCGTTGATCACGGGCAGCCGGCCGGCGCGGGACAGCTCCCGCAGCTCCGCCAGCGGCCCCGCGGTGCGCGCGACCAGCAGGTCCAGCATGGCACCGAGGACCCGGCCGGTGTCCGGCACCGACTCGCCGGTGTTGAGCTGGAGGTCGCCGGGTCCGTACGCGACGGGCGTGCCGCCGAGCCGTACGGTGCCGCTCTGGAAGGCGGTCCGGGTACGGGTGGAGGTGCGGGTGAACAGCACGCCGACGACCCGGTCCCGCAGCGGCCGGTCGTGCGCGCCCCGGTCCCGGAACAGCTCGACCGACCTGGCGACGAGCCGGTGCAGCCGCGCGGGCGGCAACTCGGCGAGGCTGAACAGCCCTTGCTCGGGGGCCGGTGCCGGAACGCCCAGAGGGAAGGGGAGTTCGAGGGAGGGGAGTTCACCGGCGGTGTCACGCATGGCAGTCCACCTCTTCGTATGGCGGGGGAGGGGCGCGGGCAGTGGGGTCGTGGGCTCGGTCCGGGTCAGTAAAGGCGTAGTCGGCGGCCGGTCCCTTGGCTGACGGCGATCTCGTGGACGGCCCCGAGCAGCGCCACGTCCAGGACGGCCATGCCGAACGGGTTGCTGACGACGTGCCCGGCGCCGGGGCGCACCGCCGGGACCTCGCCGGTGAGGACCTGGCCGAGCGTTCCGTTGATCCCCCGCCCGCCCGCGGGCCCCGGCTCCCGGGCCGTCACCCGCCCGTCCCGCATCAGCGCGCCCAGCGTCCGGCGCGGGTTGTCGGCGACCAGGCCGACGTCGTCGACGTACAGGGCCTGCGCGCCGAGCAGGGCGTCGGGCAGCAGGTCCGACAGGGACACGTGCGCGACGAACGTGCCCGGCCGCAGCCAGGCCGCCGGCAGATAGCCCTCCCCGGCCGTGGTCACCGTCACCACGACCGGCGAGGCCGTCACCGTGCTCCGGGCGCTGTCGTGGACCCTCGCGCGCAGGCCGGGCCGGTGCCGGGAGACCCAGTCGGCGAGGGCGCCCGACCGCCGTGAGTCGACGTCGTACAGATGGACCGTGTGTACCTGCGGGAAGCAGGCGTCGAGGAGTTCCAGGTGGGTACGGGCCAGGGTGCCGCAGCCGACGAGCGTCAGCTCCGCCCAGTCCGGCGGCCCCAGATGGCGCAGGCTCACCATGGTGTACGCGGCCGTGCGGGCCGCGCTCAGCCAGCCGGCCTCGGCCAGCACCAGCGGGCGGGCCGTCGCGTGGTCGAACAGGAAGCTGACACCGGCCGCGCGCTCCCTGCCCAGCGCCGGGTTGCTCGTGGCGGCGTTGATGAGCTTCATGCCCCGCACGGGCGGGGCGCCGTCGCCCTCCAGGGCGCCGAGCATGGCGAGCGAACGGCAGGAGGCGCCGGAGTCGTTGGTCCAGGGCAGATAGCCCTCGGCGGGCAGGGTGACGGCGCCGCGCGCGTGCCGGACCAGCGCGTCGGCGACGACCTGGCACACATCGACCTCGGCCGCGCACGCCAGGACGTCCGCACGGTCGAGGAAGAGCAGTTCCTCCGTCATGAGCCGGATCCTTCCGCCTCGGTGAGCAGGCCCGCCGCGAGGAAGGCGTCCCGGGCGCCGTCGACCGCGAGCACGCCCGTCTCCTCGAAGAGCCGCAGCGCGTGCCGCGCGGCCTCCCGCATCCCCCGCTCCGTCGCGGCACGCGGATACGCGTCCCGCACGACCTCCTCCACCTGCGCCGCGCCGAGTCCGGCGGCGGCCAGCGCGGCCCGCACCGGACGCAGATCGGGCAGCAGACTGGAGCGGATCAGCCCCGGCAGGCAGCGGGCGACGCGCACCCGCTCCCGGGGCGACTGGCGGGCCCACAGCTCGCGGAAGAAACGGGCGAAGAACGCGTGGTGCCACCCCTCGTCCCGGGCGTGGTCCCGCACGACCTGCCGTACGACGGTCAGCACACGGCCGTCCTTCGGCACGTCGTTGAGGATGGCCGTGACCAGCGTCTCGAACACGACGACCTGGAGCAGCTGGGCCAGCACCGGCTGACCCGGCAGGGCCTTCCGGCCGACCGCGTCGAGCCGTTCCCGGAACGGCGTGAAGTCGTACGGCACCGGCTCCACGCCGGAGGCGTCCGCGATCTGCCGGATGACGTCGAAGCTGTACAGCGCGTGGTAGCCCTCGTCGCAGTAGATCCGGAACGCGTCGAGTCGGGTCTCCGAGGTGGTGTCGACACCGGCGCGGCCGGTCGCGATGCGCTGGGTGGCGCGGTTGACGACCTCGGTCTCGAAGTGGGTGGTGAAGCCGAGGTACTGGAACAGGTGCCGGGCGGCCAGCGCCTCCCGCGCGGCGGCGGGCAGGGCGCGCACCAGGGGGTGACCGGCGTACGGGATGAGGGCCGGCGGGAAGTACAGCTGTCCGGTGCGCAGTTCGTCCCGCAGCAGCCGGCGCGGGTCCCGGCGGACGCCCGCCCTCGTGTACCAGTCCCGCTCCCCGCTGCCGTCGTTCATCACCGTGCCCCCTCGGCGGTGAGGACCCGTACGCCGGGCAGCGGGACGGAACCGGTCATGCCGTGCGCGCGGCGCCAGTCGGGGGAGTAGACGGTGTCGAGGTACCGGTCGGCGCCGTCGGGGCACAGACAGGCGGCGCCGGTGCGCCGGGCGTCGGCGCGGAACAGCCGCAGCGCCGCCGCGACCAGTGCCCCGGCGCTCGCGCCGACGCCGATGCCGGTCGTGTCGCGCAGCCACAGGCACGCCGTGACCGCCTCCTCCGGGTCGACGCGCACGGCGGGCCGGTGCCCGTCGGGCAGAAAGGCGGACGGCCGGCTGGAGCCGAGGCCGGACAGCAGCCGGGGTCCCGGCGGGCCGCCCAGGGCCGCCGAACCGGCCGCGTCCACGCCGACCAGCTCCCAGTCCGCGCCGGACTCGGCGGCGTACCGCCGGAAACCGGCGAGGGTGCCCCCGGTGGACACGGCCACCAGCACGCTCAGCCGCTCCCCGCGTGTCTGCCAGTGCAGCTCGGGCGCGGTGCCGGTGGCGTGGGCGGCCGGGTTGGCCGGGTTGCCGTACTGGTCGGTCCACACCAGGCCCGGCCGCTCGTGGAGCAGGGCCCGCACGCGGGCGAGCCGGCCCAGGAGGTAGCCGCCGGCGCCGTCCGGGGTGTCCACGGTGACGACGTGGGCGCCGAGGGCGCGGATGTCGTACAGCAGCGCGGCACTGGTGCGCGGATCCACGACCGCGGTGAACGGCACCCGGTGGGCGGCGGCCAGCGCGGCCAGGGCCAGGCCGAGATTGCCGGACGTCGACTCCACCAGCCCCGCGCCCCGCTCCACCCGGTCCGCGACGTCCCGCCACAGCGCGAGCGCCGTCCGCCCCTTGATGGACCCGTACGGGTTGTACCCCTCCAGCTTCAGCCACAGCTCCCGTGGCGTGCCGGCGACCTCTACCCCGAGGCGGACCACCGGCGTCGGCGCCAGGCCGTCCCCCGTCCCCGGCGCCCAGGTCATCCGGAAGTGCCGTTCCCGGTCGCCTCCTGCCACACATACCGTGCGACCTCGGCATGGGTCGCGTACCAGACGTCACCGCGGGCGGCGATGTGGTCCAGCAACTCCGCCAGGACCACGATCCGCGAGCGGTGCCCGATGACGTGCGGATGCATCGTCAGCTGGAACAGGCCGCCCTCGGCGTGGGCCGCCTCGAACTCGTCCCGCCACAGCGGGATCAGGTCCCGGGGCGGGGTGTAGGGGCGCACGGCGGAGTAGCGGTCCATGTTCAGGTAGGCGGCGTCGTCGCGGATCCACTCCGGGGGGATCTCCACCACGCCGGTGGGTTCGCCGTGGGCGAGCAGTTCATAGGGCTCGTCGTCCGCCATGAGGGAGGAGTCGTAGACGAGGCCCAGCTCCCGGGTGATGTCGAGGGTGTGCTCGCTGAAGTCCCAGGAAGGGGTGCGGATGCCCACGGGGCGCCGGCCGGTGAGCCGTTCCAGGGTGTCCGCGCTGCGGAAGGCGAGGTCCCGCTCGTCCTTGTACTCCAGCTCCATGGTGCGTTCGTGGATCCAGCCGTGCAGGGCGACCTCATGGCCCGCGTCGGCGTAGGCGCGGGCCTCGTCCGGACGCAGCAGCGCGGACACCGCCGGCATGAAGAACGTGGCGGGTACGCCGTGCCGCTCCAGCAGGCGCAGGATGCGCGGCACGCCGACGCGGGCGCCGTACTCGCCCTGCGACAGCTTGCCGGGCATGACCTCGCCGTCGCGGAGCGGGATGGTCTCGTGGTCGGGGTCGAAGGAGAGCGCCACCGCGCAGCGCGCCCCGCCGGGCCAGGACACGGGTGCGAGGCCGCGTCCGGCGCGGACCCGGCCGACGTGCCGCCGCCATTCGGTCTCGTCCCATTCCCAGGGGCGCCGGGGGCCTCCCGGAGACGTGGACATCACCATGGATGGGTCCTCACCCTCAGTCGGGCCTGCGGACTGTCTCACCCGAGCATGTCAGCGCGTCGGCCCCTGGTCAGGGGGCGGAATCCGCCATCCTGTCAGCATCGGTCCCTGTCCGAATCCCGTGCGCCGGGGGCGTCGGGGACTGTCCAGGGCGGCGGTGCCGTCCTTACGGTGAGGGGGTACCGCCTCCTCGTGCGACGCCGTCGCGGGCCGCGCCGCCATGGACCGGGCCCGGGAAGGAGAACGGCTCCATGACACCTCCGCCTCGGCCGGCGCACGGCACGCCGGGTGCCGCCCTGTCCCGGGACACGCCGGGTGACGTCCCGTCCGGGGACGTACCGCGTACGCCGGGTGACGCGGCGTCCGAGGAGGCGGGCGGTACGCCGGCGGGCGTCGGCAGCGGCGGTCCCGCTCCGCTGGACGAGGCGCGTCGGCTGGCGCCCGAGGCGATCGCCCTGCGCCGCGCCCTGCACCGTGGCCCGGAGCTGGGGCTCGATCTGCCCGCCACCCAGCGTCTGGTCCTCGACGCGCTCGACGGTCTCGGGCTGGACGTCCGTACCGGCCGTGCCCTGTCCTCCGTCACCGCGACCCTCACCGGAGCGGACGACGGCCCGACGATCCTGCTGCGCGCCGACATGGACGCGCTGCCCGTCACCGAGGACACCGGACTGCCGTTCGCCTCGCGGACCGGCGGGCTGATGCACGCCTGCGGGCACGACGCCCACACGGCCATGCTGGTGGGCGCCGCACGGCTGCTCGCCGGCCGGCGGGACGCGCTCGCCGGACGCGTGGTGTTCATGTTCCAGCCCGGCGAGGAGGGCCATCACGGGGCCCGGCACATGATCGAGGAGGGGGTGCTGGACGCCTCCGGCGCCCGGGCGGACGCCGCCTTCGCCCTGCACGTGCACCCCAATCTGCCGGCCGGTGCGGTACGGCTGCGGCCCGGGCCGCAGATGGCGGCCTCCGACCGGTTCCGCATCCTCGTCCGGGGGCGCGGCGGGCACGCCTCGGCGCCGCACACCGCCTGTGACCCCGTGCCCGTGGCCTGCGAGATCGTGCTCGCCCTACAGACGGCGGTCACGCGTGGCGTGGCCGCCGACGACAGCGCCGTCCTCAGCGTGACCCGGCTGACCGCGGGCACCGCCACCGGCGTCATCCCGGACACCGCGGAACTGGCCGGCACCCTGCGCACGCTGGCCGAGCCGACCCGGCGGCGGCTGCACGAGGCGATCGACCGGGTCGCCCGGGGCGTGGCCGCCGCACACGGAGCGACGGCGGAGGCGACCGTCGAGACCGGCTACCCGGTCACCGCCAACGATCCCCGCTTCACCGACTTCGTCCTGCGCGCCGCCGCCGACGCGCTCGGCGCCGAGGCGGTGGACGTGCTGCCGGCCGCGCAGATGACGGCGGAGGACTTCTCCTACGTCCTGCGGGCCGTACCCGGCGCCCTGGCCTTCCTCGGCGCGTGCCCGAGGGACCGGGCACCGCACGAGGCCCCGGCGTTGCACTCGCCCCGCATGGACATCGACGAGGACGTGATCGCCACGGGCATCGCCTGCGAGGCCGCCGTGGCCCTGGCCTTCCTCGCCGGCGACGGAGCGGAGCCGGCCCGGTGACCGCCCCGGACATACGGGCCGCCCGCCCCGGCGAGCTGGAGCAGGTCGAGGCCCTGTGGCTGGAGGCGAGCCGCTGGCTGGCCGGCCGGGGACTCGACCAGTGGCAGTACCCGCCGCGCCGGTGGCGCATGGCGGAGGCCATCGAGGCGGGCGACTGCTACCTCGCCTTCCGCGCAGGGCGGCCCGTCGCCACGATCACCGTCCACGAACGGGCCGACCCGGAGTGGTGGCGCGACGACGACCCCGGCTCCGCCCTCTACGTCCACGACCTCGCGGTGAGCCGGGCCGTCGCCGGCCAGGCGATCGGCGCGCGGCTGCTGGACTGGGCGGCCGCGTTGGCGGCCCGGCGGGGCAAGCGCTGGCTGCGGCTGGAGGCGTGGAAGACGAACCGGCTGCTGCACCGCTACTACCTGGCCCAGGGCTTCGAACTCCTGCGGATCGTCGACCTGCCCCACCGCAACTCCGGCGCCCTGTTCCAACGCCCGGCCACCCCACCGCCCCACCCGGAGGAGAGCCCCCGATGACCGCCACGGTGCCCCCCACCGCCCCGGGGGACGACCTGTATCCGACGCGCACCCCCGAGGCCGGCGCCCCCTTCCCCCGCCGCCACCCGGTGGTCTGGCGTCCCGAGGCGGACGGCCCCCTGTCCGCAACCGAGCTGACCGCCTACGACGCCGACGGGTGCCTGCGGTTCGAGGCGCTGCTGACGGCGGAGCAGACTTCGGCCTGTCTGGCGGAGACGGCGCGGCTGGTGGCCGACACGGCGTTGCGCGCGTCGGGACGGGTGGTGCCGGAACCCGACGGCGACGGCGTCCGCTCGGTGTTCGAGGTGCACGCGCTGAGCGAGACGTTCCGCGAGGTCGTCCACTCGGCCCGGCTCGCGGACATCGCCCGCCAGATCCTCGGCTCGGAGGTGTACGTCCACCAGACCCGGGTGAACCTCAAGTCGGCTTTCACCGGCTCAGGTTTCGGCTGGCACTCGGACTTCGAGACCTGGCACTCGGAGGACGGCATGCCGGCCCCGCGCGCCCTGAGCCTGTCCATCGCCCTGACCGAGAACGCCCCGCACAACGGCCCCCTCATGATCATCCCGGGCGCGCACCGCACCTTCGTGCCGTCCGTCGGCGAGACACCGCCCGACTACCACCGCACGTCCCTGCGCGGAAAGAACCTGCCCGCGGGCCCGGCGGACCGCACCGCGGTCACCGCGCTGGCCCGGGAACTCGGCATCCGCCAGTTCACCGGCCCGGCGGGCTCGGCGGTGGCCTTCGACTCCAACAGCCTGCACGCCTCCAGCCCCAACGTCTCGCCGTTCCCGCGCACCAACCTCTTCGTCGTCTACAACAGCGTCGAGAACCCCCTCGGCACCCCGTACGCGGCCCCGCGCCCGCGCCCCGCCTATCTCGCGAGCCGCGCCTTCACGCCCGTACCGCGCCCGGGCGGTGACTGAACGGGTCGCCGTTCCCCTCAGGCGGCCGGTCCCGGGAACCAGGAGAGCACCCTCCAACTGGACGTGTGGCCACGGGCGTACGTCGTGCACGTCGTGCTCCGAGCCGCACCGGCCGCCGGGCACGGACGGAACCCCACCGGGGCATGGACGGGGCAGGTCCGGCGGCCATACTGGACCGCATGGAACGCATCGGGGGATACCTCGTCGAGCGCCGGCTCGGCGAGGGCGGCATGGGTACGGTCTATCTCGCACGGACGCGCGGCGGACGGGCCGTCGCGCTGAAGGTCGCCAAGGCCGAACTGGCCGCCGACCCGGTGTTCCGGGAGCGGTTCCGCAGCGAGGTCGAGGCGGCCCGCGCGGTCGGCGGCTTCCACACGGCACCGGTGGTGGACGCCGACGTCGACGGCGACCCGCTGTGGCTGGCCACCGCCTACATCCCCGGGCCCACCCTCGCGGCCCGGCTCGCCGCCGAGGGCGCCATGGACGAGGCCCGGTTGCGGGCCCTGGGCGCCGCGCTCGCCGAGGCGCTGGAGTCCATCCACTCCTGCGGCCTGGTGCACCGCGACCTCAAGCCCGGCAACATCATCATGGCCGTCGACGGGCCACGCGTCCTCGACTTCGGCATAGCCCGGGCCGCCGAGTCCACCCGCCTCACCGCCACCGGCACCGCCTTCGGCACCCCCGGCTTCCTCGCGCCCGAACAGGCCCTCGGTCACGATGTGACCGGCGCCGCCGACGTGTTCGCCCTCGGCGCCGTACTGGTCGCGGCGGCCGGCGGCAGCGCCTGGGGCGAGGGCACGCCGATGGGACTGATGTACCGCTCCGTGCACGAGCCGCCGGACCTGTCCGCCGTACCCGCCGGGCTGGTGGACCTGGTCTCGGCGTGCCTGGCGAAGGAGCCCGCGGACCGCCCGACGCCCGCCGCGCTGCTGGACCGGCTGACGGACCCGGCACCGGACCCGTCCCGGCCGGCCGCACCGCCGTACCCGCCCCCGCTCACCGCGTCCCCGCAGCCGGCCACACCCCCGCCGGCGTTCACCCCGCCCCCGCCGCCCGCGACACCCCCGCAGGCCGCCGCGCACCCGTACCAGTACCCCGTGCGGCAGCCCGCACCGCAGCCCGTCCAGACCGCCACGCCACCCCACCTGCCCGCGCAGCCCGCCACCCCGCCGGCCCCCTACGGCTTCGGGCCGCCGCTGCCCTACGGCACCCCGGAGGTCGTGCTCGCCGACGCGCAGTCCGGCGCGGTCGTCAACGCCACCGGAGTGCTCCTCGAAGTGGCGGGCGTCACCGCGGACTTCACCTGGGACGAGATCGCGCACGTCGGACGCCACTGGCGCGGCAACCGCCTCACCCTCACCGTGCGGCTGTGGGACGGCGGGGTCTACTCCTGCGAGCTGAACGCCCGCCGCAGGGCCCGGCTGACCGCCTGGCTGGCCCAGCTCGACCCGGTCCTCGCCCGGTACCTGACCCGCTGACGGGCCCGGGTCAACCACCGCGCCGACCCGAAGACTTGAGGCCGCCCAGGCTTGAACCGGTCAGGTCCTGGGCACGCACCTCCTACCGGCGTCCAGCCGGGCGGTGTCGGCAGGAGGAGGGCGTCATGGACCGTCGGATCCGGGTACGTGTCAGCCGGCGGCCCGCCGCGCCGCGCGGGCAGGAGATCGACCGCAGGACCCCTTCGGGGCGCATCCTGCCGTACTGACCGCCGTACCGACCCGGCGGACCGCGGCGGCCAGGGCCGTCCGCAGCGGCTCCGGCGGGGCCGGGCCGTCCGGCGCCGCGCTCGCAGTGACCGCCGACGCCACGTCCCGCAGCTTGGTGTTGGACCGCTGGGACGCCTCCCGCAGGATCTCCCACGCCTGATCCGGGGTGCACGCGTGCGCCGCCATCAGGATGCCCCGCGCCTGGTCGATCACCGGGCGGGTGTCCATCGCGTGGCGCAACTGCTCGACCTCCAGGCGCAGCAGGTGCAGTTGCTCGGTCTGCTCGGCGCGTTCCCGGGCCACCGCCGAGGCGGTACGGGCGGGCAGCCCCGTCGGCAGGGCGGCGCTCAGCGGGTCCACCGGGTCAACACCCACCAGCTCCAGCACCCGGAGCGGCTGCCCCCGCCAGCCGGTGGCCCGTACCGGTACGCCGTGCCGGCGGCCGTACTCGCCCAGCGTGCCCAGGGCCGCCAGCCCCGCCGTGTCCAGAAAGGTCACCCCGGACGCCTCCAGGTCGACCCGGGCCACGTCCGCCGGCAGGGCCGCCAGCGCCCCGGTGAGGGGCCGCGTACTGCCGTGGACCAGCTCGCCGCGTGCGGTCAGCAGGACCCGGTCGCCCTGTGTACTGCCGTCGACGGCCAGGGTCTCCAGCCGCCCGGTGTGCGGTGCGCGTGCAGCTGCGGTCATGTCTCTCGTCTCGCTTTGCCGTCGGTCGTTCGCAACTCGCCTGCCCCCGGCGCCGGGACCTACACACCGTCCGGGGGAGCGGAGGCGCATACTGGGCACTCGTGTACCCGTGCGGCTGGGAGATGGCGTGAGCGGAGCTGAGCCGGCGCGGCCCCTGCCGGCCGTCGTGCCGAGGCCCGTGGTCCCGCGGCTCGACGTGTCCCCGTTGACCGGGCGTACCGGATTCCGGGCTGCGGGCGAGGTGAGCCTGCCCACGCGCGGCATCTGGGAGCGCGCGCTGGAGCGGGCCGTTCGCGAGGGCGAGGACGTGTACTACTTGGAGCTTTCCGCGCTGACCTTCGTCGACGTCGCGGGCGCCGGCGTTCTGGCGGACGCCGCCCGGAACCTCGGCGGGCAGCGGCGTCTGGTGCTGGACCGGCCTCCGGACACTCTGCCGCGGATACTGAACCTGCTGTGGCCCGGTGCGCCGGGGATCGAGGTGTGGGCGTCATGACCGCGACCGCCGAACCCGTGGACCCGTTCGTCCACCCCGCGCTGTTCTACGCCGACGCGGGGCAGTACGTGGACGGCACCGTGCCGTTCGTCCGGGCGGCGCTGACGGCCGGCGAGCCGGTCGCGGTGGCCGTCCCCGGCGAGAACCTGCGGCTGATCCAGGACGAGCTGGGCGCCGACGGCGCCGCCGTACGGTTCCTGGACATGCGGGAGGCGGGCCGCAACCCCGGCCGGATCATCCCCGGCGTGCTGCGCGCCTTCGCCGACGCGCAGCCGCCCGGCCGCCGGGTGCGGATCATCGGCGAGCCGGTCTGGGCCGGCCGCAGCCCGGCCGAGTACCCGGCCTGCGCCCAGCACGAGGCGCTCATCAACGCGGCGTTCCGGGGCCGCGAGGTCACCATCCTGTGCCCGTACGACACCGCCCGACTGGACGAGCGGGCGCTCGCCGACGCGCACGCCACCCACCCGGTCGTCATCCCGGCCGGCTCCGGAGCCGAGCGGACCAGCGCGGCCTACGACCCCGACGGCGTGGTCGCCCGCTACAACGAGCCGTTGCCGCCCGCCCCCGACGCCGGCCCCGACGTGCTCCGCCTCTCCTTCGACGAGGACTCCCTGTCCGCCGTCCGGCATCTGGCCACCGACCACGGCGCCCGGCTGGGCCTGTCCGGCCTCGGACTGGAGAACCTGGCGCTGATCACCGCCGAGCTGACCACGAACAGCGTGATCCACGGCGGTGGCACGGGCGCGCTCACCGTGTGGCCCGAGGACGGACGCGTGCTGTGCGAGGTCCGCGACAAGGGCCGCCTCGCCGACCCGCTGGCCGGCCGCCGCCCCGCCGCCCGCGACCAGCGGGGCGGACGCGGACTGCTGCTGGTCAACCTGCTGGCGGACCTGGTCCGCACGCACACCGGCCCGGAGGGTACGACCATCCGGTGCCATCTGAGCATCTGAACCGGCTGCGCCGCGGGGCTGCTGCCGGCCTGCCTTCCCGGTGCGGGTCCGTCGCGGTCGCTCGCGCGGTTGTCCACCCCCCTTCCGGACACTGCTCGGCCCGGCGCCCGCCTCACGCCGCGAGCGGGTTCAGGACCAGCGGTTCGATCCGGCCCTCCAGCATGGCGCCCAGGCCCTGTGCCGCGCACACGTCGGGCCGATCGGCGATGTGCACGGGCATCCCGGTGGCCTGCCGCAGCATCTGGTCGAACCCGGGCAGCAGTGCCGAGCCGCCGACCATCATGATCCCGCGGTCGGCGAGGTCGGCCACCAGGTCCGGCGGGCACTCGCGCAGCACCTTGCCGATGGCGTCCAGGACGGCCGTCAACGGGGTCTGGATGGCGTCGCGCACGGCGGCGGTGTCCACCCGCACACTGCGCGCCAGCCCGGTCGCCACGTCCCGGCCGTGGATCTCGGTGGACGCCGGGCCGTGCGGGGTGAGCCCGTTGCCGGACAGGGCCAGTTGCAGCGGCCGTACCGCCTGGCTGGGCAGCATCAGCGCGTGCTCGTGCCGCAGATGCTGCACGATCGCGTGGTCCACGGCCTCGCCGCCCACCGGAATCCGCTCGGCGGTGACGATGGAGCCCAGCGAGAGCACCGCGACCTGGGTCGCCGCCGCCCCGCACACCAAGACCATGGTGGCCTCGGGCCGCTCCACCGGCAGCCCGCACCCCACCGCGGCGGCGATCAGCGTGTCGACCAGCACCACCCGTCTGGCCCCGAGCCCGACCAGCGTCTCGATCGTCGCGCGCTGGGCCAGCGGATCGGCGTCGTGCGGGGCGCAGGCCGCCGCCCGCAGCCGGGGCTTGCGGCGCAGCGCGCGGCGCACCTTGTCGCCGAGCAGATGCCGCAGCATGCGCTGGGCCATCTCGATGTCGACCACCGTGCCACCGGAGATGGGCCGGACGACCCTGATGTAGTCCGGGGTGCGCCCCGTCATCTTCTCCGCGAACTCGCCCACCGCGATCAGGGCGCCGGTACGGGTGTTCACGGCGGCGACCGACGGCTGGTCCACGACCAGACCGGAGCCCTTCACGTACACCCGGGTGCGGGCCGCCCCCAGATCGACGGCGAAGTGACAGCGGCGCAACTGCTCCAGGCTGACGGTCACGGCGGATCCTCCCGAGTGCGCAGGCCTTGAGGTCCCCCGCCTGTTCGGCGGGCTCACTGGCATCCTGCGCGGGGCCGGGAGCGGGCGCCTTTCCTGGGCCGCCGGGCGGGGTGCCGCTGAACGGGCGTATTTTCCGGCCGTCCCGGAGTGTCGGCGGGTCAACGGGCGCCAACAGCCTCCACCAGCGGTTCGAGGGAGGAGACCGTGACCTCGCTGCCGCCCTCGCGCAGGCCCCGCCGGCCGGCGGGGGTGGGGGCGTAGCCGACGAAGGGGAGACCGAGTTGCTGGGCGGCGGTGAGTTCGGCGACCGAGGAGCTGATCAGCACGCAGGAGCGGGCCGGTGCGCCGACGGCGGTCAGGGCGCGCAGCAGACAGTCGGGGTGGGGCGTCAGCAGGCTGAGGTCGGCGCGGCGGCCGTGGATGCCCGCGAGCGGCAGCCGGTAGGGCTCCAGGTAGCGGTGGACGGCCTGGGTGCACACGTCCGTCACCACGCTGACCCGGCGGCCCGACCGGTGCAGGGCGCGGACGAGCGCGAGGGAGCGGTGCGTCGTGGGCGCGTCCGGTACGGCCCGCAGTTCCAGGTCGTCCAGCCGCGCCCGCAACAGCGGGCCGAGACGGTCGTGGGCGAAGGCGCGCAGCAGGTCCAGCGGATGCGTGAACGCCTCCCGGCCGGGGACGCCCGCGACGGGCAGCGGTCGGCCCGTCAGCGCGTCCTGCGGATCGCGGTGGTCGGCGACGAGGGACAGCAGGTCGAGAACGGCCTCCCGCGCGGTCTGCGCCGGGAACAGCCGGGCGAGGGGCCCGTCGAAGCCGACCAGCACGGTCTCGGCACCGGAGAGGAGCGCCGCCAGCCGCCGGCGCGACGGGACCGGTGGCTCCGCCGCCGGCGCGGGCGCCCACTCGGGGACCAGCTGCACGGTGTACGACACCGCAAGTCCCGGCACCGGCCAGTCGTCCACCCCCGCGTTCACCGCCCGCTGGGCCGCGCCCGCCCGGCGCGGCGGATAGCGGCGCGTGACGGGGGCCGCCGCGCCGCGCAGATGTTCCAGCAGGAGCCCGGCGACACCGGTGGCCTCGGCGCGGACGAACGCCACCGGATCGTCGACCCGCCAGGACAGCTTCACCGCGGCGGTGAACGCGCCCTTGCCGGAACTCGGCAGGGACACGATCTTCCGGGTCTCGTGCGCGGTGAGATCGACCGCGTAGTACGTCTCCGGGCGGGGCGGACGCGTCCCGTACGGGTGGATGGGATCCAGCAGCGTCAGCGGGCCGTCGGGCCGTGTGTGGACGACGGCCGTGCGCCCCGGGGTGGGGACGCCCAGCTCGCGCAGGTCGTGCGTGATGAACGGGCCGCGCACCAGATCCCGCTCCACGGGCTCGGCGGACCCCGGTCCGAGCGGGCAGTACCAGGCGGCCGGCGGGCTGTCCGGGGCACTGTCGCGGAACAGCGGCCGGAACCGCTGCGAGCGCCGGGCGGCGGAGCTGGCGGCGAAGTCGTCGTACAGGGCGGGCGGTACGACGACCGTCACGTCCGCGGCTTCCCGCGGCGGCCGGACGGGCGGCCGGCCGAACGTCACCCGGAGCCGTGGCCGGTCGGTCAGCCGGGCGAGCGCCTGGGGGAGTTCGCGCAGCACGGCGACGAGGACGGGCAGGAGATAGGCGCCGGGCTCGGTGCGCACCAGGTAGCCGTCCGGGCGGACCTCCGCCTCGTACTGCCGGGGGCTGAGGGAACCACGCGCGAGGATCTCGTGCACCGTGGCTTCGAGCGTGATGCGGGCTTCCGGGCGGCCGGTGAGGGCGTCGGCCGCGAAGCGGATCTCGGCCCGGTCGGCGGCTGTCGCGGCGGGACCGCTCTCCCGCCCTCGCCCCAGCCGCAGGAGCCGCTCGGCACCGCGCCGCTGGGCCTCCGGGCTGTCGGAGAGGAGCGCGGTGACGGCCGGGGCCAGTTCCGTCCCGAGCGCGTCGGAGTCGTCGGGGTACAGGGCGCGAACGATGTCCCCGAGCGCCTGGAGCGTCTTCTCGCGGCTCCCGTGGACCGTCGGCGCGGAGCCCAGACAGGTCAGGACCGGCCCGTTCAGGGTGAGCACCACCGCGTGCGTGTTCAGCACACCGCGCGGCCCGTCCTGCGCGTGCAGGGCGAGGACCGCCTCGGCCAGCGGCGGGAGCAGCGCGACGACCTCGTCGGCGGGCAGGCCGCCGGGAGCGTCCTCGAGGCGCTGGCGCAGGGTCCGGCCGGCGACGAACTCCCGGACCAGGTAAGGCGATCCGTCGGCGATGCCGTGGTCACGGACCGGTGCGATCCCGGGGTGGCGCACCTCGCCGAGGCGCCGGCCGAGGTCCCGGAAGGCGGCGGGGGACCGGACCGGCGAATACCGGTGCAGCACGACGAGCGTGTCACCGTCGCGGGCGTCCTGGGCGAACCAGCCCGTGCCGTCCCTGCCCTCGGCCTGCCGCAGCAGCCGGTACCGTCCCGCGAACAGTTCCTCGGCGCCGTCCGCCGACAGCCGCCGTACGCTGTCCTCGCTGACCGTGGCGAACGGATCGCCCTCCGCGGCCGTCCCCGCGCCCCGCGCGGACGGGACCGACGCCCGGAACTCGCCCGGTGCCCGGCCCGCTCTGCGGTCGATGAACTCGCCCATGCGGTCGAGGAGTTCGGTGGTGCGGTGGCGGGCGGTGCGCGGCAGGCCGAGCAGCAGCAGCTCGCGTACGCCGTCCCGGAAGGCGTAGGAGCCGGGCGGACCGTCCGGGGCGGCGGTGAGCATCCCGCTGAGAATCACCTCGGCCAGGTGCCGGGGGCGCGGATCGGGTTCGACGGCGGCCTGCACCAGGCGCATGACCGGCAGGTCGGGGCGGCCCACCGCGAGATGGCCGGCGAGCCGGACCGCCTCCGGGGAGGCGGTCGCCCGGAACCGCAGGACCAGCTCCTCGGCGGACAGCGTCCCGACGTCCGTGCGGTCCTCGGCGTCCGCCGGCAGCGGACGCCCCAACCAGGCCACCGCGCCCGGGAACTCACCGCCGCCCGGGGTGGCCAGCAGCCCCGCCCAGTGCGCGAGCCACCGCGGCTCCGGCTCCAGCACGGGAAGCGGGACCGCGCCGCCGGTCACGGCGGACTCGGGCCGCTCGTAGGGGGTGAACGCGAGCGCCGCCGTGGGGGCCGCCGGGTGCGGGGCCGACAGGGTGCCCGGGGTGGTGGGCAGGGCCGTGTCCCGCCACAGATGTTCCGGGAGCGGCTGTACGACGGCCAGGGGCATCCGGCGCGCCCAGCGGCGCAGGGTGGCGAACCAGCGGGTGCCGGCGGGGCCCTCCCGCCACTGCGGACCCATGCAGTCGCTGATCAGGAGGGTGACGGTACGGCCGTCGGCGGGGGCGTGCGCGTCGGCGCCGCGTACGGTGCCGTCGGCGGCGGCGCGGTACAGGGCGACCGTGCGGAAGGCGCCCGACTGGGCCAGGACCGTGTGCAGTTCGCGGACCAAGGGCCGCCAGACCGGCATGGTGGGGCCGGCGTCGTACACCAGGTTCAGACGCAGCCAGCGCTCCCGGGCGGGGCGCAGCACCGGCAGCCACCACGCGGGGTCGGCGCCGAGGCGGGCGATGCGGTCGGCGGTCGCCGGCTCGTCCAGCTCCTGGCCCACGGGCGCGTCGATCCGGCGTCCCAGCGGGCGCAGCGCGCGTTGCAGGGCGAGCGGGTGGCGCAGCATCGGGGGCGCCGGGGCGAGGAGCGGGGTGTGGGACCGGTCCGCCGCCGGGGCGGGGCGGCGGGCGGGCAGGTGCAGGGGGACGCGGGAGGGCGGCGGACCGGCCCGTCGGGGCTCGGGCGGCCGGTCGGCCTCCGGCTGCGGTGCGGTCTCCCGGGGCGCCGGGGCCGGGAGTTCCTGCGGGGGCGCCGCTACGGCGTTGTCCGGCCCGGTGCCGTGCGGGTCGTCCGCGTCGGGGCCCATGTGCCCGGCCAGCCACAGCAGTTCGGCCAGTTCCAGCGGCGTCGGACGCGCCCCGCCGGTCGCCTCGGCCAGCACGTCGGCCAGGCGGACCAACGGATCGGGGGCGCCGGACCATGCGGAAGAGCCGGCGGTCCCGGGGGACGTGGAAGAGTCGGCGGGTCCGGGGGATGCGGAAGAGTCGGCGGGTCCGGGGGACGCGGAAGAGTCGGCGGGTCCGGGGGACGTGGAAGAGTCGGCGGGTCCGGGGGACGTGGAAGAGTCGGCGGGTCCGGGGGACGTGGAAGAGTCGGCGGGTCCGGGGGATGCGGAAGAGTCGGCGGGTCCGGGGGATGCGGAAGAGTCGCTGGACCCGGCGGACCCGGAAGAGTCGGCGGGCCCGGGGGGCGCGGAAGACCCGGCGGGCCCGGGGGGCCCGGCGGGCCCGGAAGCGCCGGTGGGCCCGGAAGGCTCGGACGCCCCGGATGGTTCGGGGAACTCGGCAGGCTCAGAAGACATCGGACTGCGCGCTCTGCCCCAGGTACGGCATCAGCTGTTCGGCCAGCCCGTCGAGGGAGTCGGCGTCCAGGTCGGCGGAGCGGGCCAGGTAGATCGCGTTGAGGAGCTGGTCCGTGGCCAGGTCGCCGACGCCCGCCCGGGACAGGAACCGGTCGATCAGGGTGCGCGCCTGGGCGTCGGGTTCGCCCAGGTGGGCGCGGACGATCTCGGCGAGTCGGCGGTCGTCGGGCTGCCGCAGGTGCAGGGTGACGCAGCGGCGCAGGAAGGCGGGCGGGAACTCCCGTTCGCCGTTGCTGGTGAGGACGACGAAGGGGAAGGCCCGGCAGCGGACCCGCCCGCGGGCCACCGGGACCCGCTCGTCGGTGCCGTCGGCCAGCACCTCGGCGACGCCGTCCGGCGCGAGCCGCGCGGCACGCACCAGCTCGGGGATCTCGTACTGGCCCTCCTCCAGCACGTTCAGCAGGTCGTTGGGCAGGTCGAGGTCGCTCTTGTCGATCTCGTCGATGAGCAGCGCGCGGGGCCGGGCGTACGGCAGGAGGGCGGTGCCGAGCGGGCCCAGGCGCAGATGGTGCTCGATGCCCGTCCGGTCGTCCGCGCCCTCGGCCCCGCCGTGCCGGGCGGCCTCCTGCCGGGCCGCGTACAGCCGCGAGAGCGGGTCGTACTGGTAGAGGCCGTCGTGGAGCGTGCTGCGGCTGGTGATGTTCCAGCGCAGCACCGGGCCGAGCCGCAGCTCCCGGGCGACCGCGTACACCAGCGAGGACTTGCCGGTGCCGGGCGGGCCGGTGACCAGCAGCGGGCGGCGCAGATACAGGGCCGCGTTGACCAGCTGGACCGTCTCCGGCGTGGCCTGGTAGGTCTCGGCGCGGTGCGTGCGGTCCGGGGAGACGGCGGAGGCGTCGGCGGCCGCGTCCGGCGCCGGGAGCACCGGCCCGCCGTCGAAGGCCCGCCAGGGTGGCGGCGGGGGCAGCTCGGTGATGCCGTCGTGCGGCTCGTTCGTACCGGTGTAGACGGGCCACAGGGGCATGGGCTCTTCTTCTCCGTGGGGGGCGGTTCGGTCGTGCGGGGATCAGGCGACGGGCGAGTGCAGGCTCGCGGTGGTCTCGGGGAAGCAGCGCGGGTCGTCCCAGAGCAGCTGGAGGTCTCTCGCCCAGTGCAGGTCCGGCTCGTCGGCGGCGTCCGCGGTCAGCCGCAACGACAGGATGTGGCGCGGCAGTTCGGCGGGCGGCACGCCGGCGACCGACGCGGCGAGCTGGTCGAGGAACGCGGTGCCGGGGCAGGGCGGACTTCCCGGCTCGGCGCCTGTGCGGGGCGTGTCCTCGTGCCCGGTGCAGGGAGAGCCGGTGCGCGGCCACAGCAGGATCGGGACGGGTACGGTGAGGCCGACCTCGAAGTGCTGCCGTGCCGTGGTCGGCGGGGCCGCGTAGCCCGCCAGCCCGGCGTCGCCGTCCCAGAGCCGCTTGCGCAGGCTCGGCGGTCGTTCCCGGGTGCCGCACTCGACGCGGTGCACCTCGACCCCGCCGCCGGAGTCCAGCTTCTGCCACTTCTTGCGCAGCTGGTGGCGCAGCCGGCCGCTGTGGTGGCGCGCCCGGTCGGTCACCACGAGGGGATAGGCGCAGCCGAGCGGCGTGCTGTCGTCCGCGCCGCACTCCCAGTGCGCCACCGCCTCGTTGAGCCACTCGCGCGGCAGGACGAACGTCACCAGCTCGTCGGCGTCCGGGGCGAGATGGGCGACGGCTTCGTCGATGCGGCTCTGGACGTAGGCCCGCACCCCGGTGCGCGGCAGCCGGCGAGCGCCCACCGGCCGGCGCCGGCCGTCGCGGTACGCGGACACCTCCACGGTCACCTGGTCGGGACCGGCGCCACTGTGATCGATCTCCACGACGACCGGGGACCAGGCGGGAGCCGCCGACGCGTCCGCCGGGGCCGGGGTGTCCGGGGCCGCCGGGGCCCGTAACGCCGGGTCTTCGTCCAGGAGTTCCACGAGCCGGTCGGCGAACCGGCTCACCGCCTGCGGATCGGGGACCTCCCACTGCACATAGGCGGCGGCCGCCCACAGGGAGGGGAAGCCGCCCGGGGGCAGGGGCGGCCCGAAGGCGCCCACCGCGTCCACGTACAGCCGGTTCGGATCGCCCGCCCGGCCTGCGGCGGCCACGGCCCGGCGCAGCAGGGCGTACAGCCGCCGGCGGGCGTCGTCCCGGTGACCCGGGGTGGGCACCAACTCGCCCAGCTCGGGCCAGTAGCGGGCCAGCACGTCCAGCGGCAGCATCCGGCCCTTGCGCACGTCCGGCGACGAACCCACGGCCGCGGTGACCATTCCGGCCACCCTGCCGTCCGGGAGCGTCGCCGCCGCCCCGCTGAACCCGTCCACGAGCGGCTGCCCGTGCCCCTGCCACGCCACCAGCTCCAGCCACTCCCCGGCGATCAACTGGCCGGAGACGGTCTGGACCTCGGCGAGGGTGCCCTCGTCGTAACCCTCGGGGAAGCCGTACGCGATCAGCCGGGGGTACGGCTCGGTGTACGCGGCGTCGGGCGGGGCGAAACCGGCCGGGGCGAGCGGGACGTCACGGTCCAGTTCGAGTACGGCGACATCGCCGGGGTCGGTGACCTCGCCCGCCCAGCCGCCGTGGGCGACTACCGAGGCGGACAGCTCGCCCAGCTCCCTGGCGTGCGGGAAGGTGACGGTCACGGCTGCCCGGTCGCTCCACCTGACGACGTGGGCGCAGGTGAGCAGCCGGCGGCCGGTGACCAGGAAACCGGCCCCCACCGCGTCGCCGCAGGCGATCCTGGCCTGCCAGGCAGCGCTGCGCATCACCGGTCGGCGGACTCCGGGCCGGGCACGGTCCGGTCGGGCGTGGCCTGGCCGGGCAGGGCCGGGGGTGAGGCGTGCTGTCCGGGCGCGGCCTGCGCCGGCGGGTGCTGCCCCTGGGCGGCCCGGTCCGGCGCCTGCCCGGGGGACCAGCTGAGCTTGACGACGAGGTGGCCCTCCGCCGACCCCTTCGCGATGACGGCACCGGCCTCCGCGGACAGCCGCACACCGAACTCGATCTCCACCGCGTCCGGGCGCAGGCTGCCGTCCCGGAAGACCCGCAGCGCCGCCGAGGCGGCCGCCCGTACGCCGTCGAGTGCTCCCTCGAAGGTGCGCGCGGCCTGTGCCGGTCCGTCGCCGCGCGAAACGAGGCGGGCCCCCGATCTCGTGCCGCCGGCGCCCTCCACCACGACGAACGCGCCGTCCTCGGTCCTGAACTCCACCAACTCGTCCACGGTGACGCTCGCTCCCCCGTCGTACCCGACCAGTGACCACCGCCCATGTTACGGACGGTGCCACGGGAGTCACACACGCGGCGGTGAGGCGCGGGACATGTTCTGAGGTTGGCGAAAACCCGCCAGGGCGCCTTTCCGTCACCATCGACCAACTCCCGTACGACAAGCGACACATCACACTCGTCCCAGCACTCGACGCACTCGCTACGCACGACTTGCTGCACACGACTCGCCACACACGAGAAGAGGCGTGGATGAGCACAGGACCAGTCAGACGCGGGGCGGCGCTGCTGGCGGCGGGGCTGGTGAGCGCCCTGCTCCCGGCCGGCCCGGCGGTCGCGGCGCCGCACCCTCAGGGCCCCGGCGCCAGCGGTACCACCACCGTCACCCTCGTCACCGGCGACAAGGTGACCGTCACCGACCTCGGGCACGGCAGACAGACGGTCACCGTGCGGCGGCCCGTCGGCGCCACCGGTGCCGTACGGACGCAGCGCGGCGACGGCCACCTCACCGTCGTACCGGACGAGGCGCTGCCGTATCTGCGGGCCGGGACGCTGGACCGGCGGCTGTTCGACGTCAGCGGGCTCATCCGGCAGGGGCTCACCGACGCCGAGGCCGACGCGCTGCCGCTGATCGTCACCTACGACAAGAGCGCGCGGGCCGCGACCCCGGCCGGTGCCGAGCGGACCCGTGCGCTGCCCAGTCTGCGCGGCGCCGCCGTGGAGGCCGGCAAGGGGCGCGCGTTCTGGCGGTCGTTCACCCGGACGCCCGGCATCGACAAGGTGTGGCTCGACGGGCGGGTGACGGCCGAACTCGCCGAGAGCAACGCCCAGATCGGCACAGCGACGGGCTGGGACGCGGGGCTCACCGGCAAGGGCGTCACCGTCGCCGTCCTGGACAGCGGCGCCGACCTCGGGCACCCCGACCTGACGGACCGGGTGAGCGTCACCAGGAGCTTCGTCGACGGGCAGGAGGTCGCCGACCGCAACGGCCACGGCACCCACGTCGCCTCCACCGTCGGCGGCAGCGGCGCCGCCTCCGACGGCACCGAGAAGGGGGTGGCGCCGGGCGCGACCCTCGCGGTCGGCAAGGTGCTCAGCGACCAGGGTTCGGGCAGCGAGTCCCAGATCATCGCCGGGATGGAGTGGGCGGCACGGGACGTGCGCGCCCGGATCGTCTCCATGAGCCTGGGCTCGACGGAGGCGAGCGACGGCACCGACCCCATGGCGCAGGCGGTGAACACCCTCTCGAAGGAGACCGGCGCGCTGTTCGTCGTCGCCGCCGGCAACACCGGCGCCCCCTCCTCCATCGGCTCGCCGGGCGCCGCCGACGCCGCCCTCACCGTCGGCGCGGTCGACTCCGCCGACCAGGCGGCCTGGTTCACCTCCGCCGGACCCCGGTACGGCGACAACGCCCTCAAGCCCGACCTCGCCGCCCCCGGCGTGGACATCCTCGCCGCCCGCTCCCAGCTCCTGACCGGTTCCGGCTACTACACCTCCATGAGCGGTACGTCCATGGCGACCCCCCAGGTAGCGGGCGTCGCGGCGCTGCTCGCCGAGAAGCATCCGGACTGGACCGGCGCGCGGTTGAAGGACGCCCTGATGTCCAGCTCGAAGCAACTGGACGCCTCCGCCTACGCGCTGGGCGCGGGCCGGGTGAGCGTGCCGGACGCGGTGCACGCCACGGTCACCGCCACCGGCAGCGCCGACCTCGGCTTCCACAGCTGGCCGTACGACGCGAACAAGCCGATCACCCGGACCGTCACCTACACCAACTCCTCCGACTCACCGGCCGAGTTGAGGCTGTCGGTGCGGGGCGCCCCCGACGGCGTCGCCACCCTCGCCGACGACACCCTCACCGTGCCCGCCCACGGCACGGCCTCCACCACGGTCACCGGTGACGGATCCAAGGCACCGGTCGGCGAGACCAGCGGGCAGATCGTGGCCACCGACCCGTCCGGCGACACGGTCGCGCACACCGTGTTCGGGCTGGTCAAGGAGGAGGAGCGGTACACCCTCACCGTCCACGTCAAGGACCGGTCGGGCGCTCCGGCCGCCGCCGACCTCACCGTGCAGCGGCTCGCCGAGGGCGCGGACGCCGAGCCCGTCCACGTCGGCGGGTCCGGCACGCTCCGGCTGCGCCTGAAGCCCGGCACCTACTCCCTCGCCACCTTCCTCGACGTGCCCGGCAGCCACGGCGCCGACTCCCTCGGCCTCGGCTTCCTCACCGCCCCCGAGATCACCCTCGACCGGAACCGCGACGTCACCCTGGACGGCCGCACACTGCGGGAGATCCGCGCGGACGTGGACCGGCGCACCGAGACCCACCAGCTGGTCATGGAGTACGACCGGAAGGCGAACGGCGCCGACCTGTTCGGCGCGGTCCAGGTGCCCCTCACCTACGACAGCGTCTTCGCCGCGCCCACGCCCGAGGTCACGCAGGGCACCTTCGAGTACCGGACCGTATGGCGGCTGGCCGCGCCGCGACTGGAGGTCAGGGGCATCGACGAGGCCACCGTCCAGCCCGGCGGCACCCTCCTCGAGGGCCGCACGCGACTGCCCCTGGTGGACGTCGGCGACGGACCCGTCACCGGGGTGTACGGCAAGGCCGTGCTCGCCCGCCTCACCGACGGCGCCGACCCGGCCGCGCTCGCGCGGGCCGCGCAGGACGCCGGCGCCAGGGCCCTGTTCGTCACGGACGACGCGCCCGGCCGGCTGATGGCCTGGTGGGGCACCGACGACAACGCCGACCGGCCCCTGCTGATCGCCACCGTGAACCAGGCGGACGCGGCACGCCTCAGGGCGGCGGGCCGGGCCGGCATGACCGGCACCGCCGACTCGCCGTACGTGTACGACCTCTCCGAGGGCCACCGGGGAGCGATCCCGGACCGGGACCTCACGTACGCGCCCGGCGCCCGCCGACTGGCGGCGGTACACGTCACGTTCCATCCCGCACGGTCCCGGAGCGGCGGCGAGTTCCGGTACTCGATCACCGACACCTTCCCGATCGGCCTCGGCTTCCAGGAGCGGGTCGCCCTGCCCGCCGAGCGCACGGACTACGTCTCCACCGGCCCCGGCCAGCTGTGGCACGAGTCCGTCACCGCCGCCGACGGCGCGCTGGAGGAGCGCGGCGGACTCGTCCGCTACGACGGCGGGACCCGGCCGGCGCTGCACTGGTTCCGGCCCGTGTGGCACCCGTGGCTGGGCGGCGGGCTCGGCTGGGGCCAGCAGCGCGCGGGGAACCAGATCCAGCTGAACGTGCCCGGCTGGGGCGACTCCGGGCCCGACCACACCGGTTTCGGCGACGTGTGGAGCGAGGACAGCGGGATGCACCAGACCACCTCCGTCCGGCTCGACGGCACCCTGGTCGACCAGAACACCGGTTCCGCCGCCTACGTCCGGGACGCGCCCGCCGACGCGCACACGTACCAGGTCGTCACCGACACCGCCCTCGACGCCGGCCGGTGGCCGCTCGCCACCCGGGGCCACACCGAGTGGACGTTCCGCTCGGCGGCCACCCCCGAGGACCACTGGACGTACCTGCCGCTGATCAACCTCGCCTACGACCTCGACACCGACCTCGCCGGTGCCGTGCCCGGCGGGCGGCGGGTACCCGTCGGGCTCAGCGCCTCGTACGTGGCCCGCGCCTCGGGCACCGGCAGGCTCGGCGGCGGCCGGCTGGAGGTGTCGTACGACGACGGCACGACCTGGCGGACGGTCCCCCTGGGCACCGGCCGGGACCACTCCTGGCGCGGCACGCTGACCGTGCCGCGCGGCGCGTCGTCCGTTTCGTTGCGGGCCTCGGCCCACGACGACAAGGGGGGAGCGGTGACGCAGGAGATCATTCGGGCGGTGGCGGTCCGGTAGCGCTCCGGGGGCCTTCAGACGATGCCCTGGATCACGCCCAGCTCCAGCAGGTCCTGTGGACGGACGCGGAGCTGGTCCGCGGTCGGCCGGACCTCCTCCGGCGGGCGTTTCAGGATGGCCGCCGCCAGTTCCGGGGCGATCACCGAGAAGTAACTGTCCGGCGTTGCCCAGGTGTTGCCGGGCGCGGCCAGCGCCAGGGCGCCGCCGGAGCCGCCCTCGCCGATGACGAGGGTGGTGATCGGCACCCGGGCGGCGGCCACCGCGCCGAACACCTCGGCGACGGCCGCGCCGACGCCCTGCCGCTCCGCCTCCGCGTCGTTCGCGGCACCCGGGGTGTCCACCAGCGTCAGCACCGGGACGCCGAACCGGTCCGCCAGCCGGATCAGCCGGGTCGCGGTGCGGTACCCGGCGGGGCGGGTCGCCGTCCCGGTCTGCGCCGCGTAGGCCACGGTACGGCCGTCCCGCTCACCGAACCCGCACAGCATCCCGCCGGGATCGGTACCGCCGCACCGGTCACCGCTGATCGGCAGCCGGTGGTCGAAATAGGCGTCCAGGTAGGCCCGCGCCCGTGGCCGTTCGGCCGCCCTGGCCCGTTCGACGGCCTCCCACCCGGTCCCGGCCGGCCAGCCCCGCCCGAGCGCGCCCGGCACGGGTGCGGGCTCGGCCCCCCGGGCGGACGCCGGGGTGGGAGCGACGGCCGGCGCGCTGTCGTCCGGCGTGACTCCCGCCGCCCGCCCGGCCAGCAGCCGCAGCCACCCCCCGAGCACCCCCTTCAGCTCCGCCGGCTCCACCACCGCGTCCGCCGAGCCCGCCGCCAGCTGGGACTCCGCCGTGTACGCGGCCGGGTCGGCGTCGGGCGGGCGGACCCGGGAGCCGGCGAAGCCGACCTGGGCGCCGGGGAGGGCCAGGACGATGTCCGCTCCCGCGCCGAGGGTGGCCCAGCCGCCGCCGGTCGTCGGGTCCCGCAGGACCGCGATCTGGGGCAGGCCGGCCTCGCGGGTGAGCGCGGACTGACGGGCCACCCGCTGGAGTTGCGTGAGCGCGAGCATGCCCTCCTGCATCCGGCTGCCCCCGGTCGCGATCAACGGCACCACCGGCAGCCGGTGTTCACGGGCATGGGTGTACGCCGCCTCCAGCCGGTCCCCGGTGCGCTCGCCCAGCGAGCCGCCCAGGAAGCCGAACTCGAAGGCGATCAGGACGGCCCGGGTGCCCTCGACGTGCGCGGTGCCGCAGACGACCGACTCCTGCTCGCCGGTGCGGGCGGCGGCACGGGCGCGGGAGGCGTCGTAGCCCTGCCAGCCGAGGGGGCCGTCCTGCTGCGACTCCCGTGCCGGGGAGGGCAGTTCGCGGAAGCTGTCCGCGTCCGCGACCAGCGCGAGTATCCGCCGTGCCGAGAGCCGCTCAGGCATCGGGCAGGGCCCGCTTCATGATCTTCCCCATGTCGTTGCGGGGGAGCGCCTCCAGACGGCGGACGACCCGGGGGCGCTTGTGCGGGGCCAGCCGCCGGGCCACATGGTCAGCCAACTCCTCGTCAGCGGGCGGGTTCTCCGGGTCCGCCGGGACGATCCAGGCCACGATCCGCTCGCCCAGGTCGGCGTCCGGCTCCCCGGTGACCGCCGCCTCCCGCACCCCCGGGTGCTCCAGCAGCGCGTTCTCGATCTCACCGGCCCCGATCTTGTAACCCCCGCTCTTGATCAGGTCGGTGGCCTTGCGCCCGACGATGCGGACATAGCCGTCGGGCTCGCGCACGGCCATGTCCCCGGTGCGGAACCAGCCGTCGGCGGTGAACGCGGCGGCGGTGGCGTCGGGCCGGTTCAGGTACTCGGTGAACAGGTTCGGGCCGCGCACCTGGATCTCCCCGACGCTCTCGCCGTCGTACGCGGTGATCTCCGTACCGTCCTCCTCCACCAGCCGCAGCTCCACACCCGGCAGCGGCACCCCGACCGTCCCGGCCCGGGCCTCCCCGTCGGCCCGCACGCTGGTGTTCATCAGCGTCTCGGTCATGCCGTACCGCTCGATCACTCGGCGCCCGGTCGCCGCCGCGATCCGCTCGTGGTCGTGGACCGGCAGCGCGGCCGAGCCCGAGACCAGCAGCCGGGCCCCGGCGAGCGCCTTGGCCAGCTCCGGGTCGCCGGGCAGCGCCTCCGCGATCCGGTGGTACATCGTCGGCACCCCGAACACCATGGTCGCGCCCGCGTTCAGCTCCCGGGCCACGCCCTCGGGGGAGAACCGGCCCAGGTGCCGCACCGAGCCGCCGCGCCGCAGCGGGCCCAGGACGCCCAGCACCAGCCCGTGCACATGGAACAGCGGCAGCCCGTGCACCAGCACATCGTCGCCGGTCCACTGCCAGGCGTCGGCGAGCGCGTCCAGGGTGGTGGCGAGGGCCCGGCGCGGCAGGACCGCGCCCTTGGGCGGGCCGGTGGTGCCGGAGGTGTAGACGATCAGTGCCGGGTCGCCGTCCGGGACCCGCTCCTCCGGCACGGCACCGGCGGCGGACGCGTCGACATCGATCCGCGCCAAGTCGCCGAACACCGGCGGCAGTTCCGCACCGGGCGCGGCGAGCACGAGCGACGGCGCGCTGTCGGACAGGATGTGCGCCAGCTCCTTCTCACCCGACTTCGGGTTGAGCGGCACCGCCGCCGCCCCGGCGAGCAGCGCGCCGGTCACCGCGACGGCGGTCTCCAGCTCCGGCGTGGCCCACACGGCGACCCGGCCGGAGCCCCCGATCCGCGCGGCGAGGGCACCCGCGGCGCCCGCCAGCCCGCCGTACGTCAGAGTCCGTGGTCCGAACCGCAGGGCGGCCCTCTCCCAGACTTCGTCCGGGGGGACCCCCATCTCGCTGCGCTCGCCTGGACCATCCGTCAGGGCGGGAAAGAGGGAGGACACGCGGCGCACTCCTTACTGTCGGCGGTGCCGACTGCCGGGGACGACAGCACCCTTCCTACACCAGGACCCGCGTCCCGACGACCGCGCTCAGATCGGCCGTGAGCCGCAGCTCGACCGCCCGCAGCGCGGGATGCTCCAGCCAGTGCAGCCGCGCCCGGTCGACCCGGCCCTCGTGCAGCGGGGGCCATCCGGCCGCGGGCGTGAAGTCGTCGACGACGACCGTCCCGCCGGGCGCCGGCAGCCGCACCACGTCGGCCGGCGCGCCCCCGGCCGCCTTGCCCTGCCCGCCCCCTCGAGGACGAGCAGGTCGAAGGGGCCGTACTCCTCGATCCGCCGCCAGTCGCCGGTCAGCACGGTGACCTCGGGGCGGCCGGCGAAGACCTCGGCGGCGCGCCGCGCCCGCTCCGGCTCCCGCTCGACGCTGACCAGCCGTACACCGGGCGCGGCCCCCGACGCGAGCCAGGCCAGGCCGACGCCGAGCCCGGTGCCGGTCTCCCCGATCCGGAGCCGGGCGCCGCCCGCCGGCGTGTGCAGCAGGCGGCCCTGTTCGGGCCGGCAGGAGAAGGGGAAGCCGTGCGCGCGGGCGGCGGACAGGGCGCGCCGGACGAGGGGCGGCAGCCCGTCCGCACCGGTGTACGCGTCGGTGCCGTGCCGTGCCATACGGCCAGTTCTAGCCGACGGGGACGGACGGGCGGGCGGACATCACCACGTCGGCGACGACACAGCTGACGTTGTCGGGGCCGCCCGCCGCGTTGGCCGCGCCGATCAGGGACCGCACGGCGGCCTCCGGGCCGGACTCGGCGGCCAGCAGCCGCTGGATCAGCGCGTCGGGAACGACCCGCGTCAGCCCGTCCGAGCACAACAGGTACCGGTCCCCGTCCCGGGCCTCCCGCACCCGAAGATCCGGCACCGACGGCGCACCGGAGGAACCCAGGGCCTTCAGCAGCAGGGCCCGCTGCGGATGGCTCTCGGCCTCCTCCTCCGACAGCCGTCCCTCGTCGATCAGCGACTGGACCACGCTGTGGTCGTGGGTGATGCGGAACAGCTCGCCGTCCCGCAGCAGATACGCCCGCGAGTCCCCGATGTGCACGAGGGCCAGCTTCGACCCCGTCCACAGCAGCGCGGTCAGCGTGGTGCCGCTCTCCTCGCCGCCCTCCGCTCCGGCCCTCGCGAGGTCCTGCACGGCCTCGTTCGCCCCGCGCACCGCCTCCTCCAGCAGGTTCAGCACACTGCCGGCGGCCAGTTCCTCCTCCTCGTCCAAAAACCTCAGAGCCGCCACGGCGGCGTTGCTCGCGGGCGCCCCCGCCGGGCCGCAGCCGTCGGCGACGGCGAGCAGCCTGCGGCCCGCGTACACCGCGTCCTGGTTGGCCGGGCGGACGTGCCCGCGGTCCGAACGGGCCGCGTATCGCAGTTCCAGCATGGTGGTGTGGTCCCCTCTCGACTCGCCGGTCAGCTGGTCGACGAGGAACGCGGCGAGGTCCCGCCGTGCGGCCGTCTCCGCCTCCACCCGCGCCCAGTACGCCCTGATCTCCCGGGCCGCGCCCGCCGCGTCCAGGGCGCACACCGTCCGGATCTCCGCCAGGGGCATGCCCAGGCGGCGCAGCCAGGCCACGAGCCGGGCCCGTTCCAGTTGGGCGAGGGTGTAGTAGCGGTAGCCGGTGTCCGGGTCGACCCGGGCGGGCCGCAGCAACTCCAGCTCGTCGTACAGGCGCAGGGCCTTCGGCGACAGCCGGCTCGCCTTCGCGAACGCCCCGATGGTCAGCAGCTCCATGCGCACCTCGCGCGTCTCGTCGTCCGCCACCGATGCTGGGGCTTCCCCGAAGGGGAAGGTCAACCGGGCTGTCCCGGTTCCCGAGACGCTTGTTAGCCTCACAGCCGCACCGACCGTCGAACCCGCGTACGACAGGGAGTCCGCCGTGCCCCGCATAGCCCTCGCCACCTACGACCCCGGAGCCGAGCCGAGCAAGGACGCGGACCTGCCGGTGCTGGTGCGGGCGCTCGCGGACGCCGGTGCCGAGGCGGAGGCCCGGCACTGGGACGACCCGGCGGTGGACTGGAGCGGGTACGACCTGGTCGTCATCCGCTCGACCTGGGACTACAGCTGGCGGGCCGCGGAGTTCGCCGCCTGGGTGGACCGGGTCGGCACGCTGACCCGGCTCGCCAACCCGGCCCCCGTCGTCCGCTGGAACGCCGACAAGCGGTACCTCGGGCAGCTGGCGGCGGCCGGCGTGCCCACCGTCCCCACCCACTACCTGGCCCCCGGTGAGCCGGCCGACCTGCCGACCGGGCACGAGTTCGTGATCAAGCCGACCTCGGGCGCGGGCGCCCGGTTCGCCGCCCGCTACACACCCGCCGAGCACGACACGGCGGTACGGCACCTGGCGCGGATGCACGCGGAGGGCTTCACCGCGATGGTGCAGCCGTACATGCCTGGCATCGACGTGCGCGGCGAGCGGGCGCTTCAGTTCTTCGGCGGGCGGCTGCTGCACGCCAGCCGCAAGGCCGCCGTACTGTCACCCGGCACCCCGTACGACGCCGACAAGGTCGCCCACCCCGACCTGGAGCGCTGGCAGCCCACGGACGCCGAACTCGCCGTCGCCGACAAGGCGTTGGCGGCCGTCCCCGGCACGCCCGGGCTGCTGTACGCGCGCGTGGACCTGGTGGACGGCGACGACGGCGAGCCCCGCCTGATGGAACTGGAGCTGGTGGAGCCGAACTTGTTCCTGTGGCTGCACCCGGACTCGCTGCCGCGCGTGACGGAGGCGATCCTCGCGGCGGCCGAGGACCCGGCCCCGGCCGTCTCCCCGACGGTCACCAGTACATGACCGACGCGCTCCCGGCACCCCACGTGGAGTACATCCGGACGCGGAGGACGTACCGGCGGTCCTTGAGGAGCTTGACCTCGAAGCGGCCGTTGCGGTTCTCGCCGCTGTCGTCCTCACCGCTGACATAGCGCAGGTCCTCACCGCCGACGTCCTCGAAGAGAACCATCAGCACATCGGCGTCCCCGAAGGTGCTGAACTGGTACTTCTGGCTCTTCTCCGGGGTGACCCGGTAATCGGCCTGCTCGCCCGAGGCGAGGTCGAGGACCGCCGACTGGAACGGCTTCAGCGCGTCCATGTGCGGAGCCAGCGGCGGATACCAGTTGCGCACGTACTCCTTGTCGCGCTCGGACAGCCCCCGCGGGGACGGAATCCCGCTCCGGTACGCCTCCGGCCGCTTGATGAGACCCGCTTCGAAGCCGTAGTGCATGACGGACGTCGGGTCCCATTCCGAACCGCTCACCTCTTTCGTGGAGAGCTTTTGGATGATGTTGTGGTAAGTCGTCTCCCGGGGCCAGAAGTTGGGAGGTCCACCCAAGTACTCGTACACCTTCGGCTCGTCCCACTCGATGCCGGCGAACGGATTCTGGTGCTCGTGGGTGAAACCGATCGCGTGCCCTATCTCATGCCGGACCGTGACCTTTCCGTAGGGGGAGGTCGGGTCCCAGCCGAAGTTCATCGTGGGTTCCCCGGAACCGATGCCGAGACAGTCCGTGCCGACGTACGACCAGGACCCGTCGTCGGCGAAGGCGATCCGGATCTCCGATTCCGCGGGGTCGTCCTCGGGGCGGAACCGCAGTCCGATCCCGAGATCCTCCCACTCCTGGAAACCGTTGTGGACCTCGGTCAGCCACGCCTTCGACACGCCGTCGCCGGCGCCCTCGAGGAAGCAGTACCGCAGCTGTGTACCGTTCACCCACTTCGCCCGGTTGACCAGTATCGCTCTGGTCCGGGGGAGGCTGAGATCCGGGGCGAGCGCGGGGATTCTCCGCGGGGGCTGAGCGCAGTACCGCGCAGCGCCCTTGTCCTGCTCGGTGGCCATGACGATGCTCCTTGAGTTGTGCTCGCGGGGTGGGGGATCAGCGGGCGCTCATATGTCCACGTTCACGCCACCGGGAAAGGCGTACTGGTCGTGCGGGCGCATCGTCACCGTCTTCCACGCGCCGGTCGACCCGATATTCAAGCAGGAGTCGAACGGGTACAGATAGGTGTAGACGGGGCCGTAGAGACCGCTCCACCGATGGCCGTCGTCGGACTCGGCGTACCAGTAGAAGAACTGCTGATTGTTGGGCGCCAGAAGAACCCGCTCGTAGGGCTTGATGCGCCACCAGCCCATGGTCCGGTAATTTCCGTACTGCCCGCATGCCTGCGGGTCCCAGTACATTCCGGCCACCTGGATCGTCGAGGAATGACTGTTGCGGAAGTACGGCATGATCACGCTCCTCGCTGCCGAGCCGCCTCGATGTGCTGACGCCACCGTTCCGCGAGCGTGTTCTGCGGCACTTCCCCCTCCGGCACGACGGGAGGAGGCGGCACCGTCGCGGCATCGGCGGCACCGGTCGCGGAACTCTCCTTTTCGTGGACTCGCGGGTCGAGCCCGCTCCGGACGTCTTCCTCCGGGGCGTCCTGGAGCAGTTCGACACCAGGCTCGAAGGCCTGAAGCGGTGCCGGGACGCCCGTCGGTTGATTGTTGGACATACGAAACACCCCATCCCCTTTGTTTGACCGTTGAATGGGTGTGGTGATGAACCGTTGAACGAGCCATTTCTGACCCGGCATATGATCCCGGAATAACTGGATTCCGCTACTTCGATGCTGCTCCAGCTTTCGCTGTCCTGCATCCCGGGGAAACGGGACGGCGTCAAAAAGCCGGCACAAAGGTGAGTTGGGGCTCAGGTGAGGACGGCCGTCCGCTGGAGCAGCCCCCAGGTGAACTCGGCGACCACCTGCCGCCGTACGCCGTCGCGGTCGGGGGCGGTGAGGGCCAGCCCCCACCGGGTGGGGGCGGTGCCCTCCAGCGGGCGGGCGGGGGCGAAGGCGCGGGCGGCCTCGTCCACCGTGCAGGACCAGGGCGTCAGATCCTCCAGGGTGCACAACTCCGGCGCCGGCGCACCCGGCGCCCGGACCAGCCACTCGTTCCAGACCCCGCCGTCGGGCCCGACGAGCACCTCGAAGCGCAGCGCGGGCCAGAGCGGCAGGGCCCACCGCCGGGCCTCGCAGTCGACGTCACCGAGCCGGCGGGGCGCGACGGACTCGGGTGCGCCGAGGACGGAGCGGTAACGGGCGGCGCCGGGGGGGGGGGGGGGGGGGGGGGGGGGGGGGGGGCACGAGGTGTTTGATCGCCGCCCGTCTGCGACCCCACCGCCC